>DAOLBY010000147.1:0-9001 GCA_035324325.1 Paracoccaceae bacterium | reverse complement strand
CGTGGTGATGTTGGTCGTCTCGGGGTTCATGCGCCATGTGTTCGCCGGTGCGGGCATCGCCACGCCCGGCGCGGGACTGGTGGCGGGCCTTGGCTGCGGAGCCTTCCTGATCGCCCCCTGGATCGCCATGGGCAACGCCTATGCCGGCCGGCCCGCTGCCCTGTCGGTGATCGACGGTGGCTATGCGGTCCTCGGCTGCGGTGCCATCGGGCTGGTCCTGACGCTGGTCTGACGCCGCAGCGCGGCGCTTGCATCCCCCGGCCCGGCGTGGAACCCTCACCGGCGCTTCAGCCGAAGGCCCCCATGCTTGCCATCCTGTTCAAGACCCTGCCCTTCTTCGCACTGATCGGGCTGGGTTGGTGGGCCGGGCGCACACGCTTCTTCTCGCCCGAGGCGACCGCCTATCTGACCAAGTTCGTCTTCTACTTCGCGTTGTCGGCGATGCTGTTCCGCTTTGCCGCCAACCTGACGCTCGCCGAGATCTGGGACGGCCGCTTTGCACTGGCCTATCTCTGGGGCTGCGGCGTCGTCTATGCCGTGGCCATGGGCGTGGCCTTCTGGCGCGGCACATCTGTCGAGGAGGCGGCAGTCGAGGCGCAATGCGCGGTGATCGGCAACACCGGCTTTCTGGGCGTGCCGATGCTTGTGGTGCTGCTGGGTCCGCAGGCGGCCGGGCCGGTGATCCTGGTGCTGGCGATCGACCTGATCGTGTTCTCCTCGGTCATCACGCTGGTGATGACCGCCCGACGCGAGGGGCGGATGCGCCTGTCAGTCCTGGGCGTGCTGGCCGCAGGGCTGGCGAAGAACCCGATGATCGCCTCGATGGTCCTCGGCCTGGCCTGGTCGGCCACCGCCCTGCCAGTCCCCGCGCCGGTAAACGATTTCCTGGGCCTGCTGGGGGCAGCCGCGACGCCCGGCGCGCTGTTCGCCATCGGCGCCTCGCTGGCCACCAAGTCGGCCGAGCGGCTGGAGGTTGCCGCCTGGCTGTCGTTCTGCAAGCTGATCCTGCACCCCGCAGCGGTGGCCTTCGCGGCCTTCGTCCTGTTCAAGGTCGATCCCGCCAAGGCCGGCGTCATGGTGGCGGCGGCAGCCCTTCCGGTCGCCGGGAATGTCTATATCCTCGCCCAGCACTACGGGGTCGCGCCGCAGAGGGTGTCGGCCTCGATCCTGATATCCACGGCGGTCAGCATCCTGACCGTGACCGCCGTGATCGCCTGGGTGACGGGGGGCACGGCGTGAAGACGATCAGCGAGAACAGGGCCTTCGGCGGCGTGCAGGGGGTCTATTCCCACACCTCCGCCGCCACCGGCTGCGAGATGACATTCGGGCTGTTCCTGCCCGCCCAGGCCGAGGACGGGGCGGTGCCGGTGCTGTGGTACCTGTCGGGCCTGACCTGCACGCACGAGAACGCGATGGTAAAGGCCGGGGCGCAGGCCCATGCGGCCGAGCTTGGCCTGGCGCTGGTGTTCCCCGACACCTCGCCGCGCGGGGCGGGGGTGGCCGACGACCCGGCCTATGACCTCGGGCAGGGGGCCGGATTCTATGTGAACGCGACCGAGGCACCCTGGGCACCGCATTTCCGAATGTGGGACTACATCACCGACGAATTGCCGACCGTCCTGTTCTCGGCCTTTCCGGTGGACGAGGGGCGGCAGGCGATCACCGGCCATTCGATGGGTGGTCACGGCGCGCTGACGGTGGCGATGTCCTTCCCGGGGCGCTTCCGGTCGGTCAGTGCCTTCGCACCGATCACGCATCCGACGGCCAGCGACTGGGGGCGAAAGCAGTTCGCGGCCTATCTCGGCCCGGACGAGGGCAAATGGGCCCCCCATGACGCCACGCTGCTGATGCGTCGCCGCGGGTTCGACGGGCCGGTGCTCGTGGACCAGGGTGCCACCGACCAGTTCATCGACGTTCTGAAGCCCGAGGCGCTGGCCGAGGCGATGGCGGCGCGGCGCCAGCAGGGGGTGTTCCGCATCCAGCGCGGCTATGACCACAGCTATTTCTTCGTGGCCTCGTTCATGGCCGATCACGCGGCCTTCCATGCCGAGGCGCTCTATGCCTGAGCGGCGGCTGTTGATCGACGCCGATGCCTGCCCGGTCAAGGCCGAGGCCGCGCGCGCCGCGGACCGGCACGGCGTGCGCATGGTGCTGGTGTCGAACGGGGGCATCCGCCCCTCGGCCTTCCCCAACGCCGAGTCGGTCTTCGTCCCCGAAGGCCCCGACGCCGCCGACCGCTGGATTGCCGAACGCGCGGGCCCCGGCGATGTGGTGGTGACGGGCGACATCCCCCTTGCCGCGCGCTGTGTCGAGGCCGGCGCCCGCGTGATCCGCCACGACGGCGAGGTGCTGGACGGGCGCAACATCGGGCAGGTGCTGGCCACGCGCGACCTGATGGCCGACCTGCGCGCCGCCGACCCGTTCCGCCAGGGCGGCGGACGGCCCTTCGGCGCTGCCGACCGCGCGCGGTTCGCCGACCGGCTGGACCGGGTGCTGCGCGCCGCAGCGCAAGACAGCGAAAGGACCGGATCGTGACCCTTCCCACCCCGCAGGCCGTCGTGTTCGACATCGGCAACGTTCTGATCGAATGGAACCCCGAACGGTTCTACGACAGCCTGCTTGGCTCCGAGGGCCGGCAGCGCCTGTTCGCCGAGGTGGATCTGCACGGCATGAACGCAGCGGTCGATGCCGGTGCCCTGTTCCGCGAGACCGTCGAGGCGACGGCCGCCGCCAACCCCGGCTGGTCGGACGCGATCCTGTGCTGGTATCACCGCTGGATCGACATGGCCTCGCCCCGGATCGAACCTTCCATCACCCTGATGCGGCGGCTGCGGGGCAAAGGCGTGCCGGTTTTCGCGCTGACGAACTTCGGTGTCGACAGCTTTGCCTACGCGCAGACGCAGTACGATTTCCTGTCGGAGTTCGACCACGCCTATGTCTCGGGCCGCATGGGCGTCATCAAGCCAGATCCTGCGATCTATGCGATGGTCGAGGTGCATTCGGGCCTGCCGCCCGAGCGCCTGTTGTTCGTCGATGACAAGGCTGACAACATCGCCGCTGCCCTGGCGCGCGGCTGGCAGGCGCATCTGTTCGACGGCCCGCCGGGCTGGGCCGACCGGCTGGTCGCCGCCGGCCTTCTGACCGCCGAGGAGGCCCGCGCATGCCCCCCCTGCTGATCGGACCCGAAGCCGAGGCGCAGCTGACCTGGGACGGCATCTGCGCCGCACTCGAGGCCGGGCACCGCCTGCCGCGGGCCGAGGTTGCCGACACCTTCCTCTACCGGGGGGGCGACACGCTTCTGAACCGCGCGGCCTGGATCGACGGGTTGGGGCAACTGGTCAAATGCGCAACGATCTTTCCCGGCAACGCCGGGGCGGGGCTGCCCACGGTGAACGGGGCGGTCACGCTCTACGACGATGCCACTGGGCAGCTGTCGGCGCTGATCGACTTTCACCTGGTGACGAAGTGGAAGACCGCCGGCGACAGCCTGCTGTCGGCGCGGCGGCTGGCGCGGCAGGACGCGCGTTCCATCCTGATCGTCGGGGCGGGCACCGTGGCGCGGTCGATGGTGGCTGCCTATCGCTCTGTCTGGCCCGAGGCGCGCATCGCAATCTGGAACCGCAGCCCGGCGGGGGCCGCGGCTCTGGCGGCCACGGCCCCCGGCGTGACGGTGGCAGGCGACCTGCCCGCGGCGGTGGCGACGGCCGACATCATCTGCACCGCCACCATGGCGCGCGATCCGGTGATCCGCGGCGACTGGCTGCGCCCGGGCCAGCACCTCGACCTGATCGGGGCCTATACCCCGGCAATGCGCGAGGTTGACGACGAGGCCATGGCCCGTGGCCGCGTGTTCGTGGATTGTCGCGCCACCACGATCCACCACATCGGCGAGCTGATGGCCCCCATCGCGTCTGGCGCCGTCACCGAAGCCGACGTGATCGCCGATTTCTACGACGACCCCGTCGCCTGGCGCCGCCGGTCCGAAGACGAGATCACCATCGCCAAGAACGGCGGCGGCGCGCATCTGGACCTGATGACGGCCGACTGGATCCGCCGCGCGGTCGCCAAGTGACCTCAATGGGGGGCCGTGCCCCGGGCGGCGTCCCCATCCCCATCCCCTCCCCACGACGGAGAGGGGCGCGCGGGGGTCCGGGCGTCAGTCTTCTTCGTTCGGGGGGGCAACTGCACCGGCGGGCCGGCGGAACACCTCGGGCGGGGCTGCCGCCTCGGGCCCGCGCGGATCGTCCAGCGCCAGCGTATGGGCGCGCAGCCACGCCAGGAACCCGCGCGGGTCGCCCGGCCAGTCGCGCAGCCGCGCCGCGGGAATCGGCTGTCCGATCCAGGGGCGCTGAGGCTTGAACAGGCCGCGCTTGATCTCGTGCAGCAGAAGGCCCTGGCGCAATGTGGCCGAAACGAGGTTTGCCATCAGGTAGGCGCGGCTGTTCTGGCCGCGGAACTTGATCGGCAGGATCGCAGCGCCCGATTTCGCCACCATCTTGTGGGTGAAGACGTTCCATTCAGCCTCGACGGCCGGGCCGAAGAAGGTTTCGGAATGCGCCACCTTGCCGGCCGGAAACAGGATGATCGCGCCCCCGGCCTTCAGATGCACCATTGTCTCGGCTCGCATCTGAAGGCCCAGTTCGCGGGCATTGTCCTCATGCGGGAAGGGCACGGGGATCATGAACTGCTCGACTTCCGGGATGCCGGTCAGAAGGCTGCGCGTCAGGATCTTGAAGTCCGATCGCACGCGGTTGACCATCTCGGCCATCACCATGCCGTCGACCACGCCACTGGGGTGGTTGGCCACCACGACCAGCGGGCCGGTGGCGGGGATCCGCGCGATTTCCTCCGCGGGCGTGTCGATGCGGATGCCCATATGGGCGATGGCGGCAGGCCAGAACGGCGGACCGAAGGGTGCTCCCTTCGCCTCGAAGGACCGGATCAGCCGCAGCAGCGTGACCTTGGCCGTCAGCCATTCGATGGCACGGATGGTGTTCGCCTTCCATGGGTTGCGGAAGGTGCCTGCATAGGACAGCCGGCGCATGTCGTAGGTGCGTGCGGCAGCCTGACGGCGGCGTGTCTCGATGTCGTCCAAGTCCGGTCCCCGGCCGATTGCGGCCCATTGGTTCCGGCCCTAGTAATCCTCGCCGAAGCGGTTGGCAACGAGCAGCGCCAGCGCGGCCATCAGCGCCTCGGCCTGAGGACCGTCGGTTTCCACCTCGATCTCGGTTCCGCGGGCGGCTCCCAGCATCAGAAGGCCCATGATCGAGTCGCCCGTCACCGTCATCCCGTCGCGGGTCACGCGCGCCATGGCGTCATGCGCCTCGACCACCTCGACGAACTTGGCCGAGGCCCGGGCATGCAGGCCCTTCTCGTTCACGATAGGCAGCCGGCGGACCAGGCTCAATGCCGGTCCCCGGCGCCGAGGTCGAGGCTGTTGATATACTTGCGGCCAGCGTCCAGCGCTGCCGTCACTGCCTCGTTCACCGGCATTTCGCGCGACTTGGCCAGTTTGATCAGCATCGGCAGGTTGGCGCCGTAAAGGATGCGCCGGTCGCGGCCCACGCAGGCGGGCAGCGACAGGTTGGACGGACTGCCGCCGAACATGTCGGTCACCACCAGGACGCCGTCGCCCCGGTCCACCGCATCGGCGGCGGCGCAGATCTCGCCCTGCTTGGCGCCGCGGTCATGGTCTTCCTCGATGGCGATGGCCACCATGCCGTCCTGACGGCCCACCACATGCTCGACGGCGGCGAGGTATTCCCGCGCAAGGCCCCCATGGGCCACGATGACGATGCCGATCACGCGCCGATGACCTTGTCTGCGTGGGGGGCCTGCGCCGCCGCCCTGCGTTCGAGTTCCCGATGCCGTTTTGACACCGGCCAGCCGGCCACTGCAAGGCGATTGGCCATCGTCTCGACCAGCATCACCGATCGGTGTTGCCCGCCGGTGCATCCGAAACCGATCGACAGGTGTGCCTTGCCTTCCTCCAGTTGTGCGGGCAGCAGGAATTGCACCAGATCGGCGATCTTTTCCAGAAAGGGCGCGAACTGCGGGTCGGCGGCGATATGGGCAGCAACGGCTGGATCGCGGCCGTCACGGTCGCGAAGGTCGGGCGCCCAGTGCGGATTCGCCAGGAACCGGCAGTCGAACACGAGGTCCAGACCGCGCGGCAGCCCGCGGCGGTAACTGAAGGAATGCAGCGCGACCGCCAGCCTCCTTTCGCCCGGTCCGCCGAACCAGCGCCCCACCTCGAACTTGAGATCGTGCGGTGTCATCTCGGTGGTGTCGATGAGGTGGTCGGCCCGCACCCGGATCGGGGCCAGCAGGTCGACCTCGCGCGCGATGCCGTCGGCGGGGGTTGCGTCAGGAGCGAGCGGGTGGCGCCGCCGGGTCTGGTTGTAGCGGCGTTCCAGTTCGGCCGCCGCGCAGTCCAGATACAATACATCCAGCTGCACGCCCGGCGCCCGTGTCAGCCGGTCCACCAGTTCGATCACCGCGCCGGCGGCAAAGTCGCGGTTGCGAACGTCGAGGCCAAGCGCCACGGGCCGCGACAGCGGCGGTCCGTCCAGCAACCGCGGCACGAGGCTCAGGGGCAGGTTGTCGATCGCCTCGTAGCCCAGATCCTCCAGCGCGTGAATCGCGGTGGACCGCCCGGCGCCCGAGGGGCCGGTGACGAAGACGACGCGCTGCGGCGCGGCCGGGTCGCCCGCGCTTGGGCGAAGGGGGTCAGGCATGCCGTCCATGCAGCACCCAGAGCTTGATCGAGATGGGGAAATGGGGCGTCACCGGCCCGAAGGCAACGGGCACGGGCACGCCGCGCACCATCGTGACGCGCCGTTCCGGCAGGCGCGCGGTCTCGGTGTGGTTCAGGTCGACCACCAGCTTCAGCCGGGCGGCGCGCAGCGGTTCGGCCTTCAGGATCCCCACGCCCCGCGACTCGACCAGTCCCCAGCCGGGGCCGGCGATGGCCAGGGCATAGGCGCCACTGTCGCCGCGTCCCAGCGTCACGCGGTCGTCGCCGACAAGCTGCGCGCCGGCCTGCATCAGTTGCAGTGCCAGCGACGACTTGCCGGCGCCTGATGGCCCGAGGATCAGGACACCGGCGTCTGGACCCCAGCCGACCGCCGTCGCCTGCGTGTCCGCGCGGTCCACCACCGCGCGCAGCCAGGCCCATGAGCTGATCTTGCTACCGCCATGCGCCATGGCCGCGGCCCCCGGGTCAGACCGGAAGGCCCACGACAAACCGCGCCCCCAGCGGTTCGGATGTCGCGTCGGCCGCCGTGGGGCGGATGTTCTCGGCCCAGATCACGCCGCCATGTGCCTCGACGATCTGTTTCGAGATGGCCAGGCCGAGGCCCGAGTGGTTGCCGAACTGACCGACCGGGCGTTCCGAATAGAACCGCTTGAAGACCTTGGTCAGCGCCGCCTCTGGGATGCCCGGCCCGGTATCCTCGACCACAATCAGCACGCGATTTTCGCGCCGCCGCGCCCAGACGCGGACCGCGTCGCCATCCTCGCAGAAGGAAATGGCGTTTGTGATGAGGTTGACGAAGACCTGCGCCAGCCGCGCCTCCAGGCCGCGGATGCGGATGGGTTCCGGCGGCAGGTCGGTGATGAAGTCCACCCCCTTCTCGCTCGCCTGCTTGCCGAGGTACTCGGACAGGTTCGACAGGGTGCGGAGCAGGTCGAATTCCTCCTCCTCCTCCTTCACCAGTTCGCTGTCGAGCCGCGAGGCGTTCGAGATGTCCGACACAAGCCGATCGAGCCGCCGCACGTCGTGTTCGATCACGTCCAGAAGCTTCTGTCGGTGTTCGTCCTTCTTGACCATGCGCAGGCTGCCCACGGCCGACCGCAGGCTGGCCAGCGGGTTCTTGATCTCGTGCGCCACGTCGGCGGCGAATTGTTCGTTCGCCTCGATCCGGTCGTAAAGTGCGGCGACCATGCCCCGCATGGCGACCGACAGGCGACCGATCTCGTCCGGCCGTGCAGTCAGGTCGGGAATGCGCACGCGGCCCGGTGCCATGCGACGGGCATCGCGGTCGCGGCCCAGTTCGGCCGCGGCGGCAAGGTCGGAGAGCGGGTTGGCAATGGTCGAGGCCAGCACCAGCGACAGGCCGATCGAGACCAGGAGCGCGATGACGAACATCTGCAGGACCTGCTCGCGTTCGTTGCGCACCAGTCGGTCGATCTCGCCTGCGGCCGAGGTCAGGGCGACGACCGCCACCACCTCGCCTCCCTGGTACACCGGGGTCGCCACGGAGAACAGCGCGCTGCCCTGCGGGTCTCGCCCCGTGTTCACGGTCGTGGCGCCTGCCGACGCCCCGGGCAGAAGCGCACGCGCCATCCCCTCGGCGTCGATCTGCGTCGCCGTCGCCCGCCCGCCCGCCAGCAGTCCCGAGACGCCTTCCCAGATCGTGTTCAGGAAATCGGTGATGACCGTCGAGCCGCTGTCGGGCAGCGCCGGGTCGGCTGGCTGCCGCCCCTCGCCCCGCGTGACCAGCGCGCCGTCGCGCCCGAAGACGAACACGTCGATCCCGGGCTCGAGCGTCAGCCGGGCCATCAGCGCGGTCGTCCGCGCCGGGTCGAGCCGCAGGGCGTCGGGCGCCAGGGCCACGACCTCGACCGTGTCGGCGATCAGCCGCGCCTCGGTCACCAGCGCCTTTTCGCGTTGCAGCACGAGGCTGTCGCGGAACGGGTTCATGAACAGCACGCCGGCAACCAGGATGACCAGCGCCAGCATGTTGAAGATGATGATCTTTCGTGCCAGCGGCGAGCGGTTCAGCGACACCAGGCTGCGGCGGCTGCGACGATGGCGCAACTCGGCCTCGGCCAGTTCGGGGGCAACCCAGTCCTCGCCCAAGAGCACGTCCTCGCTGCGGCGCTGCGGCGAGGACGCGGGCGACAGGCGCGGTGCGGCGGTCATCGCGCGCTACTCTTCGTTGTAGCGATAACCGATGCCGTAAAGCGTTTCGATGGCCGAGAAGTCGGTGTCGACGCT
>DAOLBY010000146.1:8889-9097 GCA_035324325.1 Paracoccaceae bacterium | reverse complement strand
CGTGGGCGTGAAACTGGTCGGCCAGACCGATGAACTGATGATGATCACCCAAAAGGGCATCCTGATCCGCACGCGTGTGAAGGAAGTTCGCGAAACAGGCAGGGGCGCAGCGGGCGTAAGGCTCTTGTCCCTCGACGAAGGCGACCAGCTCGTGGCGATGGCGCGGGTCGAGGCGGGGAGCGAAACCACGCCAACGGAAGCCTGAAGC
>DAOLBY010000146.1:0-8863 GCA_035324325.1 Paracoccaceae bacterium | reverse complement strand
GGCAGCGCCGGCTGCGTGTTAGCAGAAGGCCCGGGACTTGACCCTTTGGGGTCAATCGTGACCATAAGGCCGGAGTGCGGTCGGGCCCAGGGGTCCGTCCGGATGATTTCTCGGCGGTAAGGATTCGGGACACACCTATGAGCAAGCAGCTTCGACGACGTTCAGCAGTTCGATCCGCAGCCCAGAGGCACGTTGAGAACCTCGAGCAAAGGAGGCTGCTGACGGTCTTGATCGGGCCCGACGTGGACCCGGCGCTCTTCCCGACCGCTGCGAACGTCTTCGGCGGGAACGTCAATCCTGTCTACGAGTTCCTCGACGGTCGCGATCAACCGATCCGCATCCGCCTGGCAGGGGATGTCGTTGCCGAGTTCATCGGTGTCGAAATCCACCCGGGCGACGACGACCTGGGCATCGCCCCCGGTCAGACCACTGCCGTCGATCTGCGAGGCCGGGAAACGCTCGACGGCGACGGCAACTTGCCCGAAGGCCAGGTCGGTGCGGACATCTTCAAGATCTACATCGCCCAGGCGTCCCGCGGGTCGTACATCTCAATTGCCGAAGTGCCCGACTTCGACGCCACCGGCCACTACGCTCGCCCCGATGTGTTCCAGCTGACCGTGGACACGCGGGCGAAACGCCCGGTTACCGAACTGTGACGGCGACGGTCCACGCCTCCCCTCCCCCTCGCGGGGAGGGGAAGGGGGTGGGGGGCGACCCCGCCATCCCCGCAGCGGGTCGCGGCTGATGCGCTTCGACCTGGCCGAACACGACCCCGCCTTCGGCTACAAGCTGATGACGGCCACGATAACCCCGCGCCCCATCGCCTGGGTCACGACGCTGTCGCCTGCAGGCGTGGCGAACTGCGCGCCCTACAGCTTCTTCAACGCGATGGGGCATACGCCGCCGACACTGGCGCTGGGCCTGCTGGCCGACCCCGTGCGCGGGTTCAAGGACACCGCGCGCAACATTCTCGACACCGGGGCCTTCGTGGTGAACCTTGTTCCCGACCGGCTGGCACAGGCGATGAACCTGACCTGCGTTGATGCCCCGCCCGAGGTGTCCGAGGTCGATCTGGCGGACCTTGCTACCGCCGCCAGCACGCATGTCACCCCGCCGCGGCTGGCCGACAGCCCGGTCAGCTTCGAGTGCACCACGCTGACGACGCTGGTGACAGGCCCGCACCAGTGCATCGTCGTGGGGCTGGTCCATGCCATCCACATCGACGAGGCTGCGGTGAAGGACGCGGTGCGGGGGCATGTGGACACGCAGGCACTCGACCTGATCGCGAGGATGGGCGGGGCGGGGGCCTATGCCCGGCGGCCCGAAGTGTTCACGATGAACCGGCCGCGCTGGCCCCTCACCCCGCCACCAGCGGAAACGTGACGCCCAGCGTCCAGGCCAGCATCAGCCCCGACCCGATGCCCGCCACGGCCGGCAGCCCCGTCCGGCGTCCGACCCAGCCGGAAAGTGTCCCGAAGATCAGGAAGTAGAGCAGGATCACCGGCAGGATGATCGCGAGGAACATCAGGCGATCGAAATCGAGCGCACTGGCGATGACCAGCGACAGGACGAGCCCCAGGCGCAGCGCCAGAGTCCGCCCCCAGCCCGCGCGCCCGCCGCGGGTCAGCAGCGCATCGGCCAGCAGCGTGGCAGGAAGTTCGCCACATGCCGGTCGAGCGCGCCGCCGAAGCCCAGGATGCAGAAGGCCGCGACCGCCAGCGCCATCGGCCAGACACGGGCCGGAAACTGTCCGCGCAGTCCCCCCGTCCAAGCCAGGAAGGCCAGCGCCGCCCCGCCCCAGAGCATCAGGTGCAAGGCGAGATAATCGGCCACCAGCGCCGGCAGCACCTGCACCCGCACCTGCGTCGCGACCAGCGGCACCGCCAGCACCAGCACCGCCAGCCCGCCCCAGAAGGCCGCCGGCGGCAGCGGCGGCGCGGCGGACGGGGGCGCCGCCGGCAGGGCGCGCGCCAGCGGCCAGGCCAGCGCCAGCACGCCCCCCAAGAGCAGCAGCACCCAGGAACCCCGCACCGCAACCCATCCGTCCCCCGGCCCGCGCCCGAAGGCGGCATCCAGCCAGCCGCGCGTCTCGGCCAGCGCCGTGGCGCTGTAGAGCACCCCCACATGCTCGACCCCAGGCGCGGCGGCGGCGCGCCGCCCCGATCCGGCGGCGGGGTCGCCCAGGGTCTGCCCCTCGGCCGCTGTGGGGTCGGCCAGGCGCAGGGCGCGCAGCCCTTCGGCGCGCAGCCCGGGCTCCCACTCTCCTGCGACCGCCAGAAGGTTGCGCGGGGCCTCCGCCGTCACCGCCTGCGAGAACATCGAGATGGCGACGACCGCGCCGGCCCGCGGCTCGGCAAGGGCGGCACGGATGACGATGTCGGAGGCCATGGAATGACCCACCAGCGCCAGCCGTCCGTCGGCGCGCGGATGGGCCAGCGCGGCGCGCGCCACTGCCAGCACCTCCTTGACCATCAGGGCCGTGGTGCCGTCGATCCGCGTCACGTCGCCCCGCATCGGCGCGGGGTTGCGGCCGTGGCCCATGACATCGAAGGTCGCCACCACATAGCCCGCCCGGGCGAGCGTGACGGCCTGGCTTTCCATCAGCTGGCGCGAGCCGGCGAAGCCGTGGACCACCACGACCACCGGCGCGGGGGCGGTGCCCGCATCGGTCCAGACCGTGGCGGGCGGACCGCCGGGCACCGGCAGGGGCATCGCGGTCAGCCCGGCCCCCCCCCCCCGCCAGGGCTACCCCCCGACCGCCGCCACCGCCAGCAGCCCCGCCAGAAGCGGCGCGGCCCGGCCTAGAACCACTGGCCGGGCTCCATCAGGCCGAGATCCATCAGCTGCTGGCTTGACCACTGGAAGGGGATCGAGTTGCGCCAGCGGAAATCGCGGATGTCATAGCGCGAGCCGGGGTTGGTGCGCAGCGCCTTGGCGGTGCGGAAGCTCATCACCGCGGTGGTGATGTTGTTGTGCCAGGGGCAGGCGTAGGTGTTGTATTCCTCGTCCGAGAAGGTGAAGTCCTCGCGCAGCGTCAGGCCCGGCCGGGCGCGGAACAGCGCGATGCGGTCGATCTTGCGCCGGGCCGCGGGAACATGTTCCTCGAACCGCCAGCGCAGGCCGCCGAAAAAGTCGAGCTGGCGTTCCCTGGGGTGGTTGTGGCTGGCCGGGTCGGGCCGGCCGAGCGCGTAATAGCCCGACCGGTCCAGAAGCGCCTCGGCCGGGGCCACGGCATCGGGATGGCGGTCGAGATCGCCGGCGTAGAGGTCGATCACATAGGACAGGAAGGCATCGCGCCGTTCCTCGGTGTGGAAGGCGATCAACTCGCGCACGTTGCGCGTCTCGCAGAAGGGGAAGAACAGGTATTCCGAGTTGAAACCGTAGTACAGCCACACGCCCGGCATGGCGGCAACCAGCGCGTTCACGGCCGCGGTCACGGCGCCTTCGGCATAGAGGTTGTGGCGGATCGTGGCGATGCGCGCTGCGGTGTCGGGTCCGGCCTCCAGCCCCTCGGGCGCGATCATCAGCACGTCGCGGAAGCCCAGTTTCAGCACATGGGCCAGCGTCCCGTCGATCTCGGTGGCGTCCTCGGCGAAGATGGCGGCGACAGGCCCCCTGGCGGGTTTTTCCCGCAGGCTGGCGACATAGGCTTCGAGCGAGGGGTGCAGCATGCCGTTTCCCTGAGGCGTCCCGTTCCCCCAGATGTCGGGGAATTGTTTCCAAAGGTCAAACGATCCCGCCTTCGTTGCCCCGCGCCGGCTTTGGCGGTAGAAAGCCGCGTTCCGCCGGAAAGACGCCAGCCATGACCGCGCCCCGCAAGTTGTTCGTGAAAACCTACGGCTGCCAGATGAACGCCCATGACAGCGAGCGCATGGCCGAGGTCATGGCGGGTCAGGGGTATGAGGCGGTGGCGACGGCCGAGGAGGCCGACATGGTCATCCTCAACACCTGCCACATCCGAGAGAAGGCGGCCGAGAAGGTCTATTCCGACCTCGGCCGCCTGCGCCCGCTGAAATCGGCCCGGCCGGGGATGCAGATTGCCGTGGCCGGCTGCGTCGCCCAGGCCGAGGGCGAGGAGATCCGGCGCCGCATGCCGCTGGTCGACCTGGTCGTCGGACCGCAGGCCTATCACCGGCTGCCCGACCTGGTGGCCCGCGCGCAGGCCGGCGAACGACCCGTCGATACCGACTTCCCGCCCGAGGACAAGTTCGACCACCTGCCCGAACGCCAGGTTCGCCGCGCGCCCACCGCCTTCCTGACGGTGCAGGAGGGCTGCGACAAGTTCTGTTCCTTCTGCGTCGTCCCCTACACCCGCGGCGCCGAGGTCAGCCGCCCCGCCGCACGCATCCTGGCCGAGGCCGAACGGCTGGCGGCACAGGGCGTGCGCGAGATCACGCTTCTCGGCCAGAACGTCAATGCCTGGCACGGAGAAGGGGCGGCGGGTCTGGGCGACCTGATCCGGCAGATCGCACGGAACCCCGGCATTGCGCGCATCCGCTACACCACGAGCCACCCCGGCGACATGGCCGACGACCTGATTGCCGCGCATGGCGAGGAACCGAAGCTGATGCCCTATCTGCACCTGCCGGTGCAGTCGGGCAGCGACCGCATCCTGAAGGCGATGAACCGCAAGCACACCGCCGCGCATTACCTGCGGCTGGTCGAGCGCATCCGCGCGGCCAGGCCCGACATCCTCTTGAGTTCGGATTTCATCGTCGGCTTCCCGGGCGAGACGCCGGCGGATTTCGAGGCGACGCTCGACCTGATCCGCGCCGTGGGCTTCGGCGCGGCCTTCAGTTTCAGGTATTCCGCCCGGCCCGGCACGCCGGCGGCCGAAAAGGCAGGGGTGGACCCGGCCGAGGCCGATGACCGTCTTCAGCGTCTCCAGGCGCTGGTCAACGACCAGGCGGCGGCCGCGCAGGCGGCGATGGTGGGGCGCGAGGCGGCGGTGCTGTATGAAAAGCCGGGCCGGCTGCCGGGCCAGTGGGTCGGCAAGTCCGAACACCTGCATGCCGTGCATGTCGTGGATCCCGTCGGCGCGCCGGGACAGATCGTTCGCGTGCGCATCGCCGCCACGGCGCCGCATTCGCTGGCCGGAACACGTCTGGACTGACCCGCGTCCCTTGGGTCTGACCTGCTGGCGCGTCGTTTCCAGGACATGCTCAATACTGCCCGCAGCCCGGGCGTTGGTCATCAGAACGCAACAGTTAGCGGCAGTGCGCCTCGACTTCGCCACATTTTGCTTTACGAGGCGCCATCGGGGATGCACAGATATTCGGAATTGCGATTGGTTCTGCCGGGGGAGTGCTGCCTTGATCAGGAGAATGGGACTGGCCGCGCGGGGCGCGCTTGCGGTGGCTGCGGTGTCGCTTGCTTCCGTGCTGCCGGTGCAGGCGCAGGAAAAGCCGCGGCAGGTCGGCGTGATCGAATGGGGCGCCTGGATCGACGATGACGGCTGCATGCACTGGTGGGCCGACGGCGGGCTGGAAGGCTACATGGTGCCGCGCCGCAATCCCAAGACCGGCAAGCCCGTCTGCCTGAAGAAGAATACCTGCCTGGTGGAAAACACCGACACCCTGTTCGCCACCGACAGCCACCACCTGACGGCGCATGGCAGCGCGCGGCTGCGGTCCTTCTTCCAGCAGGCCGGCGCCTTCGGCTATGCCGTCTATGGCCACACCGACAGCCGCGCCTCGGATGAATACAATATCCGACTGTCGCAGCGGCGCGCAAAGTCGGTGGCCGTTGTGGCCCGCCCGGTGGGGCCCTTCGGCGAGCGCGAGATCGGCTTGGGCGAGCGCCAGCCGATCGCCTCGAACTCCACCGCCGCGGGAATGCAGAAGAACCGCCGCGTCGAAGTCGTCTGCTATCGGTGGTGAGATCCATGAACCTTCGCAACGCTGCCTTTCTCGTGCTCGGATCCGTCGCGCTCTCCGGCTGTTTTGCGGCCGACGGGATCAGACCCTATGTCGAGAGCCCGGACACGGTGATCGCCACGGCCACCGACAAGGGCTTCGGTCCCCGCGGCCTGCTGCCCAACGGACAGGCCGCCATCGCCTACGACCCGGACGGGTGCCAGAACTGGATCCTCGACGACGGTCCCGAAGGCTATGCCAGCCCGCGCTTCGATCCCGCCACGGGGCTTCCGGTGTGCAACAACCACTTCCCGCCCGGCGCGGTGGTGAGGGGGTATCAGACTTCCAAGACGGGACTGAGGGACTACGTCCCCGGGACCAGCCGGCCCTGAGCGCGTCGACCGTGCCGCTTCTGCCCCGACCCCGCCGGACCTGTGTCCGGCGGGGTCTGTCATTGCGGCGGCCGCTGCCGCATTCCTGCCGCCGGGCACGGCACGCCCGGGTCCGCCCGGCATTTGCGCAGTCTGGAATGAAACCGGCACGTTCGCGCCTTACCCTGCGGCAAGGCGGCACATGCCGCTGGACAGGCCGTGCCGCGAGGCGCAGATTCGATCCATGGACCCCCTGACGAGGAGACCGCATTGGGCATCAGCGCGCTGACCACCCCGACCGCCGCCGACGACGTTGTGGAAACGCTGCTGGAGTTTCCCGACAACCGCCTGCTGATCGGATTGTGTGGCGAGTTCGACCGCAACCTGGCCCAGATCGAGCACCAGTTGGGCGTCCACATCCTGCGCAGGGGCAACCGGCTGGCCGTCATCGGGGAACGCGGGGCGCGCGAACAGGCGGCCGGTGTGCTTCGGGCATTGTATGGGCGGCTCGAAGGCGGCCGGGCGGTCAGCGCAGGCGACATCGACGGGGCGGTCCGGCTCGGCCGGCCGGCAACGGGTCTGGCGGCCGAGGGCGAACAGATCGAGATGTTCACCGGCGGCCGCTACGAGCTGCGCACCCGCCGCAAGCCGATCGAGCCGCGGACCGAGGCGCAGAAGGCCTATGTGCGCAACCTCTTCGACCATGAGCTTGCCTTCGGCATCGGCCCGGCGGGCACCGGCAAGACCTATCTGGCGGTCGCCGTGGGCGTGACGATGCTGATCTCGGGCGCGGTGGAGCGGATCGTCCTGAGCCGTCCGGCGGTCGAGGCGGGCGAGCGGCTGGGCTTCCTGCCCGGCGACATGAAGGAAAAGGTCGATCCCTACATGCAGCCGCTCTACGACGCGCTGAACGACTTCCTGCCGCAAAAGCAGGTTCAGAAGCTGATGGAGGAGAAGCGGATCGAGATTGCGCCCCTGGCCTTCATGCGCGGACGCACGCTGTCGGGCGCCTTCGTGGTGCTGGACGAGGCGCAGAACGCCACCACCATGCAGATGAAGATGTTCCTGACGCACCTGGGCGAGGGCAGCCGCATGGTCATCACCGGCGACCGCACGCAGGTGGACCTGCCGCGCGGCACGGCCTCGGGCCTGTCGGACGCCGAGCGCATCCTGAAGGGCGTACGCGGCGTTTCCTTCAACTACTTCACCTCGGGCGACGTGGTGCGCCACCCGCTTGTCGCGCGCATCATCGAGGCCTATGAGGCCGACGATGGAGCCGCTGGTTGACACGGTGATCGAGGATGCCCGGTGGGATGCCGCCGGGCTGCCCGGACTGGCCGAACGCGCGGCGGCGGCGGTGCTCGTCCATCTTGGGCTGCCGCGCGTCGGGTTCCAGATCAGCGTGATGGGGTGCGACGATACCCGAATCGCCGCGCTGAACGCCGGGTTCCGGGGCAAGGCGGCCCCCACGAACGTGCTGTCCTGGCCGGCGGAAGAGCTGTCGCAGGGGGTGCCGGGGTCCGTCCCCGCCCGCCCGGCGCCCGGCGTACCGGACGATCCCCGGCTTCTGGGCGATATCGCCCTTGCGTGGGAAACCTGTGCCGCCGAAGCCGAGATGCAGGGCAAGTCCCTGCCGGACCACGCCACGCATCTGATCGTGCATGCAACCCTGCATCTGCTGGGCCATGACCACGAGAACGATGCCGACGCGGAATTGATGGAGACGACCGAAACGCGTATCCTGTCGGCCCTCGGGATTGCCGATCCATATGGCTGATCCATCTCTGGCAGACAGGGAACCGCGGCGCCCGGCAGGCGCCATCGAACGGAACGGGAGACATGGGCAGTAGCGGCGAAGTGGCAGGGGCATCGGAGGCTGCGTCCGGTGCGGGGGAAACGGCGACATCGCCAGGATTACAGGCCCAGGCGGGCGGTGCCCGCAACGGCCGGCGCAACGGGCTGATCCGGCGGATCCTCGGGGCGCTCGGCAGCGGCCAGCAGGGCGGGGCCGAAGCGTCGGCCGCACGGGCCACGCAACCCTCGGCAACGACGGCCGCGACCCAGCACGGCATCGCCAACCTGCGGCGGCTGCGGATCGACGACGTGTCGATCCCGAAGGTCGACATCGTCGCGGTGCCCATGGACATCGGACGCGAGGACCTGGTCGAGGTGTTCCGCAAGCACGGTTTCTCGCGACTGCCGGTCTACAAGGGCACGCTCGACCATCCGCAGGGCCTTGTGCTGCTGAAGGACCTCGCCCTGACACACGGCTTCGGGGCTGCCGGGCGGTTCGGCCTGAAGAAGCTCCTGCGCCCCATCCTCTATGCGCCGCCGTCGATGCCGGTCGGCGTGCTGCTGCAGAAGATGCAGCGCGAGCGGGTCCACATGGCGCTGGTGATCGACGAATACGGCGGGGTCGACGGTCTCGTGACCATCGAGGACCTGATCGAGACGGTGATCGGCGAGATCGAGGACGAGCACGACGAGGAAGAAAGCCTGCCCTGGAAAGAGGAAAAGCCGGGCGTTTTCGTCGCGCAGGCCACCGCGCCTCTGGAAGAGTTCGAGGCCGCTTCGGGCCTGCGCCTGCGCGTGGGCGAGGACGACGAGGAAATCGACACCGTGGGCGGCCTCGTGTTC
>DAOLBY010000145.1:0-9105 GCA_035324325.1 Paracoccaceae bacterium | reverse complement strand
CGACAGAGGGCAGGTTCCGGGATGCGGTTTTTCAGGCGCGCACTTGTCGGCCTCGTGCTGGCGGCGCTGACGGTCGGCCTTCTGGCCATGGCCGGACTGACGCTCCGTCAGGCGGTGCAGGACAACATCGCCGCCCGCAGCGCCCCGCCGCCGGTGCGCGAACGTGTGTTCACGGCCAATGTCGTGATGGCCGAGGCGTCCGAGGTGACGCCCCGCATGACCGTCTATGGCGAGGTGCGGTCGCGCCGCACGCTGGAACTGCGCTCGCCCCGGGCGGGGAGGGTGGTCGACCTTGCCCCGGGGTTCGAGGATGGCGCGCGGGTCTCGGCGGGGCAGGTGCTGTGGCGGCTCGATCCGGCCGATGCCACCGCGCAGCGCGACCTTGCCCGGGCGGATCTTGCCCGGACCGAGGCCGAAGAGCGCGAGGCCGGGCGCGGCCTGGTCATCGCGCGCGACGATCTTGCCGCGGCCGAGGCGCAGGCGGCGCTGCGGGCGCAGGCCATGGTACGGCAGACCGACCTGCGCGCCCGGGGCGTCGGCACTGATGCGGCGGTCGAGACGGCGGCGCTGGCGCAATCATCGGCCGACCAGGCCGTGCTGTCACGCCGCGCCGCGCTGGCCCAGGCCGAGGCGCGGCTCGATCAGGCAGGCGTCGCCCGCGACCGCCAGCGGATCGTGCTGGCCGAGGCCGAGCGCGCGCTGGCCGAGACCGTGGTCCGGGCCCAGTTCGACGGCATCCTCGACGGGGCGAACCTTGTGCCGGGTCGCATCCTGTCGGGCAACGAACGGGTGGCGGACCTGATCGACCCTACGGCGCTCGAGGTCGCGGTGCGGCTGTCGACCGCACAGTACGGCCGCCTGCTGGACGGGGCCGGGGGTCTCGCGCCGCTGCCGGTAACGGTCACGCTGGACGTTGCGGGTGCCGAGATTGCGGCCCAGGGCCGGCTGGCGCGCGCCTCGGCCGCGGTTGGCGCGGGGCGGAGGGGGCGGCTTGTCTGGGCGGCGCGGGACAGCGGGGCGGGGGGGTTTGGGCGGGGCGATTTCGGGACGCTGCGCACCGCGGAACCGCCGTTGCCCGCAGCCGTGGTCCTGCCGGCCACGGCGCTCGGCGCGGATGGCGCGGTGCTGGCCCTGGGGCCGGAGGATCGGCTTCAGTCGGTCCAGGCGACGCTGATCCGGCGGCAGGAGGACAGCGTGATCCTGGCCGCCGAGGGGATCGCCGGCCGCGAGATCGTGACCGAGCGTTCGCCGCTTCTGGGCGCGGGGATCCGCGTGCGCCCGATGCGCGGCGCCGATGCGCCCGAGGCCGCGGCCGAGCAGGCGGCGGCCGAATTCGTGACGCTGACGCCCGAACGCCGCGCCGCGCTGGTGGCACAGGTGGAGGGGAACGCGCGCCTGCCGTCGGAGGTCAAGGCGCGGATCCTGGCGCAACTGGCCGAGGACCGGGTGCCGGCGCAGGTCGTCGCGCGGCTTGAAGCCCGCGGCGGGGGCTGACGGGCATGGCGGTCCCGCCGAAGCCCGGCCCGGGCGGCATCCTGTCCTACTTCACGCGGCACCGGACGCTGGCGAACCTCCTGCTGGTCGCCATGATCGTGGCCGGGCTGGCGGCGGCAACACGGATCCGGGCGCAGTTCTTCCCTGACGTGGTGGTGGCCGAGGTCAACGTGACCGTCGCCTGGCCCGGCGCCGGTCCCGAGGATGTCGACCGCGCCATCGTGCAGTTGCTGGAGCCCGCCCTGATCGGGGTCGACGGCGTGTCGCGCGTGACCTCGCGTGCGACCGAAGGCAGCGCCCGCATCTCGCTGGAATTCGAACCGGGCCGCGACCTGAACCGCGCGGCCGAGGATGTGCAGGGCGCCGTGGACGGCATCCGCGAGCTGCCGTCCGATTCCGAACCGGCTCAGGTGCGCCGCGCCGCCTGGCGCGACCAGGTGACGGATGTGGTGATCACCGGCCCCGTGGGCATCGACCAGCTGGGCCGGTTCGCCGATGACTTCGTGACCCGGCTCTTTGCCGTCGGGGTCACGCGCACCACGATCCGCGGCATCGCCGACCCGCTGATCCGGGTCGAGGTTCCCTCGGTCGCGCTGATCCGCCACGACGTGACGCTGGAGGAGATCGCGCGCGCCATCGCCGCCGAGACCGGCACCAACCCGGCGGGAGAGGTTTCGGGAGGCGCAAGCCGGGTGCGGACGGGGGTGGAACGGCGGACGCCCGAGGCCATCTCCGGCATCGTCCTGCGGTCGCGGCCCGATGGCACCAGCCTGACACTTGGCGATGTGGCCGAGGTGCGGGCCGAGGCCGCCGACCGCGGGCGCGCGGGCTATGTCGGCGCGAACCCGGCGGTGACGATCCGGGTGGATCGGGCAGACACCGGCGATGCGATCCGCATGCAGGCGGATGTGCAGCGGGTGGCGGATGCGTTGCAGGCCACACTGCCGCCAGGCGTCACCGTCGATCTGGTGCGCGCGCGGGCCGAACAGATCTCGGGCCGTCTGAACCTGCTGATCGACAATGCCGCGCTCGGCCTCGCGCTTGTCGTGGGCCTGCTGTTCCTGTTCCTGAACGCGCGCACCGCCTTCTGGGTGGCGGCAGGAATCCCTGTGGCCTTGGCCGCCGCACTTGCGGTGATGTATGCCGCGGGCCTGACGCTCAACATGATCTCGCTCTTCGCGCTGATCATCACGCTCGGGATCGTGGTCGACGATGCCATCGTCGTGGGCGAACATGCCGATTTCCGCGCCCGGAGGCTGGCCGAACCGCCTGTCGTGGCGGCCGAGAACGCGGCGCGGCGCATGGCGATGCCGGTCTTTGCCTCCACTCTGACCACCGTGATCGCCTTTGCCGGCCTCGTCACCATCGGGGGGCGGTTCGGCGAACTGATCGCCGACATCCCCTTCACGGTGATCGCGGTGCTGGTGGCAAGCCTCGTGGAATGCTTCCTGATCCTGCCGAACCACATGTCTCATGCGCTGGCCGCGCAGGCGCGGCAGGCCTGGTACGACTGGCCCTCGCGGCAGGTCAACCGCGGCTTCCGCCGGTTCCGCGACCGGGGGATGCGGCCGCTGGTGGGATGGGTGATCCGGCTGCGCTATCCGGTGCTGGGGGGCGTGCTGTTCCTGCTGGCGTCGCAGGTGGCCGTGTTGATCCGCGGCGATGTCCCGTTCCGCTTCTTCGACGCGCCCGAACAGGCCTCGGTCAGCGGCAACTTCGCCATGCTTCCCGGCGCCACGCGCGAAGACACGCTGGCGATGATGCGCGAGGTGCAGCGCGCTGCCGACGCGGTGGCCGAGCGGCTTGAGGCCGAGCACGGGCTGAACCCGATCGCCTTCGTCATGGCCGAGATCGGCGGTGGCGTCGGACGCGGTCTTTCGGGGTCGGACACCAAGGACGCCGATCTTCTGGGTGGCATCGCCATCGAACTGATCGAGCCTGACCTGCGCCCCTATTCTTCCTTCGCCTTCGTGGCGGCGCTGCAGGAAGAGGTGCGCGGCCATCCGCTGCTGGAGGAACTGAGCTTCCGCGGCGCCCGGTTCGGCCCCGGCGGCGATGCCCTGTCGGTCGACCTGTTCGGCGCCGAGGCCGAGGTGCTGAAGGCCGCGGCCGAGGCGCTGAAATCGGCGCTGCTGCCCTGGCCCGAGGTTTCGGCGCTGGAGGACACGCTGGCCTATGACAAGGACGAACTGATCCTGGAACTGACCCCGCAGGGCCAGGCGCTGGGGTTCTCGGTGGAAAGCCTCGGGCGGGCCCTGCGCGACCGGCTGAACGGGATCGAGGCCGCGACATTCCCGCAGGGCAACCGCACGGCCGCGGTGCGCGTGGAACTGCCGCCGGGCGAACTGACTTCGGACTTCCTCGACCGTACGCTGATGCGGGCCGATGCCGGCGTCTATGTGCCGCTGGCCGATATCGTCACCGTCACCGTTCGGTCGGGTTTCTCGACCATCCGGCGCGAGAACGGGTTGCGTGTGGTGACGGTGTCCGGCGACATCTCGGGCGACGACCCGGCCAGCGCGAATGCCGTGGTGCAAGCGCTGCAAACCGAGATCCTGCCGCGGATCGAAGGGGATTTCGGCGTCGGCAGCCGGCTGTCGGGCCAGTTCGCGCAGGAAAGCGAGTTCCTGGGCGATGCCTGGCTCGGTTTCCTGATCTGCCTGATCGGCATCTACGGCACGCTGGCCTGGATCTTCGCCAGCTGGTCGCGGCCGCTTGTCGTGATGTCGGTCATCCCCTTCGGCCTGATCGGGGCGGTCTGGGGCCATGCCCAATGGGGCGTGGCCATGAGCATGTTCTCGATCGTCGGCCTGATCGGGATGACGGGCATCATCATCAACGATTCCATCGTGCTGGTGTCCACCATCGACGAATATGCGAAGAAACGCGGGCTGGTGCCGGCGATCATCGACGGGGTGGCCGACCGGCTGCGGCCCGTCCTTCTGACCACCCTGACCACGGTTCTGGGCCTCGCGCCCCTGCTCTTCGAGCGGTCGAGCCAGGCAATCTTCCTCAAGCCCACGGTGATCACGCTGGTCTACGGGCTCGGCTTCGGGATGTTCATCGTGCTGTTCGTGGTGCCGGCGGTGATGGCGGTCCAGGCCGATGCCGGGCGGCAGGTGCGCGCCTTCCGCCGGGCGCTCGGGGCGCCGCGTCTCGGTCCGCTGGTCGGGGGGGCGACGGCGGCGATTGCGGCGGCCTTTGCCGCGACGCTGGGCTGGACGGTGGTGACCGGGGGCCTGCCGGCGCCGCTGGCCGCGCTGGTGCCGGGGCTGGCCGCGGCCGGGGCCTCCGGGGCGCTGGTCCTGTTCCTCGCCGCGACCCTGGCCGTTGTCGTGCTGGCCGCCGTGGGCCGGGTGCTGGCCACACGGCGGCGTGCGTCCGGCTGACTTGCCGCGCCCTACACCGCCACGAACCCGCCCCTTGCCGGGTCGTAGTGTTCGAGGCCCCCGGCCCCGGTGTCGGTCCAGAGGCCATGCAGGGTCAGCGTGCCGGCGGCGACCTCGGACGCGACGAAGGGGAAGGTCATCAGGTTCTCCAGACTGACGAGCACCGCCTGCCTTTCCAGCGCGGCCAGCCGTTCCGCCTCTGGCAGCGACACCACGCGCTCGAACCCCGGCCGCAGGATGTCCATCCAGCGGCCGACGAAGCTCGACTGTTCCTCGAGGTGCGGAGCGGCGCCGCAGCACATGTCGTGGCAGCCCTTGACGCCCCCGCAATTGGAATGGCCGAGCACGATCACATGCGCGACCCGCAGCGCCGTCACCGCATATTCGACCGCGGCCGAGGTGCCGTGGTAGGTCCCGTCGGGCTTGTAGGGGGGCACCAGGTTCGCAATGTTGCGGTGGATGAAGAACTCGCCCTCATCCGCGCCGAAGATCGAGGTGACGTGGACGCGCGAGTCGCAGCAGGAAATGACCATCGCGCGCGGATGCTGGCCGCCGGTGGCCAGCCGCTGATACCAGGCGCGGTTTTCCTGGTAGATCGTGGCGCGCCAGCCGTGGAAGCGGCCGACCAGATAGGCGGGCAGGGGGCGGGCCTTGTCCATCGGGGAATCCTTGCGACGTCCTGCGGGCCGAACTGTGGCCCTCCGGCGCAATTCGATCCGTTTTGCCGCAGCGCCGCAACCGTTTCTTCACCGCGCGGGCGCGAGGGTTGTCGCGGGGGTGACATACAGGGGTGTGGGTTCGGAACATGGCGGAAGTGGTGGCCTTGCGGCCGAAGGAACGCGTGCGTCAGGACAGCGAGCCGATCGCGCTGATGTATCGCAACATGGGAACGGCGGCAGCCGAGGAGGTGGTGACCCGCGCCCTCGGCGAACTGGGCATGACCATGGCGGGGCTGGCGGATCGCGTGGGGCAGGAGGACCGACACGACCTGATGCGACAGCTGCGCCGGCTGCAGCGGATGGCCGAACAGCTGGGGATGGTCAGCCTCGGCCAGGTCGCGGCCGATATCCGCGCCTGTCTCGACCGCGGTGACCCGACGGCCTTTGCCGCGGTCTGGGCGCGGCTGATCCGGGTGGCCGAATGTTCGCTGGCCCCGTCGCGCGGGCTTCTGGACCAGCGGCCCTGATCCGGCGTGCCGGCCCCTTGCGGCGCCGGGGCGAACGGCTAGGCTGCCCCCCGTGCGATGGCTGCGAGGGGGCAGGATGCCGTTTCCCGACACCGATCTGCAGGCGCTGATTTCGGCCGATCCTGCCGGGGCACGGCCCCTGCGCGCGGTCAGGTCAGAGGATCTGGAGCCGTTTCTCGCCGCGCTGCCCGCTGCGGATGCGGCGTGGCTTCGCGCCACCGGCTGGAAGGCCGCATCGGGCGATGCGCGGCTTGTGCCCGCGCCCGACGGGAGGGCGGCGGGCGCGGTCGTGGGCCTCGGGTCCGCGAGCGCCCGTCGGCGCGACCGCTTTGCGCTGGCTGCCGCGCCCGCGGTGCTGCACGGCGGCACCTGGCGGCTGGAGGGGGTGGACGACCCCGAGGCGCGCGAGGAAGCCGCGCTGGCCTGGCTGCTGGCCACCTATCGCTTCGACCGTTACCGCATCCCCTCCGACCGTTCGGCGCCCCCCGCCCTTGTCTGCCCCGACGGCGTGGATCCGGCACGCATTGCCGCCATCGCCGCGGCCGAGGGGCTGACGCGCGACCTGATCAACACGCCGGCATCCGACATGGGGCCGGACGAACTGGAAATCGCCCTGCGCGAAGTGGCCGGGCGGTTCGGCGCGACCGTCTCGGCCACCCGCGGCGACGACCTTCTGGCCGCGAATTTCCCCATGATCCACGCCGTCGGCCGCGCCAGCCCAAGGGCGCCGCGGCTTCTGGAGATGACCTGGGGCGCGACCGGGCCGGCGCTGACCCTTGTCGGCAAGGGCGTGTGCTTCGACACCGGCGGGCTCGACCTCAAGCCATCGGCCTCGATGCTCCTGATGAAGAAGGACATGGGGGGCGCGGCCAATGTCATGGGGCTGGCGCAGGCGATCATGGCGCTGGCCCTGCCCTTGCGCCTGCGCGTCCTGATCCCGGCGGTGGAAAACGCGGTCGGCGGCAATGCCTTCCGCCCGCGCGACATCCTGACTTCGCGCAAGGGTCTGACGGTCGAGGTCAACAACACCGATGCAGAGGGGCGGCTGGTGGTGGCCGATGCGCTGGCGCTGGCCTGCGAGGGTGGCGCGCCCGACCTTCTGGTGTCGATGGCGACGCTGACGGGGGCCGCGCGGACGGCCGTGGGGCCGGACCTCGCGCCCTTCTTCACCGACGACGACGGCGTTGCAGCGGCGCTGGACCGGGGGGCGGCTCGGGTGCGCGACCCGGTCTGGCGCCTGCCCTTCTGGGAACCCTACGAGGCGATGATCGAGCCGGGGATTGCCGATCTCGACAACGCGCCCGCGGGCGGCATGGCCGGGGCGATCACGGCGGCCCTGTTCCTGCGGCGCTTTGTGGAGGCGCCGCGTTACCTGCATTTCGACATCTACGGCCATCAACCCGCAGCCGCACCGGGCCGGCCCAAGGGCGGGGCAGGGCAGGGGGCGCGGGCGCTTCTGGATGCGCTGCCGGAGGTGCTGGGGCTGTGACCGGGACGGATCGCCGCCTGACCCCCGCGACCGACCGCATCGCCCATGTGGCGCTGCAAGGCATGATCGAGGCCCCCGCCTGGACCGAGGGCGAGCCGGCCGAGGTGGCGCGCCCCCTTGCCGACCTGCGCGCATCCCCCGGCGGGGCGCGCGACCGCCAGCTCTTGCTGGGCGATGCCTTCCTTGTGATCGACCGGCGCGACGGGAACGCCTTCGGCATGGCGCTGAAGGACGGCTATTGCGGCTGGGTCGTGTCTGCGGCCCTCGGCGCCCCCACGTCACCCGGGCACTGGGTTGCGGGGCTGGGCAGCCACCTCTACCCCGAACCCCGCGTGCAGGCCGAGGCGACGGGCAGCCTGACGCTGGGCACGCGGCTGCGCGTCCTGGGCCAGCAGGGCGATTTCGCCCGCACGCCCCACGGCTGGGTGCCGGCCGCGCATCTGCGCCCGCTGGGGTCATGGCACGCCGACCCGGCCGAAGTGGCGGGGCTGTTCCTCGGCGTCCCCTATCTCTGGGGCGGCAACACGCGCGACGGGCTGGATTGTTCCGGTCTCGTGCAGGTGGCGATGCTGGCCTGCGGTCGGGCCTGCCCGGGCGACAGCGACCTGCAGCGCGCGGCCTTCGCGGCGGCCGAGGGCGGGGTGCAGCGCGGCGACCTTCTGTTCTGGCCCGGTCATGTGGCGATGGCGCTGGATGGCGAGACCATCATCCACGCCAATGGCCACCACATGGCGGTGGTGGCCGAACCGCTGGCCGAGGCGGTGTCGCGCATCGGCCCGCCCGCGGCGCATGCCCGGCCCTGACGGGCCTCAGATGCAGCGCCCGCCGTCCACCTCCAGTGCCGCGCCGGTGATCATCGAGGCCCCGTCGCCGCACAGGAAGGCCGCCGCCGCGCCCAGGTCCTGCGGGGTCGAAAAGCGCCCGAGCGGGATGGTCGCCAGGAACTTCGCCCGCATCTCGGGCGTGTCCTCGCCCAGGAACCGCTTCAGCAGCGGCGTCTCGCCCGCCACGGGGCAGAGCGCGTTCACCCTTATGCCGAAGGGTGCGAGTTCCACTGCCATCGCCTTGGTCGCGGTGATCATCCAGCCCTTCGAGGCATTGTACCAGTTCAGCCGCGGCCGGGGTGACAGCCCGGCGGTCGAGGCGATGTTCAGGATCGCCCCCCGCCCCGCCGCCTTCATCGCCGGCACGAAATGCCGCGCGGTCAGGTAGACCGACTTGGCATTGACGGCCAGAACGCGGTCGAACTCGTCCTCGGGCACCTCTTCCAGCGGCATCGGCAGATGCGTGATGCCGGCGTTGTTCACCAGGATATCGGGCGCGCCCTCAGCCAGCACCTCGGCCGCCAGCGCCGCCACATCGGCACCCGAGGCCACGTCACAGGCGACCGCCCGGCCGCCGATCCCGTCGGCTACCCGTGCCGCCGCGCGCAGGTCGATGTCGGCCACCACCACCTTCGCGCCCCCGGCGGCCAGGGCCAGTGCGATCCCCTCGCCGAACCCCGACCCGCCCCCGGTCACCACCGCACGCCGCCCCGCCAGATGCAT
>DAOLBY010000144.1:0-9221 GCA_035324325.1 Paracoccaceae bacterium | reverse complement strand
CAACGCCCGTCAGCGCCGCCTGCACGACGCCATCCGCGGGCAGGATCACCGGCGCCGGCACCCCGGCATAGGACAGCCGTACTACCGACGGGACGGCAGGGGCACGCCGCCCCTGCCGTCCCGCCGCCGGTGCGGCGCGAGCCGTGACGGACCGGCGCATCTCCTCAGCGCAGGCCAAGTGCGCGCAGGAACTGGCGCAGGTCACCCTGCAGCGCCTGCTGGCCCGACCGCATCCGCTGGCGCGGCCGCGACGGGCGGGACTGACGCGAAGGGCGCGACGGGCGCGAGGGGCGCGACGCCCTCGACGGGCGCGACGGGCGCGACGGGCGCGACGGCGCCGATCCGCGCGAGGCGCCCGAGACGCCGGAAGCATGCGCGGCATCCATGCCGGCCATCGCGGGGGCGACATAGAGCGCGCCGGCGACCAGCCCCATGCGCCGCAGAAGCGCGCGGCGGCTGACGGGGGTATTGTCGTTGCTGCGGGTCATTGTCCTGCTCCTTTCTGACTGCATCTTGCCGGCGCCTGTCCGGCGGCGACAGTGACAGAACGGGGCAGGTGCCGCTTTCGTCCCGATCGTAACGGCTTCGTGAGGTGATCGTGACCGGTCGGGCCGGATCAGACCGCCCCCATCGCGGCGACATAGAGGGCGTAGAGCGCAAGGAACCCGATCCCCGCACCGCGCCCCAGACCGCCCCGCCACCACAGCACGGCAACGAGCAGGACCGAGACCGCGATCATCACCGGCACGTCGACGGCCAGGAACCGCGGCCCTGCGGCAAAGGGAGAGATCGCCGCCGTCGCCCCGAGGATTGCCAGCACATTGAACACGTTCGACCCGATGACATTGCCGAGCGCGATCTCGCGCTCGCCCTTCAGCGCGGCCGCGACCGAGGTCGCCAGCTCGGGCAGCGAGGTGCCGACGGCGACGATGGTCAGCCCGATCACCGCCTCGGAGATGCCGAAGGCGCGGGCGATCTGGGTGGCGCTGTCCACCAGGAAATGCGCCCCCGCAACCAGTGCCGCCAGCCCGAGCAGCATCAGCCCCGTGGCCTTCCAGGGCGCCAGGGTCGCCACCTCGGGCGCTGCCGCACTTCCGACCTGCCGCAGCGCCAGCAGGATGTAGGCCGCGATCCCCGCCAAGAGCGCCAGCCCCTCGATCCGCGACACGGCGCCATCCAGCAGCACCGGCACGCAGACAAGCGCCGCCGCCAGCATCCACCCGAGATCCCGCCGCAGCCCGGCAAAGGCCGCGGCCATCGGCCCGATCAGCGCCGAGAGGCCGAGGATCAGCAGGATGTTGGCGGTGTTCGAGCCCACCACGTTGCCGAGCGCGATGTCCCCCGCCCCCCGCAGCGCCGCCTGGAGCGAGACAAGGAGCTCGGGCATCGAGGTGCCGAAACCGACCACGGTCAGCCCCACGACCAGGGGCGGCACGCGCAGCCGCAAGGCCGCGGCCGAGGCGCCGCGCACCAGGCTGTCGCCCCCGAAGAACAGGAGGATCAGGCCGAAGCCGAACAGGATGTATGTCAAGATGGGTCCCCGGGCGCCCGATGCGGACGCAAGCCGCCGGCATGTGGGGTGCCGCCGCCCGGGCGCCAAGCCCGGCAAGGGCCTGCCCGCGACTATATTTCGTAGTGGACCGCCGCGGCCTTGTTGCCATCGGGATCGCGGACATAGGCCGCAAAGAACCCCGGGCCGTAGTGCGGCCGCAGGCCCGGAGGCCCCTCGGACCGGCCCCCCTGCGCCAGCGCCGCGGCGTGGAAGGCCTCGACCGCCGCGCGGTCGGGGGCGAGGAAGGCCACCATCGCGCCGTTGCCGGCCCGCGCGGGCCCGCCGTCGAAGGGCCGCGTCACCCAGAGATGCGGGCCGGGGTCGTCGGTGCCCCAGGCCGACGAGGTCTCGTCGTCGTAGCCCGCCACCCGGACATGGCCGAGGGGGGCAAGCACCGCATCCCAGAAGGCCCGCGCCCGGTCGATGTCGTCGGTGCCGAGGCAGAGGTAGGTGAACATGGTCCTTGTCCCTGATGCTGTCCCCGATCCGGCCGGGCAGGTGGGGCGCTGCCCCCCGGCGCGCGGCGCCTCCCCCCGGGATATCTGGGCCATCGGGAAAGCGCCAGCGCAAGCCCCCGGCGTCATCCATGCCCGCAGGCGCCCGGTCCGCGATCCGGGCGGGGCCGGCGGCACGGGCGCGGCGCCCCCGCCGCTTAGCGGCCGGTCCCCTGCAGGACCCCGTGTTCCAGCGCATAGCGCGTCAGCCCCGCGGTCGAGGCGATGCCGAGCTTGCGCTTAATGTTCTTGCGGTGTGTCTCGACCGTGCGCACCGAGATGTCGAGCGCCAGCGCCACTTCCTTGTTCGACCGGCCCTGCGCCAGTTCCAGCAGGATCGTCTGCTCGCGCGAGGTCAGGGGTTCGCGGCCCCCCGGCGCGCGCGGCGCGATGCAGGCCGAGGCTCCGGTGCAGAGGTAGCGCTCGCCCCGCATCACCGTGTCGATGGCGGTCTTGACCTCTTCGGTCGGCACGTCCTTCAGCACATAGCCCATCGCGCCGTGGCGCAGCGCGGTCGAGACATATTCGGGGCTGTCGTGCATCGACAGGATCAGGATGCGCGTGTCGGGGCGGCGTTCCAGGATCAGCTCGGTCGCCGCCAGTCCGTTGACCTGCGGCATGTTCAGATCGAGCAGCATCACGTCGGGGTCAAGCTCGACCACCCTGTCGATCGCCTCGCGCCCGTTCGACAGGGTGCCCGCGACCTCGAGGTCGGGATAGGTCTCCAGGATGGCGCGGATGCCCTGCGCCACCATCGGGTGGTCGTCGACGATCACCACGCGCACCCGTTCGTCGGTCATGCCACGCCCTCCCGGCGGCCGGTGGGGGGCAGCATGTGCGTCAGCGGCACCTGCGCCTCGATCACCGTTCCGCCGGCCGATGACAGGATGCGCAGGGTGCCGTCAAGCCGTTCCACGCGCTCGGCCATGTTGCGCAGCCCGAGGCCCGAACCGCTGCGCCCCGCGTCGGGCAGGCCGCGTCCGTTGTCCTGGATGCGCAGCACCGCTCCCGACTTGGTGCCGCGCACCAGCATCTGCACCCGGGTCGCGCCGGAATGCCGTTCGATGTTGGTCAGTGCCTCCTGCGCGATGCGGTAGAGCGCGATCTTGGCCTCGCCATCCAGACGGTTGCGGAAGGGCACCGTCTCGAAGGCGACCTCGACCCCGGTGCGGCGGGCGAACTCCTCCGACAGGGACTGGAGCGCGGGACCGAGGCCGAGGTCGTCAAGAACCCCGGGGCGCAGGTCGTGGCTGATGCGGCGCACCTCGCGCATGGCGCCCGACAGGGCGTCGATGCCTTCGTTCAGGCTGTCGCCGGCGCGGGCGTCGCCACCCCCGAAGCGCCGCCGCGCCAGTTCCAGCGTGTAGCGCACGCCCACCAGCAATTGGCTGATCGAATCGTGCAGTTCGCGCGCAACGCGGCCGCGTTCCTCTTCCTGGGTTTCGAAGATGCGCTGCGTCAGCGCCTTCAGCTTCGCGTCGGCCAGGCGGCGTTCGTGCAGGTTCAGCACCATGCCGCTGGCAAAGACCAGAAGGACCGATGCGGCCGTGACAAGGCCGATGTAGAGGAAGGTGCGGGTGACGCGCGCCTCGGATTCCGCCCGCGCCGCGGCGACCGAGGCCAGCACGTCGTCGACGAAGACGCCGGTGCCGACGACCCAGCGCCAGTCCTGCAGCCCGATCACCGCCGCCATGATCCGCGCCTCGCGGCCCGTCGAGGGCTTGGGCCAGACATATTCGTGGTATCCCGCGCCCTGGCGGGCAAGCTGGATCAGCCGGTCCACGACCGGCGTTCCCTCGCTGTCGCGCAGTCCCGCCCAGTTCTTCTCGATCAGCCAGGTCTGGCGCGGGCTGACGATGTTCCTGCCGTCGTAGTCGTAGACGAAGAAGAACCCTTCGGTGCCGTAGGTCATGGCGGCGAGGATCTGGGCCACGCGCGTCTTGGCGCGGGCATCGTCGGGCAGGGCGTTGTTGTAGATCGGCCCGAAGGCGGTGCGGGCAATGTGCAGATAATTGCGCAACTCGGCCCGCTTGGCCGACAGCAACTGCTCCTCGAGGCCCGCGATCTCGCGCTCGGACACCTCGCGTGCCTCCTGCGTGACCAGGATGGCCAGCACCGCCATGGCGACGATCAGCGGCAGGCTGGCCAGAAGGAACACCTTCTGCCCGTAGGACAGCCGCCGCAGTGCCGTGCCGCCGTCGCCCAATCGGTCCCCCGTGACCACCCGCGGCAGATTGCGGCGGGCCGGGGCGGGCGTCAACGGCGGTGGCAGGGCGGCACTGCGTAGTCGTGGGTATTTGCGCCAGGGCGCAAGCCCCGCTAGGGTCGCGCCACTTCGTCGACCGGCTGGCTGCGCGCCCTGCGCCTCCGGCCCAAGATCGCAACGCAAGACTGCAGTGCAAGATCGCACCCAAGGGGAGGATACCCACCGATGGATCGCCGTTCGTTTCTGAAGAAGGCCGCCGTGGGCGGCACCGCCGCCGCCGCCGCCTCGACGCTGGCAGCGCCGATGTATGCGCAGGGCAACCGCACCCTGACGCTGGTGACGACCTGGGGCCGCGGCCTGGCCGGCGTCCACGACAGCGCGCAGCGCTGCGCCGACCAGATCACCGCGCTGACCGACGGCGCGCTTACCGTCGACCTCAAGGCCGCGGGCGAACTCGTGGGCGCCTTCGAGGTGTTCGACGCCGTCTCGGCCGGCCAGGCCGACATGTATCACGGTGCCGACTACTACTGGGTCGGCCAGCACCCGGGCTATGCCTTCTTCACGGCCGTGCCGATGGGCATGACGGCGCAGGAACTGATCAACTGGTACTATCACGACGGCGGCATGGCGCTTCATGACGAACTGAACCAGATCTTCGGCATCAAGGGCTTCCTCGCCGGCAACACCGGCGCCCAGGGCGGCGGCTGGTTCCGCAACGAGATCACCTCGGCGGCCGACTTCAACGGGCTGAAGTTCCGCATGCCGGGCCTCGGCGGCCGTGCGCTCGGAAAGATGGGCGCGAGCGTGCAGAACATTCCGGGTGGCGAGATCTACCAGGCGCTGTCCTCGGGCGCGCTGGACGGCACCGAATGGATCGGCGCCTGGGCCGACGAGAAGATGGGCTTCCAGGAAATCACCAAGTTCTACTACACCGCCGGCTTCCACGAGCCGGGCGCCGGTCTGTCGCTGGCCTTCAACCGCGACGTGTTCGACAGCTTCACGCCGTCCCAGCAGAAGATCGTCGAGACCGTCGCGCTCGAGGCGCACCAGTGGAACCTGGCGCAGTTCCTCGCCAACAACGGCGCGGCGCTGGCGCGGCTCCAGTCTGCCGGCGTCAAGGTGCTCAGCTTCCCGGACGACGTGTGGGATGCCTTCGGCAAGGCCACCGAAGAGGTGCATGCCGAATACCTGGGCGACGAACTCTACAAGAAGATCTACGACAGCGCGATGGCCTCGATGAAGTCGTCCTCGGCCTGGCTGAAGATCACCGACGGCGCCTATACCGCGCAGCGCGACCGCGTTCTGGGCGGCTGATCCCGCAGACGGTCTGACAGGACACCCCCGGCCCATGGGCCGGGGGTTCTTCGGCGCATCCGCGCCATGCAGCTCCGGTGCATCCGCACCGCGGAGATCGGACAGGGGGTAGGGCCATGATCGACGGCATCCTGTGGGTCGTCCAGAACATCGGACTGGCCTTCGTCAACCTGTTCGGCGCGCTGACGCAGCCGTCGCTCTGGCTTGACTGGTCGAACATGCAGGCGGTGGCGCGCGTCATCTACTACGGCGCTTCGGTCGAATTCTTCTTCGTCGTCATGACCGCATTCACTGTCCTCACCATTGCAGGGATGGTCTGGACCGGCTTTCTGTGGCGGCTCGTGCGAGGGCTCGAGTTCTTCGCCAATACCACCGGGCGCATCTTCGCCTGGGCCGGTTTCATGATGGTGATCCAGCAGATCGTGATCGTCTTCCTGCAGCGGATCTTCCGCGTCTCGTCGATCGAGATCGGCCCCTTCGCGCCCTTCGGCTATCCGGTCATCGACGGCCCGGTGCTGATCCGCTTCGACGTGTCCTGGTGGTCGGAAGAACTCAAGCTCTACAACGCCATGATCGTCTGTCTCTGCATCACCTATACCTTCGTGCAGGGCGGCCACGTCCGGGTGGACCTGTTCTATGCCGGCGCGCGGTTCCGGGTGAAGAAGGCCATCGACATGTTCGGGTCGCTGTTCTTCATGCTGCCGGCGGCCGTGCTGACCTGGCTCTATGCCTGGTTCTTCATGTGGCGCAGCCTCGTCACGCCCAAGGTCTCGGCCTCGGAAAGCCTCGAGCAGATCCTGCGCAAGGCGCAGGTCATGAAGTGGAACGTGGAAACCATCGGCTTCTCGCCCAACGGGTTCAACGCCTATTTCCTGTTCAAGGTGCTGATGGTCGCCTATTGCCTGCTGGTTTTCCTGCATGCCTGGGCCTTCTTCTGGCGAAGCTGGCTCGAATGGCGCGAGGGACCTTCGGCCGAGGGCCGGTTCCTCGACCGCGACAGCCTGCCCGATGTCACCGCCAAGCCCACCCACTGACGCCCACGCACTGAGGATCAGACATGCCTTTCGGACTGGACGGGGTCGAGGTCGGGCTCATCATCGTGTTCGCGACCCTCTTTGCGGGGATCGTATCGGGCTTTCCGGTGGCCTTCGCCATCGGCGGCGCGGGGGTCATAAGTTTCGGCATCATCGCCTCGCTCGACAGTGCGGGGCTGCTGATCCACCAGGCCATCGACACCTCGTCGCAGGGCTACCGCGACCTGATCGCGGCGGGGGTGTCGCAGATCGAGATCACGACCTTCCGCTACCCCGACCTGCCGCGCATCGAACAGGCCATCTTTCCGGGCGGCTGGGAACAGGCGATGGACCGCAACCTGTCCTTCATCGTCAACCGGATGAACGAACGGGTCATCGCCGGCCAGTCGATCGAGACGCTGCTGGCGGTGCTGATGTTCGTGATGATGGGCATAACCCTGGAACGCTCGCGCATCGCCAATGACCTGCTGACCACCATGGCGAAGGTGTTCGGGCCGCTTCCGGGGGGGCTCGCGGTGTCGGTGGTCGTGGTCGGCGCGTTCCTGGCCGCCTCGACCGGAATCGTCGGCGCGACGGTCGTGACCATGGGGCTTCTGAGCCTGCCGACGATGCTGCGCGCGGGCTATTCGCCGCAGCTGGCGACCGGGGTGATCTCGGCCTCCGGCACGCTCGGGCAGATCATCCCGCCCTCCATCGTCATCGTCCTTCTGGGCACCATGGCGGGCGACCTCTATGCCGCGGGGCAGGAGACGCGCGCCCAGGCCGCGGGATGCACCGATGCGCTGACCTATCTCGGCCAGGCGGCGGTGATCTCGGTCGGCACCCTGTTCCAGGCGGCGATCCTCCCGGGGGTCCTGCTCGCGGTCCTCTATGCGGCCTATGCCTTCGGCTTTGCGCTCTTGAACCCGGCCAAGGCGCCGGCGGTGCAGATTGCGGCCGGCACGCGGGGCGAGATCATCACCCGGGGCGAGGCGACGCTGTGGTTCCTCGGTGTGCCGGTGGCGCTGATCGGTGGGCTCATCCTTGCGATGCAGGTCAACCTGGTCGGCAGCCAGAACCTGACGGTGGACAGTTTCTCCGATGCCGGCCGGTCGGCGGAACTGCGCACCAACGTCCCCGAACGCTGCCAGGCCAGCATGATCGCCCTGCACGGGCAGGAGAAATGGGACCGCGCCGTGGACCAGCAGGCCGAGATCGCGGCCGCCGGCGGCACCGCGCAGGCCCGTGCCCTGTCGGCCGAGGAGCGCGCGGCGCTGCTGGCCGAACGGCTGGCCAGCCGTGCGCCGGTCGGCGGGGGCGTGGCCACCATCGCGCTTCTGCTGGCGCTGATGCTGACCACGGCGCGGGGCGTCGCGCCCTCGGCCGACCATCGGCCCCTCTGGATCGGGCTTGGCGGGGTCGGGGGGGCGCGTCTGGGCGGTGGGGTGCGGATCCGGCCCCGTGCCCCAGCCGGCGCCACCTGGCTGAGGCTGGCGCTGCCGCTGGCGGTGGCGATCTGGGGCTGCACCCATGCCGCCCGGTATCTGGGCAGGAACGACCTGATCCGCGTGGTGTTTCCGCCGCTCCTGCTGATCGTGGCGGTGCTCGGGTCCATCCTCGGCGGCATCACCAACCCGACACCCGCAGCGGCGCTCGGTGCCGGCGGGGCGATCCTGCTGGCCGCCTCCCGCCGCCTGCCCGAGGCGGGGCGGTCGGGCGCGGCGGTGCTGATCACCGCCTTCGCCATGGTGATCATGCTGCTGGTGGGGGTGAACTTCGACCTGCGGGTTCGCATCTCGGGCTCGTCGGCCCATGCCACGGTGGAACAATGGATCGCCTGGGGCGCGGCGCTGGCCGCCTACAGCGTGATGATGGCGGGGCTGCTCTATGCCTGTTTCGTGCTGTTCCGCTACCGCGTCCTCACCTCGGTGGTGCGCGAGACGGCCAAGGTCACGTCCATGGTCTTTGCCATCCTGATCGGGTCGCAGATCCTGAACCTCGTGCTGATCTCCTTCGGTGGCGAGCACTACATCCAGAGCTTCCTGCGCAGCTTCGACAGCGAGGTGACGGCCTTCCTCATCGTCATGCTCGTGCTGTTCATCCTGGGCTTCGTGCTCGACTTCCTCGAGATCATCTACATCGTCGTGCCGATCGTCGGTCCGGTGATCTATGGTGGCACCTTCGATCCGTCCTGGGTGACGATCATGATCACGGTGAACCTGCAGACGAGCTTCCTGACCCCGCCCTTCGGCTTTGCGCTGTTCTACCTGCGCGGCGTGGCCCCGAAGGAGGTGACGACCGCCCATATCTACCAGGGCGTCATTCCCTTCGTGGTCATCCAGGTGGTGGGGCTGGTGCTGCTGTATCTCTTCCCCGAGGTGGTGACGATCGTGCCGCGGCTTCTGGGCTAGGCCCCGGGCGGGGGGCCGATCAGGTCCCAGCGGTTGCCGAAGGGGTCGCGCCAGACGGCAACGCGGCCATAGGGCTCGTCGCGCGGGGCCTCTTCCCAGCGGGCGCCGGCGGCCGTCAGGCGGGCGGCGTCGCGGGCGAAGTCGTCGGTCGTCAGGAACAGGAACACGCGCCCCCCGGCCTGGTCGCCGATGGCGGCGCGCTGGCGCGGCCCCTCGGCCCGCGCCAGCAGC
>DAOLBY010000283.1:0-1795 GCA_035324325.1 Paracoccaceae bacterium | reverse complement strand
CGCACCGACCACAGCTTCACCGTCGGCCCTTCGTCGCTCTCATGGGAAGGCGACCGCCTGGTGATCGAGGTCGACGAATGGGGCGCTCCCCCCCTTGTGACGCCCGTCCGGGGGCGGATCGTGCTGACCCCCTCGGCGGTGACCGGGGCCGAACTGAACCTCACCCCCGACGGCGCGCACCGCTGGCGCCCCTTCGCCCCCGTCGCCCGGATCGCCGTGGACCTGACCCAGGGCCACCGCTGGCAGGGCCACGGCTATTTCGACGCGAACTTCGGCAGCCGCGCGCTGGAGGCCGATTTCGACACCTGGACCTGGGGGCGCTATCCGCTGGCCTCGGGCGCGGCCTGCTTCTACGACGCGGTGCGGCGCGACGGCTCGCGCCTGGCGGCGGCGCTGCACATCGACCATGACGGAACCGCAACGCCCTTGCCCGACCCGCCGCCCGAGGCGCGCTTCCGTCGCAGTCTCTGGGCGGTGGCGCGATCCACCCGGGCCAACCCCTGCTTCCGGCCGAAGCAGGTGATGGCGATGCTCGACGCGCCCTTCTACAGCCGCTCGCTGGTCGAGACCCGGCTCAACGGCGAGGTCACGCGCGGCGTGCACGAGGCGCTGGACTGTCGCCGCCTGCGCGGGCCCTGGCTGATGCCCATGCTCGCCGTCCGCGTTCCCCGCCGCGCCGGCTGGCGCTTCGGCGGCTGACCCCGCGGCCCTCGCCCGCCCCTTTCATCCTGGCCCGGGTTTCCCGGGGCGGCGGCCCACAAGGGCCGGCGGACAGCGCCCCCTGCCAGGCTCAGACCCGGGCGGGACCCGCCGCATCGGGGTTCATCCGCCAGACGGTCCAGTTCAGCGCCCCGGCGATCGTGACCCACAGCAGGTAGGGCGCCATCAGCGCCCCCGCCACCGGGTCGAGCGCCCAGAAGCTGGCCGTCGCCAGTGCCACAAAGGCCCAGAGCCCGGCGATCACCACCATCGCCGCGCCCATCCGGCGCAGGCCGAAGAACACCGGCGTCCAGAGCGTGTTGAAGGCGATCTGCGCGCTCCAGAAGGCCAGCGCCTGCCCCGAGCCCGGCAGCACCGCAACCCGCGCTGCGGCCAGCGCCATGGCGATGTAGAGGACCGTCCAGACCACCGGGAACACCCAGCCCGGTGGCGTCCAGGCGGGCTTGTTCAGCCGCCGGTACCACTCGCCCGGCTCGAACATCGCGCCGGTCGCGGCCGCCGCGCCGCAGGCGGCCAGAAAGGTCAGGAACAGGCCCCAGTCCATCGCGCATCCCCCTTGGGTCAAGGGGAGAGATAGGGCTCCCGGCGCCCGCAGCCAAGACGGCCGGTCAGGCGGGCGCGCCCCGGCCCGTCGCGCGCCGCGCGCGGTCGGCGCGCTCCAGCGCGGCCAGCACGTCGAGCACGGTATCCGACCGACCGGCGCGCGCGCCGCCCCTGGCTGCGGCCTGCACAAGGAACGCGACCTCGGGCGCCGGTGCCGCGTGCAGCGTCGCAGGGCACGGCAGCAGGGTCATGGCGGCCGCAGTGGCGTGGGACGCCAGCAGATGCCCGATCTTCTGCGCCCGCGTCGTGCGGGCGCGGCGCGTCACGCTGTCATGTCCGGCGCGCGCCACCTCGGTCCCGATCGCGCGGTAGATGCGGCGCGCGGCCTCGATCCCCGGGCGGCAGCCGGCGGGCAGCGCCGCCACTCCCGCCCCCGCCCTGGCATAGAGCGCCTCGGCCTCGGCCAGCAGCCGCGCGGTCATGGCGCGGATCTCGGGCACCGGCTGCGGATCGGCGAGGAAGGCCGCGGGGT
>DAOLBY010000143.1:0-9339 GCA_035324325.1 Paracoccaceae bacterium | reverse complement strand
CCGTCCCCCACCCGCGCGCCGTCCTCGAGCGCGACCGATCCGCGCCAGGGGCCGACGGCGCTGTCGAACTCGAACAGATGCGCGCAGGTCTCGGGCGCGGCGATGTCGTTGATCCCGGCGACTCGCACGCCCGGCCAGCGTTCGGGTGCGGCCGCCAGCGCGCGCAGGACGCAGCGGCCGATGCGCCCGAACCCGTTGATGAAGATGCGCATGACCGTTCCTCCCGGATCTACGGAACACCCGCGCGGCCGGCCTGGCAAGGCTCAAGGCCGGGGATTCTTGTCATGGTGACAAGGGTTTGGCCGGCCCTTGCGCCTGCCGCCCGCCCGGGGCAGGCTGGCCGGCAGGAGGATGGCCCATGAACCTGTCGCAACTCGCCGCCGCCCGGGCCGAGGCCGGGCGCCCCGTCCGCGCCGCCCTGATCGGCGCGGGCAAGTTCGGCACCATGTTCATGGCGCAGGTGCCGCATGTCGCCGGCCTGTCCCTGCCCGTGGTGGCCGACCTCGACCCCGATCGGGCGCGCGCCCGGGCGCGCGAGGCCGGCTGGCCCGAGGGCCTGATCGCCGCCACCCGATTCACCGACAGCGGGATCGAGGCCGCCTCGGCCGATGTCGAGGTGGTGGTCGAGGCGACCGGCCACCCTGAGGCCGGCCTGACCCATGCCCTGGCCGCCATCGACGCCGGCCGCCATGTGGTGATGGTGAATGTCGAGGCCGATGTGCTGGCGGGCCCCGTGGTTGCCGGACGGGCGCGGGCGGCGGGGGTTGTCTATTCCATGGCCTATGGCGACCAGCCGGCGCTGGTGGCCGAGATGGTGGACTGGGCGCGCGCCGCAGGCTTCCGGGTCGCTGCCGCCGGCAAGGGCACGAAATATCTGCCCGGCTACCATGCCGTCACCCCCGACGGGGTCTGGGACCACTACGGCCTGACCGCCGCCGAGGCGGCGGCCGCCGGAATGAACCCGCAGATGTTCAACAGTTTTCTCGACGGCACCAAGTCGGCCATCGAGGCCGCCGCCATCGCCAATGCCTGCGGGCTCGACCTGCCGGAGGGGGGACTGGGCTTCCCGCCCTGCGGGGTCGATGACCTGTCGCGGCTGCTGCGCCCGCGCGCCCTTGGCGGGGTGCTCGACCGCGACGGGATGGTGGAGGTCGTCTCCTCGCTCGAACGCGACGGCCGCCCGGTGTTCCGCGACCTGCGCTGGGGCGTCTATGTCGTGCTGAAGGCGCAGTCCGACTACGCCGCCGCCTGCTTCCGCCAGTACGGCCTGCCGGTCGATGCCACGGGGCGCTATGCCGCGATGTACAAGCCCTTCCACCTGATCGGGATGGAACTCTCGGTCTCGGTCCTGTCGGCGGCGCTGCGGGGGGAAGCCACCGGCAGCACCCGGGAATGGCGCGGCGACGCGGTGGCGGTGGCCAAGCGGGCGCTGCGGGCGGGCGAGGTGCTGGACGGCGAGGGCGGATACACCGTCTGGGGCCGGGCGATGCCGGCCGCGCGGTCGGCCGCGATGGGGGCGCTGCCGATCGGGCTGGCGCATGGGGTCACGCTCCTGCGGGATGTGGCGGCAGGCGAGGTGCTGCGGATGGCCGATGTGGCGCTGGACGAGGGGAAGATCGGGGTGCGGCTGCGACGGGGGATGGTGGCCAGCCCTGCGTAGGGCGAGCTTCAGACCGCCACCTCGATCCCCATCCCCCGCTCGCGCGCGCGCCGCACCGCCACGTCGGCCACGGCAAGGTCCTGCAAGCCCACGCCTGTCCCGTCGAACAGCGTGATCTCGTCGGCCCGGGTCCGGCCCGGATGCGCGCCGGTCAGCACCTGGCCGATGGGAACGATGGCGCCTTCGGCAACCAGGCCCGCGGCGACGGCATGCTGCGCCTCGCCGATGGTCACGCTCTGTGCCACCTCGTCGCAGAAGACGGTGGCCCGCGCCAGCAGCGCCGGCTCCACCTCCTGCTTGCCCTTGGTGTCGGTGCCCATGCAGGCGACATGCGCGCCGGGGGCCACTTGCGCAGCCATCAGGCTGGCGGCGGGCGAGGAGGTGATCGTCACGATCACGTCGGCCTCGGTCATGCGCTCCAGGGATACCGCCTCGAAGGGCAGGCCGAGGTCGGCCGCCACCTCGCCCAGTTTCGGCAGCATGTCGGGGTGGTAGTTCCAGGCGATGACGCGCTCGAAGGCGCGCACCCGGGCGGCGGCGCGCAGCTGGAACTGCGCCTGGTGCCCGGCGCCGACGATGCCCAGCACCTTCGCGTCGCGCCGTGCCAGCCGGTCGATGGAGATCGCGCTGGCCGCCGCCGTGCGCAGCGCGGTCAGGAGGTTGCCGCCCACCATGGCGACGGGCCGCCCGGTGTCGGGGTCGAACAGGAACACGCTCGACTGGTGGTTGATCAGGCCCTTGCCCGCGTTGCCGGGGAAGTAGCCCCCGGCCTTGACCCCCGTATTGCCGCCCCTCGCCCAGGGCCTCGCGCACGACGGGAAAGTTGTAGGCATCGCCGCGCGCCATGGCGGCGAAGGTCGCCTCGACCGCCGCGAAGGCATCCTCGGGCGAGACGAGCTGGGCGATCAGGGCTTCGGGGACGATCAGCATGGGCGTGTCCTTCATGCCGGCAAGGGGCGGGGGGTTTCACACCCCCCGCACCCCCCGCGGGATATTTGAGCCATCGGGAAAGGGACGACGTCCCGCAACGGGCCGTCAGTAGGCCTTGCCGCGGGCGCTGACGGGCCAGACGCTCTCGACCTTGCCGTTCCGCACGCCGACATACCAGTCGTGCACGTTGCAGGTCGGGTCGCAGTGGCCGGGCACCAGGCGCAGCTTGTCGCCGACCTTCAGCACGCCCTCCGGATCCGCCACCACGCCGTGCTCGTCCGAGCACTTGACGTATTTCACGTCCGTGCGGCCGAAGACGACGGGCAGGCCGCTGTCGACCGACTGCGCCTTGAGGCCGGCATCCACGATGGCCTTGTCGGCCTTGGCGTGGGACATCACGCTCGTCAGGATGAACAGCGCGTTTTCCCATTCGCCCTGGTCGATGCGGCGGCCGTCCTTGTCGAGGATGCGGCCGTAGTCGGCATCCATGAAGGCGTAGCTGCCGCACTGCAGCTCATTGTAGACGCCCGAGGTCGACTCGAAGTAGTAGCTGCCGGTGCCGCCGCCGCCGACGATGTCGCACTCCAGCCCCTCGGCCTTGAGCCCGTCCACCGCGTCCTTCACCTGCGCCACGGCCAGGTCGATCTTGGCCTTGCGGTCGTCGTAACTGTCCATGTGCTGCATCGCGCCCTGATAGGCCTGGATGCCGGCGAACTTCAGCCCCGGGGCGGCGTCGATGGCCTTGGCGATCTCCACCACCGCCGCCGTGGTCGTGACGCCGCAGCGGCCCGCTCCGCAGTCGATCTCGACCAGGCACTCGATCGTGGTGCCGTGCTTCACCGCCGCCGCCGACAGGTCGGCCACGTTGGCCAGGTCATCGACGCAGACGATGGTGCGCGCGCCGAGCTTCGGCATCCGCGCCAAGCGGTCGATCTTGGCCGGGTCGCGCACCTGGTTCGACACCAGCACGTCCCTGATGCCGCCGCGGGCGAAGACCTCGGCCTCCGACACCTTCTGGCAGCAGACGCCGACCGACCCGCCCAGACGCTCCTGCAGCTTGGCCACGTCGACCGACTTGTGCATCTTGCCGTGGACGCGGTGGCGCATGCCATGCGCCCTGGCATAGTCGCCCATCTTGACGATGTTGCGCTCCAGCGCGTCGAGGTCGAGGATCAGGCAGGGCGTCTGGATATCGGCCTCGTCCATCCCCGGCAGGGCGGGAATGTCGTAACCGACCTCGAGGCCGGCAAACTTGGGTTCGATGTTCATCGCGTCATCTCCTCACTTCATCCAGGGCAGCTTGTCGAGATCGACGATCCCGCCGGTGATGATGACACCGACCCGCTTGCCGCGGAAGACCTCGGGATTCTTCAGGATCACCGCCAGCGGCACGGCGCAGCTGGGCTCGATCACGATTTTCATGCGCTTCCACGTCAGCTTCATCGCATCGATGATCTCGTCCTCGGTCGCCGTCAGCACGTCGGTCACATGGTTCTTCACGAAATGCCATGTGAGTTCCTTGAGCGGAACCTTCAACCCGTCGGCCACCGTCTCGGGGGCGTCGTCGGCGATGATGTGACCGGCGCGGAAGCTGCGCGCGGCGTCGTCGGCGTTCAGGGGTTCGGCCGCGTAGATCTTCACCTGCGGCGCGATGGTCGACAGCGTCAGGCAGGTGCCCGAGATCATGCCGCCGCCGCCGATGGGGGCCACCACGGCATCCAGCCCCTCGACCTGCTCCATCAGTTCGCGCGAACAGGTGGCCTGGCCCGCGATCACCCGCGGGTCATTGTAGGGATGCACGAAATCGGCCCCCGTGCGCGCCTGCACCTCGGCGAAGACCGCCTCGCGCGACGAGGTGGAGGGCTCGCATTCCGTGATGATCCCGCCATAGCCGCGGACCGCATCCTTCTTGGCCTGCGGCGCCGTGCGGGGCATCACCACCTGGCAGGGAATGCCCCGCCGTCCGGCGGCATAGGACAGCGACAGCGCGTGGTTGCCGCTGGAATGGGTTGCGACGCCCTTTTCCAGCTGGTCGTCGCGCAGGCCGAACACGGCGTTCGATGCGCCGCGGACCTTGAACGCGCCCGCCTTCTGGAAGTTCTCGCACTTGAAGAACAGTTCCGCTCCGGTCACCCCGTTGAGGTAGCTCGAGGTCAGCACCGGCGTGCGATGGATGTAGGGCGCGATGCGCGCATGCGCCTCCAGCACATCCTCAAAGGTGGGCACCACCAGATCGCCAAGGTCCTTCATCTTCCGCCCTTTCATCCTGGCCGAAATATCCCGGGTCGTCCTTCGGTTTCGCCATCGGTTCGAGAAACCGATGGACGAGGGGCAGGGCCCCGGGATCCTGTCTCACGCCGCCGCCGCCCGGGCCTCCTGCCCGGCCGAGCCGCGGAAGTAGTCCTGCGCCGCCGCAACGCCCGAGCCGAGCTTCACCGGCCAGCCGAGGTCGGCCATGCACATCTCGGCCGTGGCCAGCCCTGCCAGCACCATGACATCGGTCAGCATTCCCAGGTGGCCGATGCGGAACACCTTGCCGGCCACCTCGCCCAGGCCCACGCCGAAGGCCACACCATACTTCTCGGCCGCGAGCTTGACCAGATCGGTGCCGTTGCAGCCCTCGGGCACGACCACGGCCGTCACCGTCTCGGAATAGAGGTCGGGCGACACCGCGCAGGGTTTCATGCCCCAGGCAGCGACGGCCCGGCGCACGCCCTCGGCCAGCCGGGCGTGGCGGGCATGGACGGCATCCAGCCCCTCGTCCTCCAGCATCTCGATGGCCTTGGCCAGACCCGCGATCAGGCTCACGGCAGGGGTATAGGGATAGCCGCCGGCCGCGTTGGTTCGGATCATGTCCGCGAAGTCGAGGAAGGTGCGCGGCAGCGTCGCGGTCGCCATCGCCGCCAGGGCCTTGTCCGAGATCCCGAGGATCGCCAGCCCCGCGGGCAGCATGAAGCCCTTCTGGCTGCCGGTCACGGCGATGTCGACGCCCCAGCCCTTCATGTCGAAGGGCATGCAGGCGATCGAGGACACGCCGTCGACGAACAGCATTGCCGGATGACCGGCCCGGTCCATCGCGCGGCGGATGCCGGCGATGTCCGACCGCACGCCGGTCGCGGTTTCATTGTGCGTGGCCAGCACGACCTTGATCTTGTGCCCGGTGTCGGCCTTCAGCGCCGCCTCGATGGCCGAGAGCGGCGCGCCCTGACCCCAGGGCGTCTCGATCACCTGCACGTCGAGGCCGTGGCGCTGGCACATGTCGATCCAGCGGTGGCTGAACATCCCGAACCGTGCGGCCAGCACGCCGTCGCCCGGCGACAATGTGTTGGTGATGGCCGCTTCCCAGCCGGCAGTGCCGGTGGCGGGAAAGACCAGCACCTCGCCGCCCTCGCCCATGTTCATCACCCGGCGGACGCCCGCCACGGCCGGGCGGAAGATGCGGCCGAAGGCGGCCGAACGATGGTCCATCGTGGGGATGTCGCAGGCCTTGCGGATCTGCTCCGGGATGTTGGTGGGACCGGGAATGAAAACGGGGTTCTGGCTGGACATCGGTAGGCCTCCCTCTGCGCGTCGAAGATGGTTCTACTGCCCCGGCCGGCCAGAGGCAATTTTTTCGAAATTATTTTTCATCTTGCGAAAAATATGCTATTCATTCGGAATCACAGGGGGTTGCCGGTTTTTCATCTGCACGCGAAATCGGCAAGCCGCAGAAAAAGGGATCGAATCGCCATGCCCCAGCCGCCCGTTTCCGCTCCTGCCCGACGCCCGCGCGGCCGGCCCCGCGCCTTCGAGGACAAGACCGACCAGAACACGGTCCAGGCGCTTGACCGGGCGATGGGGCTGCTCGCCCATCTCGCGGCCCATCCGGGCCTGACGCTGTCGGACCTCGCCGAAACCTCCGGCCAGGCGGTGGCGACCGTCTACCGCGCCCTGGTGACGATGCAGGCCCACGGCATCGTGGAGGTCGAGAAGCCCGGCCAGATCTGGCACATCGGCGGCGGCGCCTTCCGCATCGGCAGCGCCTTCCTGCGGCGCACCAAGGTCGTGGAGCGCGCGCGCCAGCCGATGGGCGCGCTGATGCGCGCGACCGGCGAGGCGGCGAACCTCGGCGTCGAATGGAAGGACGAGGTGCTGTTCCTCGCCCAGGTCGAGACGCATGAGGCGATCCGCGCCTTCTTCGCCCCCGGAACGCGCGGGGCGATGCATTGCTCGGGGATCGGCAAGGCGCTTCTGGCCTGGTTCCCGCCTGACCGCGTGGCGGGGATCGTGGCGCGGCAGGGGCTGGCGCGGTTCACCGCCCTCACCCTGACCGACCCGGGCGCGCTGGTGGCCGATCTTGCCGCCGCCCGCGCCCGCGGCTTCGCCATCGACGACCAGGAACGCGCCGAGGGGATGCGCTGCATTGCTGCCCCGGTGTTCAATGCCTTCGGCGAGCCCGTGGCGGGGCTGTCGGTCTCGGGGCCGGCCTTCCGCGTCGGGTTGGAGGACGCCGCCCGACTTGGCGAAGCGGTCCGTGCCGCCGCCGACCGCGTGACCGAGGCGACGGGCGGTCAGCAGCCCTGAGCGCCCGCGCGGGCCGGGCAGGGGGGGCGCTGCCCCCCGGCTTCGCCGCTGCCCCCCGGCGAACGTGTCAGGCCAGCCAGCGGTCGTAGTCCGAGACCAGAAGGTGCAGCGGCGCCTCGTCCTCCTCCACCGCGGCGAAGCGGCCGATGGGGTCGCGGAAGATGTTGTCGGTCAGGTCGTCGTTGACGGTCGAGACCTCGCCGATCAGCACGTCGCCCCCCTCGCCCCAGAAGGCATGCCAGTCGCCGGGCATCAGCGTGACGCTTTCACCCGGCGCAAGGCGCAGTTTCTCGCCGGGGCGGTAGGAGCGGGCAAGGCCGTCGCAGAGGACGGTTCCGCCGCGGTCGCCGGCGAAGCCGCCGCGGTCGTCCGACCCGAACAGCTCGACCACCAGCGTGGCGCCGCCGCGGTTGATGATGTCCTCGGCCTTGATGGCATGGGTGTGCATCGGCGACAGCTGGTCCCGGCGCGAGATCAGCAGCTTCTCGGCATAGGCCATGCCGCGGCCTGCGGTCAGGTCCGACAGCCGCCCGTTGCGCAGGGTGAACAGGAACAGCCCCATCGCGTCGAAATCGCCCTGGCCGTAATCGGTGATGTCCCATCCCATCCGTGCATCGGCAATGCGGGTGCCGGGCGCGCGGGCGCGGAACTCCTCGGGCGTCCAGAGCGCGAAGGGGGGCAGCACGAAACCGTGTCGCGCGATCAGGTCGGCGGCCCCGGACATGATGGCGTTGATGCGGCTGCGTTTCATCGGCAGGGCTCCGGGCTGGCGTGGGGCGTCAGGCTAGGGCCGTGCGCCGCCCCCGGCAAGCGGGTGAGCGCGAGGAACCGCACCACCAGCACCGCACCCGCCGCCACCTGTGCCACCAGCCATCCGGCCCAGACGCCGGGCACGCCCCAACCCATGGAATGACCGATCAGCCAGGCCGCGGGCAGGCCGAGGCCCCAGAAAGCCAGCGTCGAGGCACGTGCCGCGATGCCGGTGGCCGACAGCCCGCGAAGGGCGCCCACCATGGTCGACTGGATGCCGTCGAAGATCTGCATCGCGGCAAAGACGACGAAGATGGCGGCGGCCAGGGTCACCACCTGCTCGTCGGGGCTGATCGCCCCGGCGATCGCCCGCCCGCCCGTGACCAGCACCACCATCGCGCCGCCCAGCCACAGCGTCGCCAGGACCAGCCCCGCCCAGACCACTGCACGCAGCCGGTCGTGTTCGCCCGCGCCGCGGGCCTGCGCGACGCGGATCGCCACCGCCTGCGCCATGCCGAGGGGCAGCATGTAGATCAGCCCCCCCACCGACATCGCCACCTGGTTGGCGGCCAGCGCCACCGCCCCGAAGGTGCCGATGATCAGCGTCATGCAGGTCATTGCGCCGGTTTCGGCCAGGTACATCAGTCCCATCGGTGCCCCCTCGCGCCCCGCCGCGCCCACCTCCGCCCAGTCGAGCCGCCGGGGCAGGCGCAGCCGCGCCAGCCGCGGCGACAGCCGCAGCCAGGCCAGCGCCGCGATCAGCGCCAGCGTCTCGGCCAGCACCGACCCGATGCCGGCACCCGTCAAACCCAGGGCCGGGACCGGGCCGCCGCCGTAGATCAGAAGATAGTTCAGCGGCACATTCAGGGCCGCGCCCAGATAGGCGAAGGCAGTGCCCAGCCAGGGCCGCCCCACCGCCTCGAAGGCCGACTTCAGCACCATCAGCACGGCGAAGGGCAGGGTCAGCCCGGCGATCAGGCACCAGTAGGGAAACAGCACTGCCAGCACGTCGGGCGGCTGGCCGAGGTGGCGCAGTGCGGGCCAGAAGGCGACCATGGCCAGCGCTCCGATCACCCCCGCCAGCGCCCCAAGCACCAGCCCCGCCCGCAGCATTCCCGGCACCGCGCGGTTGCGCCCGGCCCCGAAGGCCGCGCCGATCCGCATCGGCACACCCGAGATCAGGCCATAGACCGTGGCGCCCACGATGATCGAGGCGGCGAAGGCCAGCCCCGCGCCGGCCAGCGGCACGGGCCCCAGCGGCGCCAGCATCAGCGTGTCGGTGACGCCCAGCAGCGTCTGCGCCGTCAACAACACGTCACCCGCCGCCGGCACGCGCACCGGCGTGATCGTCCCCGGCCCCGCGCCCGCCGCCTCCACACGCACCACCTCGTACTCGTGACGGATCTTGATCCGCGATCCGCCCGTCACACGCGTTC
>DAOLBY010000282.1:0-1800 GCA_035324325.1 Paracoccaceae bacterium | reverse complement strand
GGCATCCTCGGCCGACATGAAGTTGTCGCGCTCGAGCGCGGCCTCGACGGTGTCGAGGTCCTGCCCGGTGTGGCGGACGTAGATTTCGTTCAGCCGGCGCTTGAGCTTCAGTGTCTCCTGCGCATGGATCATGATGTCGGTCGCCTGCCCCTGGTAGCCGCCCGAGGGCTGGTGGACCATGATCCGGCTGTTGGGCAGGCTGTAGCGCATCCCCTTCTCGCCCGCCGTCAGCAGGAGCGAACCCATCGAGGCCGCCTGCCCGATGACCAGGGTCGAGACCTTGGGCTTGATGTACTGCATCGTGTCATAGATCGACAGGCCGGATGTCACCACGCCGCCGGGGCTGTTGATGTACATCGAGATTTCCTTGGACGGGTTCTCCGCCTCGAGGAACAGCAGCTGCGCGCAGATCAGGCTCGACATGCCGTCATGCACGGGGCCGGCCAGGAAGATGATCCGCTCCTTCAGCAGGCGCGAGTAGATGTCGTAGGCGCGCTCTCCGCGGCTGGTCTGTTCGACCACCATCGGGACGAGCGTGTTCATGTAGGTGTCGATCGGGTCGCGCATCGGGCCTGCCTCGCCTTGTCTGCCGGGAGATATTCCGGGCGGTCTTTCGGGAATCTTAGTGTCGCGCCCGTGGGGCTGCAAGGGACCCCGGCCAATCCGGTCCCGAGCTGCACGCAGGGTCGACCCATCCATGGTCGTCCGCATCACTCGGCGCGGGCACGAGCGCAGCCGACCCGGCAATATCAGGGATTTTTGGCTCCGGCGGTAGGGATCGAACCTACGACCAATTGATTAACAGTCAACTGCTCTACCGCTGAGCTACGCCGGAACACCGTTGGGGGCTATAGCAAGCGTTTTCGGGGGCGTCCAGAAGGTGCAGATGAAAATAGCGGGGTGCGGGCGGGGTTCTGTTCCGTGCCCAGGCCACGGGGCGCGCGGTCTCCATGACGCCTCATGGCTGGCCGCAAGCCGCAAGACAGCGGAAAGGGGGCTGCGGCCCGGGCAGCCGGACCTCTACCCGATGCGGCGGAACAGGGCGTCGGCGGCGAGGACGGGCCGCCCCTCGACCCGGCCCCGGTCCCACAGGGCGACCAGGTGGGCAAAGGCGTTGCGGCGCGCCGCCGGCATCAGGCCGGCGGGGGTGCCGGCGTAGACGGCTGCCGCGATCCCGGCCAGGTCCAGCGTCCGCGATCCCAGAGCTGCCAGGATCGCCGCCTCGCGCCCGCGACGGTGCGCCGCCAGTTCCGCCAGACGCGCGGCCGGATCGGCCACCGGATCGCCATGCGCCGGCACCAGTTCCTGCCATCCGCCCGACGCCAGCCGTTCCAGCGTGCCCATGTAGGCGCCCATGTCCCCGTCGGGCGGCGAGACGAGCGAGGAGGACCAACCCATCACCGCGTCGCCGATGAACAGCCGACCGTCCCAGGCGAACCCCAGATGCCCCGCGGAATGCCCCGGCAGGTGCAGGGTCTCGATCCGCCAGCCGGGGCCTTCCACGACCGCGCCCTCGCCGATCGCTTGATCCGGGCGGAAGGACAGGTCCAGCCCTTCGCCGCCGCCCGAGAGACCCTCCGCGGCCAGCCGCGCCATCACCGGGCTGCGTCCCGAAAGGGCATCCCCGAAGGCCAGGACCGGCGCTCCGGTAGCCGCGCGCAGGCGGGGGGCCAGGCCGGAGTGGTCGGCATGCGCGTGCGTGACGAGAATGCGGGTGATCCGCTCGCCCGGCGCCAACGCGGAAAGGATCGCCGCGGCGTGGTCGGCAAGGTCGGGTCCGGGGTCGACGACCGCCACCTC
>DAOLBY010000142.1:0-9369 GCA_035324325.1 Paracoccaceae bacterium | reverse complement strand
CAAGGCGTAATGGCTGACCTGCGCGCCCGACCAGTCGGGCGGCACGGCATGGGGATGGCGGCCCGGCACGAAGGGCCGCCCGCCCGGCAGTTCCACGCGCAGCGACCGGCCGGCAGTGGCAGCGACACGCGGGATGTGGACCTGCGGCCCGGCCACGGGCGCGCCGCCGCGCGTCAGCGACTTGCTCCAGGCCGGCGGCCGGTCGCGCGGTGCCTCGGCCCGGCGGAAAAGTTGCGTCACGGGCGCATCTTCGAAGGTCCAGCGGCCGGCGGACCCGAACACCCGCCATGGTACCGTCACCACATCGGCCCTCGCCGTCGCCGCAGCGGCCAGCGCCTGCACGCGGCCGTCGCCCAGATGGACCGACAGGTATTCGTCGGCATCGGCAATCCAGACCCAGCCCGCCCCCGCCACCTCGGGCCGTGCCCAGGCCTGCCGCAGCGCGGCCATGTGGATCGACCCGCGGGCCGGAACCCGCGTCGCGTGATGAACGGCCTCGCCCATCTCGGCCAGCCGGCGCACCATGGCCGCCGTGCCGTCGGCGCAGTCGTTGGTGCAGATCACCACATGGTCGAAGCCGAGCGCCTTGTGATGCGCCACCCAGTCGAGCAGGAACGGCCCTTCGTTCTTCATCGTGCTCAGCACGGTGAAGGGGCCGGGGCCGGTCAATGTGCAGCCTCGCCCTGGGCCGCCACGGTGAAGAAGAAGTCCGCCGGCAGGTCGCGTTCATGCAGGTCGGGCGGGATGACCTGCGGACCCGCGTTGAAGACCGCCGAGCCGAAATGGCGCTGCAACCGGCACAGCCCCTTCATCCGCGGCCCCGTCAGTTCGTCGTAGAAGGCCGCGTAATGGGGCATGGCGCGCAGCTCGACGATGCGGGTGCGGTGCGCGGCCACGCTGGCACGGTGCGCGGCGGCGATGTCGGGGTCGGCCAGCAGCCGGTCGAACTCGGCCCGCGCCATGGGCACACGCATCAGCGCCGCGCGGTCCTCCTCGGCGTTGTGGTTCATGCGGAACCAGTAGTTCAGCCCCTGGTCGCGGTCCACATGGTTGACGCGGCCGCGGTCGCGCTTGACGAGGAAGCTTTCGGCGGACCTGACCGCGTAGTGGTTCAGGCTGACCCAGTCGTAGCCGTAGGTTTCCAGCGTCGAGCGCCAGCCGTTGCGGAACATCGTCTGCGGCATCGGCCGGCCCGACCCGTTGAGCCATTTCACCCGGTCCCAGAGGTCGGGCACCAGCCCTTTGGGGCGATGCACGCCGAGCTTCTTGTAGATGTCGATGTTGCGAAACAGCGTCTTGAAGCCCCAGGCCTGGTGTGGCTTGCGGATCACCTCGGGGGCGCAGCGGGTGAACTGCTCGGTCACGAAGCGGTCCTCGAAGGCGTCCACGTCGGCATTGCCGAACAGCCGCCAGGTCAGGCTGATCATGTTGGCGCCGGGCAGCGCCGCCTCCATCGCGGCATAGAGCGTGGGCAGCCGCCCGTCGCCCAGCTTGACGGTGATGAACTCGTCCACGTCCATGCAGATGCCCCAGGCGCAGTCCTGCATCACGGGTTCGGCTTCGGCGGCCTGAAGGGCGGCGTGCTGGGGTTTCAGGTCGGTCTGGCGGAACGGGTTGTCGCGGTGCTGCACGAGGCCCTTGGCCTGCAGCAGGTCCAGCATCGTGTCGGTGCCGTCGGTGCAGTCGTTGGTGTAGATCAGGAAGTCGTCCACCCCGATCGCCCGGTGCCAGGCCAGCCATTCCAGGATGAAGGGGCCTTCGTTCTTCATCGTCGTGACGATGGCGGTGCGGCCCGTGGCGGGTTCGGTGCGCGGTTTCGAGACCGGGGGGCGCACGGGTTTGGCCCCCATCGCCTTCGCCATCGCCAGAAGCTCGGGCCGTTCGACGAGCGAGGTCTTGGGCGCAAGCTCGGACGCCGCGCGCCCCGGCACCCGCAGCGCCATGGCACGCCAGAATCGAAGGGCTTGCCCGTCGTCCGCCCGGGCGTAGGCCACACGGAGCAGCCGCCAGGTGTTGTCGAGGCCCGCGACGGCGGGCGCCACGCCCCAGCGCAGCAGGCCCTCGCCCTTGTCGAAGGGGGCGCAGATGTGGTCGGCCATGCGTGCCTCGGTCCCCGGTCGGACGCGCCACGGATAGACGCGGCGCCCCACCAGCGAAACGACCCCGCGCGCCGCCTGCCGGCATCGGTCGAAAGCCGTGGGCGCGCCGGGTTCGGGCAGGTCGAGAAAGTCGCAGGGGTCGAGCAGCAGGACCGCGCCGGCCTGCGCCAGAAAGCGCCACTTGACCGCCTCGAGCACCGCGCCCTCGCCCAGGGGGGCCAGCCAGGGGTCGGGGGCGGGCTGCTCCATGCGATCCTTGCCGGGGGCGTCGGGGGCGAGGAAGGGGTGGCATTCCGGCCCGCTGCCGGGCTTGCCCAGCGGCAGGGGCGCGTCGAGCACCACGACCCGCATCGGGCCGGGGTTCAGCGCCGCGAGCGCCTCGGCCAGGGCCGGGGCGAAGGCCTCGGCCGAGGGCGGCGCGGCGCGGTCGAAGACCACCGCCCCGGTGGCGCCATGCCGGCGCGCGTGCCAGGCCAGCCAGTCGGCCACCTGCTCCGGGGTTTCGGCCAGGCGGAACCCGAGCAGGCAGTCACGGTCCGACAGCCACTCCGTTTCGGCCGGCGCGGGGGCAACCTCGGCCACGCGGCCATTGGCCAGCGCCACGCGCGCGGGGCCTGCAGGCGGGTCGAATATGGCATGGACCCCACCCGAAATCGCGCGCAGTTCCTGCGGCAGCAGGCAGCCGGACGCCCCGTCCGGCGCCAGCGCCGACGAACCCGTGCCGGTGAACAGCCGCAGCCTGCCGCCGGCGACGACGGCCTCCAGCAGCCGGAGCCCGCCGGCCAGGTCCGCCGACCCCAGGCTGCGCCGGATCAACCGAACCCGCCCTGCCCCGTCACGCCCCATCGCACCGCCCGCCGCCGTTCCGCCCGGGCGATCTGGCGCCGCCCCGCCTTCTGCCTAGCATGCAAGGCCCCGGCCGGCAAAGCGCCGGTCGTGCGGATTTTTGCCATCCCGTTGCATTCCGCGCCGATTTCGCCAGAGTGTTTCGCGGCGGGAAACGATCGGGCAGCAGGCAATCGGCAATGGCACGGATGCGCGAGGTCGGCACGCTGTGGATCGGCGGGCCGTTGTCCTGGCTGGAACAGCTGTGCCTCAAGTCCTTCGTGGACCGCGGCCAGCGCATCACCCTGTTCGCCTACCACGACATCCCCAACGTCCCCGAGGGCGTCAGGCTGCGCGACGGGCGCGAGGTGCTCGATACGGACCAGTTCCTGAAATACGAGAAGAAGGACAGCTTCGCACTGTTTGCCGACCTGTTCCGTGTCCGGATGCTGCGCACCTGCCCGGAGCTGATCTGGGTCGATACCGATGTCTATTGCTGGCAGCCGCTGGCCTATGACGACGACATCGTGATGGGCTACGAACTGCCGGGCGAGGCGCGGGTGAACAACGCCGTCCTCGCCCTGCCGCCCGACCACCCGATGCTGAAGGACATGCTGGCCTACATGGCCGACCCTTTCGCCATCCCCCCCTTCGTCCGCAAGGCGCAGGCCGAGGAACTGCGGGCGGCCGCAGACCGGGGCGAGCCCGTGCATGTCTCGAAGATGCCCTGGGGCACCTGGGGGCCGCTGATGGTGACGCATTTTGCCGCGAAGCATGGGATCGGGCCACACATCCAGCCGATGGAGGCCTTCTATCCGGTCCCCTTCCCCGACCGTCTGCTGTTCCTGCGCCGCAGCGCCAAGGTCGAACCCTTGCTGTCACCGCTGACCACGGGCCTGCACCTCTGGGCGTCGAACAAGCGCGAACTGGGGTTGCGCCACGACGGGCTGCCACCGCCGGGGTCGTTCCTCGACGATCTGTGCGACCGGCACGGGATCAACCCCGCCGCCGCCCCGATCGCCGGCCGGGGCAAGCGGGTGTTCGACGCGGGGCTGGTGGCGCAGGTCGATCTGCCTTCGGTCGCACGGTTCGCCGATGCGGGGGGCACCGGGCAGTCGGTGGCACTGGCGGCCCACGCGAAATGGGGTTGCGCGATCGACCTCATCGACATCGACCACAAGGGCCGGTTCCAGGCGCAGCCTTCGGCCTGGGTCGCCCCCTACCGCGCCTTCCTGCTGGCGCATGACGTGCCCGACGGCGCCATGCGCCGCGTCGGGGCCGAGACCGATCTGCGCCCGGCCGAACTCGTCTCGGCCATCGCGGGCTTCGGCGACGTGGCACGCATCGGCGGCCTTGGCCCGGTGATCCGGCGGGCGCTGGCCCCGGGCGGGCGGCTTCTGCTCGACATCCGCAAGGGTTCGGGTGCCTTCCCCTTCCTGCGCGACTTCGGCGAGGTCGTGAAACTGTCCGAGCGCGACGATCAGGGCACACCCGTCACCCGCGCGATGCTGCGCCGGCAGGGGTCGCTGCCAGACCCCGTCGCGGCCGGAAAGGTGGCGGAGAGGATCGGCGCGGAGGAACCTGCCCCGCCACCGCCTGCGTCACCGGAGCCCGTTGCGCTCGAACCGCCGACCACCCCTGCCGCGTCGCCCCCTGCCGCCGCGCCGGACCCCGACGACTGGCCCACGATTGCCCGCGGGCTGGCCGGCCCGGACGGGTTCTTCCGCGAGGGGGCCGAGCACGCGATGCTCTTCGTCCCCCGCAGCTCTGATGTGCTGGTCGTGACCTTCGACAACCTCGACATCGCCATGGACAAGCGCGACGACCGCCGGCCCTGGGGGTTCTCGTTCATCGAGAAGCAGGGCTGGTCGATGCTGGGCGTCACCGCCGCCGGCTGGACCTGGTTCCGCGACCCCTGGGTGTCGGACCAGTTCGATACCCTTCGCTACGAACGGTTCTTTGCCCGCTTCGGCCGCGTGGTGTTCTACGGCGCCTCGATGGGCGGCTACGGCGCCTGCGCCTTCTCGGCGGCCTGCCCGGGGGCAGATGTCGTGGCGATCTCGGCCCAGTCCACGCTCGACCGCGCGCTGGTGCCCTGGGAAACCCGCTACCGCACGGCCTGGGGGCGCGACTTTTCCGGCCCCTATGGCGACGCGGCCATGGCCAGCCGCGGGGCGCGGCGCGTCACCCTGCTCTATGATCCCTACGAGCCGCTGGATGCCGCCCATGTCGCGCGGTTCGAGGGCCCGAACGTGATGCGCCTGCGCACGCCGCTTCTGGGCCACCGGCTGGGGTCGTCGCTGCACCAGATGGGGATCCTGGCGCCGGTGGCGCTCGGCGCGCTCGACGGCACGCTGACCGAGGGCGCCTTCTACGGCCTGCTGCGCGCGCGCCGGACCTTCCCCCGCTACCAGCGCGAGCTGTTCCAGCGCGCACTTGACCGCGGGCACACCGAACTGGCGCGTCGGCTCGGACGCTGGGTGCTGACACGGGGGTCGAACCGCTACATCCGCAAGGCCTTGGCCGCGATGTAGGCCGCCGCCGGTTGCCTGTTGCGCCCGGCCGCGGCGGGGCTTATGTGCATCCGGTCTGCCGAAGCTCCGCCCTGCAAGGTTTCCGCCGCATGGAAAACGTCGTCCTCACCATCCACCTGCTTCTGGCGCTGGCGCTGATCGGCGTCGTGCTGCTGCAACGGTCCGAAGGGGGCGGCCTCGGCATCGGCGGCGGCGGCGGGGCGATGTCGAACCGGTCGTCGCTCACCGGGCTCGCCAAGCTGACCTGGATCTTCGCGGTCCTGTTCATCTGCACCTCGCTGGCGCTGACGGTCTTTGCCGCGCGCAATTCGGCCGGCACCTCGGTCGTGGACCAGTTCGGCGGCACAGCGCGCCAGCCTGCCGCGCCCGTCGCCCCGCTGGGAACCGACCTGCTGCCGCCCGGGCCGGCCGACGCGCCGCTGACGCCTCCGCGCGCGGACAACTGAGCCTTCTTGCTGTCCTTGACGTTAGGCAGGCACCGCGTCCCGTGATACCGTTCGCGCGCGAAGGGCGAGCGGAGGGGTGTGCGATGCCAGGCAACGACGACGACAAGAAAAAGGAAATGAAGAAAGAGGGCGACGCGCTGGACAAGTTGATGAAGGAGGTCGGGAAAAAGATCGACAACCTCGCAAAGCTCGGAAAGGCGGACGGCATGTTCATGGCGATGATCAAGATGATGAGCATGATGCAGAAACAGCAGAACGAGCAGATGAAGCAGATGATGAAGATGCTGAAGTAGGCCGCTGGCTTCCCCACCACAGATTGCGGCTTTCGGAAGCGGCCGGGCTTCATGTTGTGACCGATTGCGCTGCAGGATTGGCCGGGATATAGGTCCAATCCCGTGATGCCGCGCAACTGCGGCGCTGGTCGCGGAGGATCCCCATGGCGCGCTATGTCTTCATCACCGGCGGGGTCGTGTCCTCGCTGGGCAAGGGGCTGGCGTCTGCGGCCCTTGGCGCGCTTCTGCAGGCCCGCGGCTTTTCGGTACGGCTGCGCAAGCTCGACCCCTATCTGAACGTCGATCCCGGCACGATGTCGCCCTTCGAGCATGGCGAGGTCTTCGTCACCGACGACGGCGCCGAGACCGACCTCGACCTCGGCCATTACGAGCGCTTCACCGGGGTGCACGCCCGCAAGACCGACTCGATCTCCTCGGGCCGGATCTATTCCAACGTGCTGGAGAAGGAGCGGCGCGGCGACTACCTCGGCAAGACGATCCAGGTCATCCCCCACGTCACCAACGAGATCAAGGACTTCCTGCGCATCGGCGAGGACGAGTGCGACTTCATGCTGTGCGAGATCGGCGGCACCGTCGGCGACATCGAGGGGCTGCCCTTCTTCGAGGCGATCCGCCAGTTCATCCACGAACGGCCCCGCGGCCAGTGCATCCTGATGCACCTGACGCTGCTGCCCTACCTGGCGGCCTCGGGCGAGTTGAAGACCAAGCCCACCCAGCACAGCGTCAAGGAACTGCAGTCCATCGGCCTTGCGCCCGATGTGCTGGTCTGCCGGTCCGAACACCCGATCCCCGACCGCGAGCGGGAAAAGATCGCGCTGTTCTGCAACGTGCGCAAGGAGGCGGTGATCCCCGCCTATGACCTCAAGACGATCTACGAGGCGCCGCTGGCCTATCACCGCGCGGGCCTCGACCAGGCGGTGATCGACGCCTTCGGGATCACCCCCGCGCCGCGCCCGAACCTGGCCCGGTGGGAGGATGTGATGGACCGCCTGACCCACCCCGAGGGTGAGGTGCGGGTGGCCATCGTGGGGAAGTACACGCAGCTGGAAGACGCCTACAAGTCGATCGCCGAGGCGCTGACCCACGGCGGCATGGCCAACCGCGTGAAGGTGCGCGCCGAATGGATCGACGCCGAGATCTTCGAGCGCGAGGACCCGGCGCCCTGGCTGGAGCGCTTCCACGCCATCCTCGTGCCCGGCGGTTTCGGCGAACGGGGGACGGAAGGCAAGATCAAGGCCGCGCAATTTGCCCGGGAAAAGCGCATCCCTTATCTGGGCATCTGTCTGGGGATGCAGATGGCGGTGATCGAGGCGGCGCGCAATCTTGTGGGCGTGGCCGATGCCGGGTCCGAGGAGTTCGACCACGAGAAGGGCGAACGCCGCTTCACGCCGGTCGTCTATCACCTCAAGGAATGGGTGCAGGGCAACCACCGGGTCGAGCGCAAGGCCAGCGACGACAAGGGCGGCACGATGCGGCTGGGGGCCTATACGGCGGTGCTGGCGCCGGGGTCGAAGGTGGCACAGGTCTATGGCGCCACCACGATCGAGGAACGCCACCGCCACCGCTACGAGGTGGACATCCGCTACCGCAACCGGCTGGAGGCCTGCGGGCTGCAGTTCTCGGGCATGTCGCCGGACGGCCGCCTGCCCGAGATCGTCGAGGTCAGGGACCACCCCTGGTTCATCGGCGTCCAGTTCCACCCCGAGCTGAAATCGAAGCCCTTCGCCCCGCACCCGCTGTTCGCCGACTTCGTGCGCGCGGCGGTGGAGGGGGCAAGGCTGGTGTGAGGGGATGACATACATATCACCAGAAGAAGTCCGTCACAGGCTGCGCGAAACCCTTGGCGTCGACTTTGGCAACGATCTGGCGGATGTAGGCGACCGCGTTGCAGAGACGATCAAGTTCTATCGAGTCTGGCGCAACCTGTTTGTCGAAAGCGGTCCTCGGGTCGACTTTCTGAATCAAGTCGAGCCGCGGTTCTTCGGTTTTCTGCAGCGCCTGCTTTTCCAGCTTGTCGTTCTTTACGTGTGCCGGCTTCTTGATCCTCCAACTTCCGGAACCAGACCTGCTCGCCAAAACTTGTCCTTAAGGCACCTCGGGACGCATCTTCGCGATCCGGATAAGGCTTTTGTCTCGGGCAAGCTTGATAGCATTCAGAATGTGACCGTCCGGCTCCAAGCCATCCGAAGCAAGCGGATTGCTCACAATGATCTTGATACCGTCCGGGCGCCGCAAACGGTGGACCCAATCACTGCAAGTGATGTTGAACTGACGGTGGCTGTGATCGCAGACTGCATTTGCTACATTCATCGCGAATACCTCGATGCGGACCTCGATCTGTTTCATCAGGCGCGGTCGGCTTTCGAGCTTGATCTGCTCGAAGTCCTGCATCGCGGAATGCTTCATAAGAAAGCCGAGAGCGATTTTCTAGAAAGGGCGACCGGGACGGATTTGGTAGAAGCCCACTTCAACCGGACCCGGGCACCTGAGTTTATTTTTCAACCTAAATGGACCCGACCGAAGCCGCCCGGTGAATAGTCTTTCCGTTCGCTGAGTGGATTGTTTCCAAACAGTGGCGCCACTTCGCAAACGGCCCGCAGGGAAGTTTCGGATGGAGTGCTTATCCCCCCTACCGGCTCGCCACCATCTCGCCCGGATAGATGAACCCGTGCACGGGGTTCGTGCGGCCGAAGCTGCCGGGGGCGTGTTCCAGCTGCACGCGGGTCCAGTCGCCGTTTTCGGACACATCGCGCACCAGGTGGCCCAGTGTGACGCGGTTGCGCGACCAGTTGGCGTGGTCGATGCGGATCTCGCGGTCGGAGAGGACCTCGGCCACCACGCCGACATGGCCCATGGGCATCCCCTTCATCCCGGCAAAGACCATCACCGCCCCTTTCTGCGGCGTGCGGCCACGGGCATAGCGGCCCTCGGCCGCGGCCCACCAGGTCCGCGCGTTGCCCTTGATCTCGATGCCGCTGGCGGTGCGGGCGAAGGGCACGCACCAGACGCGCTGGCCGCGGGCGCGCTTGGACTGTGCCTCGGCCACCGCTTCGGCGACGCGTTCCTGCGCCTGTGCGGCTTCCTGGCGGGATGTCTTGGCCCCGGCGGGTTCGGCGGGCGCCAGCGTCAGCAGGGCGGCGGCGAGAAGGGCGAACAGGCGGGCGGCAGGGCG
>DAOLBY010000141.1:2966-9423 GCA_035324325.1 Paracoccaceae bacterium | reverse complement strand
CCGAGGGCCTGTCGGTCGAGGGCGTGATGCAGGGCGAATGGCGGTTCTGCCGCGAGAACGGCGGTCTCTGGCAGGGCGGCAACTTCAGGGGCGGGGGGAAGCATGGCGCCCGGACCCGCCAAGACCGCAACGGACGGATCGACTGTCACGCGACCCTCGGGGACGGACGCCGGCGGAGGTAGGGCGCGCCCGGGGCGGCACCGGGCGTGACCATCGGCGCGATCTACCCCTTCCTGAACGCGGCCCACATCCTCGGCATCGCGCTGCTGCTGGGGGCCGCCCTGCCGATGGACCAGCGGTTGCTGGGGGCCTTCCGGTCGGCCCCGCTGACCGTGGTCGTGCCCTTCCTGTCCCGCCTGGCGGGGGCGGGGCTGGCAGTTGCCTTTCTGACCGGGGTCGTCCTGTTCCTTGTGAACCCCGCAGACTACTGGGCGAATGCCGCCTTCCGGCTCAAGCTGGGACTGCTGGCCGCGGCGCTGGTGCTGGTCGCCGTGCAGCATCGCAATCCGGCCTACCGCGCCGTACTGGCGGGCGCGCCGCCCGCAGCCTCGGTGCGCCTGACGGCCGGGGCCTCGGCACTGGTCTGGCTGGCCATGCTGCTGGCCGGGCGGTGGATCGGGTTCCTGTAGCTTCCGCCTCCCGGCGACATCCCGTCTGCACGGGGGGTGTACAGCAGGTGACGGGGTTTTTCCCTGCAATCAGACCATCTTGATGACCGTGCGGTCCACCGCCAGCACATAGCCCCGCCGCGCGATGGTCTTGACCAGAAGTTCGGTCACAAGCTGGTTGCCCAGTGCGTCCCGCAACCGCTTGACCCGGGTCGCCCCTGCCGCCTCGTCGCAGTCCGACGCGTCGCGCCCCGAGATCACGGCCTCGATCTGCGCCCCCGTCAGCACGTCGTCGTCCATCCGCGCCTCGGCCAGAACCGACAGCGTTTCCAGCGCGGCCTCGGTCAGCTGGAACTCCATGTCGTTGATGTAGACCGCCCGTGCCTCGCGGCTGATCAAGAGGCTCGCCACCTGTATGCCCGACCGCTGGATGGCCGACACGCGCCGGTTCAGCGCGATGATGGTGACAAGGAACACCAGCGCCGCCAGCAGGAGCGCGGTGGAGAACACCAAGAGCACGAAGATCACCATGCGATAGCTGGCCAGCACCTCGGAGAAGGCGGTGCCGGATTGTGCCAGGATTTCCAGAAGCTTGACCTGCGCCGCCGTGCGCAGGTCGTCGTTTTCCACGAAGATGCGCTCGACCCGCGCGTTGAAGGCGTTGGCGTCGGGCAGGTTCATGAACAGAAGGATCGCGGCGCCGAGAAGGATGGCGACGATGGCGGCGATTCCCCCGGCGACGATCTTGTTGCCGGCCTTCAGCGTCTCAGTAGCGGAGGTAGTGCTCTCCTGCACTGTCTTTCCTTTCGCTCAACCCCTCGGGCCCGAACACGGACACCACGTTCAGAAGCGTCCAGCCGGCGGCCTGCAGGCGGCGGCCCGCCTCGGCCGCTGCGGCCTGCGGCGAACAGGCAGCGTCGGGCACTTCGATCACGCCGTAATGCAGGCGCAGGGGGTTGTCACGCTTGGCCTTGTAGTCGGCAAAGCAGGCGGCCCCCGCGGGCGATGCCAGCATGAGGGCCAGCGCGGCGGCAAGGGGGGCGAGGGTCCGGGTCACGGTTGCGACTCCTTGGGGTGGCAGGTTCCCGCCGATGTGCCCCGGACCGCGCCGCTATTCAATATCAAGCGCCCCCCTGCGGGCCGCTATCGCCTGACAGTCCGGCGTTATTGCGTGGCGCGGGGCCGGCGGCCGAACCTCGGATCACAAGGCCAAACGACCCACCGAGGAGCACACCGATGCATGTCGCCACGCCCTGCCTGATCCCCGCCGCCGCACGCCGCCGCTTTGCCGCAACGCTTGCCGCCGCCGCGCTCGCGCTGGCCGGAATGACCGCCGCCGCGGTTCCCGCCCGTGCCGACGACCTGCGCAATCCGGCCGCAGGGGCGGCCGCCTTCGCCGCCGTCGCCCTGCTCGTCAGGGCCGCGCAGGACCGCCGGGACACTGTCGCGCCCCCGGCGGCCACGCCTGTCCACGGCTCCCGCCCCGCGCCGGTCGACGTCGGCCCGCAGGGCCGCGGGAACGGCTGGGGGCCGGGTCGGGGCCACGGATGGGGCAACGACTGGCGGCACCACAGCCGCCGCGTGCTGCCCGCCGCCTGTGCCATCGAAGTGACGGGCCACGGCCGTCCGCGCATTGTCTACTCCGAGCCCTGCCTGCGCCGCGCCGGGGTCGAGGGCCGCCTGCCCCGCTTCTGTCAGCAGCAGGTCCGCGCCCGCGGCCGCGTCGTGACGGTCTACCCCGCGGCCTGCCTGATCGAAGCCGGCTTCCGGCCCGAGCGTCGCTGGCGCTGAGCCTTCCCCGCGGGCCCGCGCCGCGCTATGCCGGGCCATGGCCCGCCGCCCGCCGCCCGACTTTGCGCTGGAACAGGCCGCCCTGGATACCGGGGCGGCCCTTGTCTGCGGGGTGGACGAGGCTGGCCGCGGCCCGCTGGCCGGGCCGGTGGTCGCGGCAGCCGTTCGGCTCGATCCCGCAAGCATCCCGGCGGGGCTGGACGATTCGAAGGCCCTGACGCCCGCTGCGCGCGAACGGCTGTTCGACGCCATCCTCGCGCAGGCACAGGTCGGCGTCGGGCAGGCGAACGTGGACGAGATCGACCGCCTGAACATCCTGCGCGCCAGCCACCTGGCCATGCTGCGGGCGGTCCGCGCGCTCGGCCCCGCCGATCTCGCGCTGATCGACGGCCACCTGATCCCCGCGGGCCTGTCCAGCCCTGCCCGTGCGGTGGTCGGGGGCGACGCACGCTGCCTGTCGATCGCAGCCGCGTCCATCGTCGCCAAGGTCACGCGCGACCGGATCATGGTGGTACTGGCGCAACAGCACCCCGGCTACGGCTGGGAGCGGAACGCGGGCTATCCCACAGCCGCGCATCTGGCAGCGCTGCGAAACCTCGGGGTCACCCCTGCGCATAGGCGGTCCTTCGCGCCCGTCCACAACATCCTGTATCAAGCGAAATCAGTAAGCCTCTGATTCAATAAACAATTTGACGGCGATTCGGGTTCTGCGCATCCTTGTCTCCAATGACGGCCCCCAGAAGGCCGCAGGGACAGTTGGCAGAACAGGCGATCTATGGCGACCCGGACACGACCCGAGGCAGCACCCCCGCTGCCGCTCGACACCGTATTGCAGGGCGATTGCATCGCGCTGATGCAGGGGCTGCCCGAGGCCTCGGTCGACCTGATCTTTGCCGATCCGCCCTACAACCTGCAACTGAAGGGCGAGCTTCACCGCCCCGACAACAGCCGTGTGGATGCGGTCGATGATGCCTGGGACCGTTTCGCCAGCTTCGCAGACTACGACCGATTCACCCGGAACTGGCTGGCCGCTGCGCGGCGCCTCCTGAAGCCGCACGGCGCGATCTGGGTCATCGGCAGCTACCACAACATCTTCCGCGTCGGCACGGCGATGCAGGATGCGGGCTTCTGGATCCTGAACGACGTGATCTGGCGCAAGTCGAACCCGATGCCGAACTTCCGCGGCAAGCGGCTGACCAATGCGCACGAGACGCTGATCTGGGCCAGCCGGGACGAGGGCGCGCGCTACAGCTTCAACTACGAGGCGCTGAAGGCGCTGAACGACGGGGTGCAGATGCGATCGGACTGGGTGATGCCGCTCTGCACCGGGCACGAACGTCTGAAGGACGACGCCGGCGACAAGGCGCATCCGACGCAAAAGCCCGAGGGGCTGCTGCATCGGGTGCTGGTCGGCTGCACCAACCCGGGCGACGTGGTGCTGGATCCGTTCTTCGGAACAGGCACGACCGGGGCGGTGGCCAAGGCGCTTGGCCGGTCCTGGATCGGGATCGAGCGGGACGAGGGTTATGTGGCACTCGCCCGCGAACGGCTGGCGCGCGTGCGGCCCTACGACGCCACGGGGATCGAGGTCACGGGGTCGAAACGGGCCGAGCCGCGGGTGCCCTTCGGCCAGGTGGTGGAACGCGGCATGCTGCGGCCGGGCGAGGTGCTGGAAGGCCCGCGCGGCCAGACCGCGCGTGTGCGCGCCGACGGCACGCTGACCGCGCCCGAGGTGACCGGCTCGATCCACCAGGTCGGCGCCGCGCTGGAAGGCGCGCCAAGCTGCAACGGCTGGACCTACTGGCATTTCCGCCGCGAGGGCCGGCTGATCCCCATCGACATCCTGCGCCAGCAGATACGGGCCGAGATGGAGGCCGAGGGGCGGCGCCCCAACTGAACGCCCCACCCGCGCGCCCATGCGATGCCTGCGCCGTGGTCCGCCCGCGGCGCCACTGCCCCGCCGTGCCTCGCGCATGGCGGGGCCTTTTCATGGCTCCGCCGTCCCGTGCGGAGACCGGGCAGAAAGGGGGCGCTGCCCCCCCCGGCCGTCAGTTCCGCAGGAAATGCAGCCCGGTGAAACGGGCCCGCAACGCGGCGGTGCGGGGCGCCACGTCCTCGGGGCGATTGGAGCGCAACCCCTCGGCGATCAGGCGCGCCAGGGCGGGGGCGTCGGCGGGCGTGACCCCGCGGCGCACGAGTTCCGGCGTGCCGATCCGCAGCCCGTTCATGTCGCCCTCCACCTCCGCCCCCGGCAGGCCGATGCCGCAGGCCAGGAACCCCGCGCGCCGCAGCACCTTCGATGCCGCCTGCCCGCCGCCGAAGGCCGCAGCCTGCAGAGCGAACTGGTGGCTTGCCGTCGCGCCCCGGTCGGCGGCGAACACGGGCAGCCCCTCGGCCGCCAGCGCCGCGGCCAGCGCCCGGGCCAGATCGACCATGGCGCGGGCATAGGCGCCCCCGTGCTCGACCCAGTCCAGAAGGCCGACGGCCAGCGCCGCGACCCGGCCCGCGTCGAAGTTGGCGGTCATCCCCGGGAAGGCGATGGCGTCCAGCCGTTCGGCGATGGCGGGATCGTTCGTCACGATCAGCCCGCCAGCCGGTCCGCCCAGGCTCTTGTAGGTGCTCATCGTCATCAGATGCGCGCCCTGTGTCAGCGGGTTCGGCCAGTGTCCGCCGGCGATCATGCCGCACTGGTGGGCGGCGTCGAACATCAGCGCCGCACCCACCTCGTCGGCCACGGCGCGCACTGCGGCCACGGGATGGGGCCAGAGGTTCAGGCTGCCCCCGAGCGTGATCACCTTCGGCCGCACCCGCAGGGCCAGCGCGCGAAGGCCCGCCACATCCACCGTGTAGCCGTCGGCATCGACCGGCGCGGCATGCGTCACCAGTCCGTAAAGCCCCGCGCAGCCCGCCCCATGGTGCGTCACATGCCCGCCGATGCTGCCGGGCGGGGCGATGATGGCATCCCCCGGCTTCGCCAGCGCCATGAAACCGTAGAGGTTTGCCAGCGCCCCGGATCCCACGCGCACCTCTGCAAACCGTGCCCCAAACACCCGCGCGGCGAGTTCCGCCGCAATCACCTCGATCTCCTCGATCGCCTCCAGCCCCATCTCGTACTTGTCGCCGGGGTATCCGAGCGACGGCCTTGGCCCCAGCCCCCGCGCCTGTGCTGCCTCGGCCGCGGGGTTCATCACGTTGGTCGCGGGATTGAGGTTGAAGCACTCGGCGTCGTGGATCGCGGCATTGCGCGCGATCAGCGCCTCGATCCGCGCAGCGGTGGCGGCAGCAGGTTCCGAGGCGGTCAGGGCAGCCAGCGCCTGCACGCGGGTTTCGCAAGGGGCTGGCACCCAGTGGCGGGGGGCGAGGCGGTTCATGGCGGTCTCCTGTTTCCGTGCTGCCAGAAAACCCTGACGGGGGCTTGCGTGCAAACCAGTCCTGATGAATCTGAGGGTCAGAGAAATTGAGCCTTGCGGGGCCGCCCTGTCCGTCGATCCGCCCCTTCCGCGCGACCTGTCGCTGACCGCCCTGCGCGCCTTCGAGGCGGCGGCGCGACTGGGCGGCTTCTCGGCGGCGGCGGCGGAACTCGGGGTCGCACCCGGGGCGATCACCGCGCAGGTCAAGGCACTGGAGGGCGCGGTCGGCGTCACGCTGTTCGAACGCGCGGCGCGCGGCGTGCGACTGACGGCGGCCGGGGCACGGGCCGCACCGGGGCTGACGGCGGCCTTCGACCGGCTTCGTGCGGCCATGGCCACCCTGCGCGACGAGGGTGCCGCGCGCACCGTGCATTTGGCCGCCCTGCCGGCGCTGGCACAGCTTTGGCTGCTGCCGCGCCTGCCAGCGCTGCACGCGGCGCTGCCGGGCACGACCCTGTCCGTCACCGCGATCGAGACGCCGCCGGAGGGCAAGCGCCACCCCTTCGACCTGCTGCTGTTCTACGACGACGTGGACGAAGGCCGGCTGGCAGGCGACGAGGTCTTTCCGGTCTGCGCGCCCGACCTTGCCCGCAGGCTGTCGGCGCCGGAGGATCTCTCAAGCGTGTCCTGCATCAGCGACTCGGCCTG
>DAOLBY010000141.1:0-2956 GCA_035324325.1 Paracoccaceae bacterium | reverse complement strand
GGGCCGCGGCGGCGATGCCGGGCCGGGCCTTCGTGCCGCGCGGTCCGGTCTATTCGCTCTATGCGCTGGCCGTCGAGGCGGCGCTGGCCGGGGTCGGCGTTCTGATGGGACACGGCGCGCTGGTGAGCGACCATCTGTCGCGCGGGACGCTGGTGGCGCCCTTCGGCCCGCGGGTCGCGCTGGCGCGCGGCCTGCGTCTCTGGTCGCCCCCGGCGCGCAGCCGGCTGGCGGCGGTGCGCGAGGTGCAACGGTGGCTGGCCGGCAACGCATGATGCCCGGCCGCGCCGGTCGGCAGGTGATCGTCACCACCTCCATGTCGCCGTGCACGCCGACCGGCCACACCATGAAGCGCCGCGGCGGTCGCTGTCCCGATGCTTTGCGGAACCGCAGGCAGGCGCCCGAAGCGATGGCAAGCACCACATCCATCGCCGAGGCGTCGATGGCATCGGGCAGAAGGTCGGCCGGATCCACCGGCACGGGGTTGCGCCGGTGCGCGGCTAGGCCGGTCACGAGCGCGTTGCCGGCCGGTCAGACCATCTCGTCGGGCAACAGGGGGAAGGCCTTTCCGAAGTCCTCGGCCGATTTCAGGTCATAGGGCAGAAGAAACCCGTCGCGTCGGTCCGGCGCCAGCCGTGCATTGCGCGCGGCCAGCGCGCCCCAGGCATGCAGCGCCCGTGCCGGATTGAAGTAGTCCTCGCTCACGTCTTCGGGCAGCCAGTGCGCCATCAGCCGCCGCCGCAGCGCCGCCACCTCGTCCGGCCGCGTCATCACCACGCCTGCCTCGGTATCCCAGCGCAGCGACCGGCCGTTCAGGTTGGCCGAGGACACGATGGCGCATTCGCCGTCGAAGATGCTGACCTTGGCATGGATATAGACCAGCGGCGCGCCCTTCAGCTGCGCCCGTCCGCCGTCCCGCGACCGGCGCGGCTGCGCAGCCCCGCCCACGAACAGCCGCCGCCCGAACCCGCGACGCAGGATGCGCAGGCACCTGGCCTGAAGGAACTCGCCCAGCCGGGCGTCGGGGGCCGTGGACCCCTCGAAGGCCACGTCGTCGGGCGCGGCGGGCAGGATCAGGATCATGTGCAGGTCGGGCCGGATGCGCTCCTGTTCGGCCAGCCTGCGCGCCAGGCGGCGGTCGCGGAAATACTGCGTCTCGACATAGATCAGCTGCCGCGCCCTGGCGATGGCGTCGTGATGGGCGGACTCGATCTCGGTGACGGCAGGCTGCGGCGAGATGAAGCGCCAGGCGCCGCGCCCGCGGCGGCGCGACAGCGTGCGCACGAAGCGCAGTCCGTCGCGGTCGGGGGCGGGGGGCGACGGCTCGGCCTGTCCCGCGATGATGCCCAGAAACCCCGCCAGATGCGCGTGGGCGTCCTGCGCCACGGGGCCTTCGAGCATCAACTGCACGTCGTGCCAGGTTTCATGCGCAGGCCGGTCATGGTCCGGGGTGTCGCAGAAGCGCTCGTCGAGGTCGAGCCCGCCGATATAGACGCGCCTCCGATCGAAGACCGCGAGCTTCTGGTGATGCGTCGCGGGAAACAGCGGCGGCAGGGCGAACAGTCGCGGGCGCGGCAGGCAGTCCTTGGCGGCCAGCACCCGGCCGACACCCGGCATGTCGCGCAGCGCCGCCATGCGCTGCGATCCGGCCAGCCGGCGCAGCCAGCCCGACAGGCGCAAGAGCCGCGACTGCACCACCGGCCAGAACATCAGGCGCGGCCAGAAACCGACCACCGCCGAATGCATCGACGGCACCAGATGCAGCCGCGCGCCCGGTCCGGCAAGCTCGGCCGCAGCCCAGAACATGCGCGCCGTCCGCCAGGTGGCACGGTGCAGCCGCGGCCGGGCCAGGGGGTCGAAATCGGACAGGACCATGCGGATGGCGACGCCCCGCCGCAGGGTGTGCACGATCAGATCGAACCAGGTATCGCCGATGGCGCGCGCCCCGGGCGACCGCAGCCCGGTGCGCAGGTCGAACACCCGAAACCCTGCGGAGATCTCGTCTTCGGTGGTCAGAAAGGCGCGTTCCAGCGCCGGATAGGCCTCGGCCGCCGTCAAGAGCGGTTCGACCGCCGGCCGCTGCGGGGCGGGATGCGGGGCCGTCAGGGCGTGCTGCACGGTCGGATCCGGGTTGGAATGACGAAGGGAAACGTGTGGCGGCGCCTGCGGTTCCGCTGGCTCACCGGCTTGTCATGACGGGCCGTCGTCAGGTCTCGGCAAAGCGGCTCTCGGCCTCGCTCAGCGCGCGGATGGGGAAATCGACCGCCACCGTGAACCCGTCTCGCCCCCGCTCGATGTCGAGCTGGCCGCCGATCTGCATGGCGAAGGCCGATAGAAGCTGACTGCCGAGGCCGGTGCTGTCGATGGCGGGAGGCAGAGTGCGCTCGGTCGTCTCTTCGGGGATCGAATTGGCGATCGACAGACGCGCCCGGCCCTCGCCGCTGCGTTCCAGCCGAACGCGCAGCCGCGCCGGCCCCTCGGCGCTCGGGCGCGCGTGCTTCAGCACATTGGTCAGCGCCTCGGTCAGGATCAGCGACAGGGGCACCGCCTGGTCGGGTGTCAGGCGCAACCCTTCCAGACGCGTTTCGACCACCGGAGCACCGCCTGGCGTGGCGCCCATGCGCATGACCAGAGCCACGATCTTGCCCAGAAGCTCATCCGCCCGCACGTCGGCCAGACCCGAGGTCTGGTAAAGCTCGCGGTGCACTGTCGCCAGGCTCAGCACCCGGTCGTGCAGGCCCTTGACCATGATCTTGGCTTCGGGGCTGAGCGCCTTGCGCATCTGGAGGTTCATGATCGAGGCAATGAGCTGGAGGTTGTTCTTGACCCTGTGGTGCACCTCGCGCAGCAGCACCTCCTTCTGGTGCAGGGCATCGGCGATTTCGGCCTCGTCGTGCAGCACGCTGTCCACCATGGTCTCGAACGCCTCTCCCGCGTCGCGCAGTTCGGCCGGCGCGCT
>DAOLBY010000140.1:3233-9427 GCA_035324325.1 Paracoccaceae bacterium | reverse complement strand
GCCGGGCGGGCCGCCGGCGCGCGGCCCGTTGCGCCCGACCTGCGGCTGGCCCGGCGCGACCCGTTCGGGCTGCGCTACATCGCGCTGACGGCTTTCGTCATGGCGCTGATGTTCGGTTCGCTCTGGCGCGTGGCCAGCGTGGCCGGCCTCGGCCCCGCGCCTGCCGAGGCGCTGGCGGTGGGGCCGACGTGGGAGGGCTGGGTGCAGCCGCCGCCCTACACCGGACGCCCCTCGCTCTATCTGAACGACATCGACCGCGGTCGGATCGAGGTGCCGGCGGGCGCGCGGGTGCAGGTTCGGATGTACGGCGAAGTCGGGCAGCTGACGCTGGCCGAAACCGTCTCGGGCCGTGCCGGGACGGATGTGCCCCCGGCGTCCGACCCGGCGCAGGACTTCCTCGTGGCGCGGTCGGGGCAGATCGAGATCGCCGGGCCCGGCGGCCGGCTGTGGGAGATCGTGGCGATTGCCGACGCGCCGCCCGTGATCCGGGCCGCGGCCCCCGCGAGCCGCGAGCGCGACGGGTCGATGCGCCTGCCGTTTGCGGCAGAGGACGACCACGGCGTGACCGGCGCCCGGGCCGAGATCGCGCTCGACCTCGTGCGGGTCGACCGGCGGCACGGGCTGTCGATCGACCCCGAGCCGCGCGAAACGCTGGTGCTCGACCTGCCGCTGCCGATCCGCGGCAACCGCGCCGCCTTCGAGGAGGCACTGGTCGAGGACCTGTCAGAGCATCCCTGGGCCAACCTGCCGGTGACGGTGCGGCTGTCGGCGACCGATGCGCCCGGGCAGGTGGGGCTGTCGGACTCGCTGGCAATGGACCTGCCGGCCAAGCGCTTCTTCGACCCGCTGGCCGCCGCCATCATCGAGATGCGCCGCGATCTGTTGTGGAACCGCGACAACGCGCCCCGCACCGCGCAGCTGATGAAGGCCGCGACACACCGGGCCGAGGGCTTCATCCGCAATGAGCGCGCCTGGCTGCGGCTGCGTGTGGTACTGCGGCGGCTGGATCAGGAGAAGGCATCCCTGTCCCCCGAAGTGCGCGACGAGATCGCCGCGCAGCTTTGGGAAATCGCGCTGATGATCGAGGAGGGGGATCTGGCCTCGGCGCTCGAACGGCTGCAGCGCGCGCAGGACCGGCTGGACGAGGCGATCCGCAACGGCGCCGACCCGTCCGAGATCGACCGACTGATGGACGAGATGCGCCAGGCGCTGGACGAATACATGCGCCAGCTGGCCGAGGAAGCCGCGCGCAACCCCGACCAGCAGCAATCGGGCCAGATGGAGGGGATGGAGTTCTCGGGCAACCAGTTGCAGGAGATGCTCGACCAGTTGCAGCGCCTCATGGAGGAAGGCCGCATGGCCGAGGCCCAGGAGCTGATGGAGATGATGCGTCAGCTCATGGAGAACATGCAGGTGACGCAGGGCCAGGGTGGCGGCCAGGGCGGCCAGGGCAACCCCGGCATGCGCCAGCTTCAGGAAACCCTGCGCGACCAGCAGGGCCTGTCGGACGATGCCTTCCGTGACCTGCAGGAGGGTGGGCAGGGCGAACAGCAGGGCCAGGAGCAGGGCGAGGGCCAGGAGGGCCAACAGGGCGAAGGCGGGCAGGAGGGCGACCGGCAGGGCCAGGGCAGCGGACCGGGCAGCCTTGCCGACCGCCAGCGCGAGTTGCGGGACCGTCTGGGGCGGCTGACCGACGACCAGCTGCCGGGTGCCGGCTCGGACGCGGGCGAGGCCGGGCGGCGGGCGATCGACGAGGCCGGGCGTGCCATGCGCGAGGCCGAAGAGGCGCTGCGCCGGGGCGACGTGCCCGGCGCGCTCGACCGTCAGGCCGAGGCGATGGAATCGATGCGCGAGAGCCTGCGCAACCTGGGCGAGGCGCTGGCCGAGGAACAGCGCCAGCAGCAGAACGGCCAGGGCGAGGCCTTCGGCCAGGCCGATCCGAACGGCGCGCGCGACCCGCTGGGGCGCGAACCCGGCGACGGGCGGCGCATCGGGTCGGACCAGAACCTGCTGCAGGGTGAGGACGTCTATCGCCGGGCCGAGGAATTGCTGGGCGAGATCCGGCGCCGGCAGGGCGAACAGGCCCGCCCCGAGGGCGAACGCGACTACCTGCGGCGGCTCCTGGACATGTTCTGACGGCGGAACGGCGGGCCAGCCCCCGCCGGAGCTGCGCGGTGCTGCGGCCCTGCGCAGGCGGTCGTTGACGGCGCGGCCGAGCCCGGTTTCGGGAACCGGGGCCACGGCGATGGCGCCACCCGGTCCCGCCTTCGCATCCGCCGCCCGCAGCACGGCGAACAGCCGCGCCGCCGCCTCGGCCAGGTCGGCCCGCGGCGACAGCGACAGCGCGGGATCGCCCGGACCGGGCCCGAAGCCCACGAACACCTCGCCCGGCGCGGGCGCCGCCGCCTCCAGCCGCAGCCGCGCCGCGGGGGCATAGTGGAAGGCGAGTTGCCCCGGCGCGGTGACCCCCGCGCCCGCGGCAGCCAGCGGACTGCCGAGCACCGTCTCGACGGCCTCGGCCGGGATGCCGCCGGGACGCAGCAGGCGGGCGTGGCCGTCCAGCCCGACGATCGTCGATTCCACCCCCACGGCGCAGGGCCCGGCGTCGATCACCGCATCGATGCGGCCCGCCAGTCCGTCCAGCACATGCGCCGCCGTCGTGGGCGAAATGCGTCCCGAGGGGTTGGCCGAGGGCGCCGCCACCGGACCGCCGAAGGCCGCCAGAAGCGCCTGCGCCACCGGATGCGCCGGCACCCGCAGGGCGACCGTCGGCAGGCCGGCGGCAACGGCGGGCGCCAGCCCCGCAGCAGCACGCAAGGGCAGCACCAGCGTCAGCGGTCCGGGCCAGAAGGCTGCGGCCAGCGCCTCCGCCCTTGCGTCGAAATCGGCCAGCGCACGGGCTGCGGCGGCATCCGGCAGATGCACGATCAGCGGATTGAGGGCAGGGCGCCCCTTGGCGGCATAGATCGGCAGCGCGACAAGCCCCCCCGCCCGCAGGATCGCGGCGGCGCGGGCCAGGCCAAGGGCATCGGGGGGCAGGGTTTCGGTGGCGGTCATGTCCCGTGACGCAGCGTATGGGTTGCCGGGGGAAGGCCTTGCGTTAATCCTTTGCCTGTCCCGGCCCGCGCGCATAGCCCGGCCCGGGTGCGCTGCCAAGCCACCACCGCCTCGAAAGGCCCCGCCATGCCCTACCGCGCGCCGCTTGCCGACTTCCGGTTCCTTCTCGACCATGTGCTGGGCTTCGACCGCGTCGCCGCCACCGGCCTCTTTTCCGAGGCGACCCCCGAGACGGTCGAGGCGGTGCTGACCGAGGCAGGGCGGCTGGCCGAGACGGTTCTCGCGCCGTTACAGCGCAACGGCGACCGGCACCCGGCGCGGCTGGAGAACGGGATCGTGCGCACCTCGCCCGGCTTTGCCGAAGGGTATCGGGCCATCGTGGACGGCGGCTGGAACGCCATCGCCGCGCCGCCCGCGTTTGGCGGGATGGGCCTGCCGATGGCGGTCACCTCGGCAGTGAACGAAATGATGGGTTCGGCCTGCCTGTCGCTGCAACTGAACCCGCTGATGACGCAGGGCCAGATCGAGGCCCTGGAACATCATGCCAGCGACGAGCTGAAGGCGCTGTATATCCCGAAGCTGGTCAGCGGCGAATGGTGCGGCACGATGAACCTGACCGAACCGCAGGCCGGATCGGACGTGGGGGCGCTGCGCAGCCGGGCCGAGCCCCTGGGCGACGGCAGCTATGCAATCACCGGACAGAAGATCTACATCTCCTGGGGCGACAACGATTTCTCGGGCAATGTCTGCCATCTGGTGCTGGCCCGCCTGCCCGACGGGGCGCCCGGCACCCGGGGCATCAGCCTGTTCATGGTGCCCAAGTTCATCCCTGACGCGGACGGCAACCCCGGCCGGCGCAACAGCCTGACGGTCGTCAGCCTGGAGCACAAGATGGGCCTGCACGGATCGCCGACCTGCGTCATGCAGTACGACGGCGCGCAGGGCTGGCTGGTGGGCGAACCGCACCGGGGCATGGCCGCCATGTTCACGATGATGAACAACGCGCGGCTGGGCGTCGCGGTGCAGGGCGTCTGCGTGGCCGAGGCCGCGACCCAGGCGGCGGTCGCCTATGCGCAGGACCGCCGGCAGGGCCATCCCGCGGCGCCGGGCGGCAGCGGCGCGATCATCGACCACGCCGATGTGCGCCGGATGCTGGCCGAGATGCGCGCCGACACCATGTCGGCCCGCGCCATCGCGCTGATGTGTGCCGTCGCCATCGACCTCGGGAGGGCGACGGGGGACGAGGGCTGGCAGACGCGCGCCGCCCTCCTGACCCCCATCGCCAAGGCCTTCGGCACCGACACGGGCATCCGGGTGGCCGATCTCGGGATCCAGGTGCATGGCGGCATGGGGTTCATCGAGGAAACGGGTGCCGCCCAGTTCCTGCGCGACGTGCGGGTGACCGCAATCTACGAGGGCACGAACGGCATCCAGGCGATGGACCTTGTCGCGCGCAAGATGGCCGACGGGGGCGAGGCTGCCTTCCGCCTGATCGACGAGGTTCAGGCGGGGGCCGAGGCCGCGCGCACCGCGCTGCCCGACCTGGCAACGCCGGTCTGGAACGCTGCCGAGGCGCTGCGCGAGGCGACCGAGGCGCTGGTCGCGCAGGAGATGAACGACCGTTTCGCCGGCGCCGCCGCCTATCTGCGCGCCTTTGCCCGGGTGCTGTCGGGGCATGTCCACCTGACGGCGGCGATGGCCGAGGGCGGGGCCGGGCCGCGCAGCGCGCTGGCGCGCGTCGCGGTCCTGCGGCTGATGCCGGAATACCTCGGGCTTCTGGCGCAGGTCCGCGAAGGGGCCGCGGGGCTTTACGCGCTGTCGGACGCGGACCTCGCGGCGTGACCGCCGCCGCGCCCCTGCGCTACCCCTTCGCCGATCCGCCGGCCGAGGGGGCGGCGGTCGAGGTGGCCCCCGGCATCCTGTGGATGCGCCTGCCGCTGCCGATGGCGCTGAACCACGTGAACGTCTATGCGCTGGACGATGGAGAGGCGGGCTGGAGCCTGGTGGACACCGCCCTGAGCAGCGGTCGCGCCCGCACATTGTGGCAGGTGCTGCTGGACGGACCGCTGGCCGGCCGGCCGGTCCACCGCGTCATCGTCACCCACCACCACCCCGACCACATCGGCAATGCCGGCTGGTTCCAGGCGCGGGGGGCGGTGCTGGTCGCCACCCGGACGGCCTGGCTCTATGCCCGGATGCTGACCCTCGACGTGCAGGACCGGCCGACGCCCGAGGCCGTGGCCTTCTGGCGCGCAGCGGGGATGGACGCGGGGCTTCTGGCGAGGCGGCTTGGGGAACGGCCCTTCAACTTCGCCGATGTGGTGGCACCGCTGCCGCTCGGCCTGACGCGGTTCGCCGACGGCGACCGGCTGCAGGCGGCTGGCCACGACTGGACGGTGCGCACCGGCGGCGGCCATGCGCCGGAACATGCCACCCTGTGGTCCGATGACGGTCTGGTGATCGGGGGCGACCAGTTCCTGCCCGGGATATCGCCCAACATCGGCGTCTATCCGACCGAGCCCGCCGCCGATCCGCTGGCCGACTGGCTGGCGTCCTGCGCGGCCTTCGCGGACCATGCCCGCGACGACCATCTGGTGCTGCCCGGCCACCGTCTGCCCTTCCTCGGCCTGCCCGGGCGGCTGGCGCAGATGCAGGCGGGCCATGCCGCGGCGCCCGATCGGCTGCGCGCGCATCTGATGGCTGCGCCCGCCAGCGCCGTGGACTGTTTCGCCCCCCTTTACGGCCGAAGCATCGGGGACGGCGAATACGGACTCGCGCTGGCCGAGGCCGTGGCGCACCTTTACCACCTGGCCGCGGCGGGCGCGGTGCGGGCCGACCCGGGTCTGGATGGCGCGCTGCTGTGGCGCCCTGCCTGAGGCCGCGAAACCGGGGGCGCGACACGCCTGCACCTTCACAGCGGCCGCCGGATGGGCTAACCGGCGGTCAAGGGAACCGACAAGACGGGAGCACGGCAGATGGCCGACACACACGACCATGGCAAGGCGCATGTGCATGGCACGATGGACACCAAGGTGCAGGAGAAGACCTTCGCGGGCTTCATCAGCATGACGATGTGGGGGGTCGGCATTTCCATCGGCGTCCTGATCTTCATGGCGCTGGTCAACGCCTGACCTCCT
>DAOLBY010000140.1:0-3165 GCA_035324325.1 Paracoccaceae bacterium | reverse complement strand
CCGCCGAACCCGTCTGGGCCCCGGACGAGGCGGTGGCCGCAGCACGTTACGTCCACCCGGGCCCGCCCTCGATCACGCTGTTCACGGTGCTTGCCACGCGGGACGGGTCCGGCGCCCATGCCGGACTGATGATCAACGGGTCGGAGCGGGTGCTGTTCGACCCTGCGGGCACCTGGCGTCACCCCCATCTGCCCGAACGCAACGACGTGCATTTCGGCATCACGCCGCGGATGGTCAACTTCTACATCGACTACCATGCGCGCGAGACCTTCGACGTGGTCGAGCAGACGCTGGTCGTCAGCCCCGAGACGGCGGCGCTGGTGATGGCGCGGGCGAAGGCCTATGGCGCGGTGCCCAAGGCGCAATGCACGCTGGCGATCTCGACCATCCTGCGCGGGGTGCCGGGGTTCGAGCACCTGCCGCGCAGCTGGTATCCGAAGGTCCTGATGAACGCCTTCGGCGCGATGCCGGGCGTGACCACGCGGCGGATCACCGACGACGATGCCGACGACAACCACGGCGTCCTCCTGGTGCAGGCGACGGCTGCGGATGCCACGGCCGAGTGAAGGACCGGCCGCCGCCCCTCCGCCCGGGGTGCGATTCGCCCATGGCCTGCCCGAACCGCTGCGCGATGCCGCGGCGCGGCTCTACTGGCAGGCCTTCGGGGCCAAGCTTGGCCGCGTGATGGGACCCGAGGCGCGGGCGCTCGACTGGCTGCGCGGGGCGATCATGACCGATCATGCGGTGGTCGCCATGTCGGACGGGGGGGCGCTTCTGGGTCTTGCGGGGTTCCGTTCGCCGGCCGGAGCCTTTGCCGCGACCGACCTGGGCAGCCTGTCCCGCGCCTATGGCTGGCCCGGCGCGCTGTGGCGCTGGCTGGCGCTGTGGTGCCTGTCGCGCGAGATCGACAACGACCGCTTCCTGTTCGACGGCATCTGCGTCGACCGCGGCGCGCGCGGCCGCGGCCTCGGCTCCGGGCTGATCGCGGCGGCGGCCGACGTGGCGGCCGCGCGGGGCTACCGGGAACTGCGGCTCGACGTGATCGACACGAACCTGCGGGCGCGGGCGCTCTACGAGCGGCTGGGGTTCCGTCCGGCAGGGGTGCAGCGGCTTGGCCCCCTGCGCCACCTCTTCGGTTTCGACGCCGCGGTGACGATGGTGCGCCCGGTCTGACGGCCGAGGGGACGCTGCCCCCCGGCCCGTTCCGGGCCTCCCCCCGGGGTATTTGCGGCCAAGATGAAAGCAGCGCCGATTTCATCTTGGCCGCAAATACCCTCCAGGGGGTGAGCGGCGAAAGCCGCGAGGGGGACGGAACGTCCCCCTTCCCTCCCACCGCGGCAGCCCGGCGGCGCCGGGTCAGTCGAAGGCGCCGGTGACGCGGCCGAACAGCATGAAGGCACGCGAGGTGCGGGTATCGGCCAGGGCGGCGATGTCGGCATCGGCGGCGTTCTTCTCGAACTCGGCGAGCGAGCGGTCGAACAGGCGCAGGAAGTGGTGCACGGCATCGCGGAACACCGCATCCTCGCGCATGCGTGCCGCTGCCAGCGCCAGCGAGGAGCGGTCACGCACGCCGCCGAGTGCCGCCACGGGCCGGCCGCGCTCGCCCGCGGCGAAGCGGCGCCACAACTCGGGCCTGGCGCGGTCGGGCGACAGGTCGTCCATGTAGATCCCGTCCTGCGCCAGCAGGGTCAGCACGTCCTGAGCGGCGCGGATCAGCTTGCCCGCCTGCCGGTCCTCGAGCGCCAGCCGCAGGGCGCGGAACCCCTCGCGGTCGTCGCTGTGGTCGGGGAAGTTCAGCGCGCGCACGAAATCGCCGACCGAAAGCGGCTCGCGCAGGTCTTCGGCAGGGGTGCCGAGGGCCAGCGCGGGCTGTTCGGCGCGGGGGTCGGGGGCGGGCACGGCCAGCGCGGCCTTGCGGTCGGCCGAAGGCACGGTCAGCGTGAGGTCGCGGCGCGACACGAAGACCGCCAGCGCCGCCTCGGTCTGCCGCTGCGCCGCCGCGATCTCGTCCAGCCGCTTCTCGACCGACCGCCCGGCGCCCGCCTGCTGGCTGAGGACATAGGAATGGCGCAGCGCATCGACCGAGACCTGCAGCCGTGCGGCCTCGTCCCGCAGCGCCCGGACCTGGCGCGCGGTCGTGACCGCCACCCACAGGACCGCGAGCGGCAGGAAGGCCGTCAGCATCATCACCACGGCGTCGGGCCGGTCCCCGGGCGCCGAAAGCGCCAGCCACAGGCCGAGTCCCAGCACCCAGGCCGCCGCCATGAGGCCCGCCACGATGTCGGTCAGCGGCCAGCCGGGAGCCGGAGCTCGGGCAGCGCGCGTCAGATCGAGTGGCTTGTCGGTAGGGTCGGGCATCGCGTCCCCGCGGTCGGCCGAGGCGTGTCAGACGAAGCGGATCGTCACCACCTCGTAGGATTTCGTGCCGCCCGGGGTGCGCACTTCGACGTTGTCGCCCTCGTCCTTGCCGATCAGGGCGCGGGCGAGCGGCGAACGCAGGTTCAGGAGACCGGCCTCGAGGTTCGCCTCGGCCTCGCCGACGATCTGGTAGGTGCGTTCCTCGCCGGTTTCCTCGTCGGCCAGCGTCACGGTGGCGCCGAACTTGATGGCGCCGGACAGGCGCGCAGGGTCGATCACCTCGGCCCGGCCCAGGATCGACTCGAGTTCCTTGATCCGCCCCTCGACAAAGCTCTGGCGTTCGCGGGCGGCGTGGTATTCGGCATTCTCGCTCAGGTCGCCGTGTTCGCGCGCCTCGGCGATGGCGCGGATCACGGCGGGGCGGTCCACCGTCTTGAGGGCCCGCAGTTCGTCGTCGAGCGCGGCGAAGCCGGCGCGGGTCATCGGGATCTTTTCCATCGGTGCGGTCTTCCGGTCCGGGCTGGCACAAATGGCAAGGTCACGGCCCCGGACCGGGGCCATGACCTTGCATGGCTGCAACAGACCGCAGGGCGGGGCGATTTGCAAGGGGGCAGATCCGGCCCGCCGGGGGTGGGGCGGGACGCCGCGTTCCGATTGACGCGGGGGGCGGTTCGGGGCAAATGCCGCGGAACCCCACGGAAATTGGCCGCAGGAGAACCCGATGACCGAGATCGCGCGCGAACGGATGGACTGACCGCAGGGCGGGGCGATTTGCAAGGGGGCAGATCCGGCCCGCCGGGGGTGGGG
>DAOLBY010000139.1:1801-9471 GCA_035324325.1 Paracoccaceae bacterium | reverse complement strand
CCCCTTTCCTTTTCCACACATTCCGGAACGATCTGCTTGCGGTTTGGATAGTCCATGCATTGGCAGGTCTCGCCATCCAGAAGGCGGCAGGCGATCCGGGTATAGGCGACTTCGCCGGTGTCCTCATATTCCAGCTTGTTCAGGCAGCACTTGCCGCAGCCGTCGCAGAGCGCCTCCCATTCCGCCTGCGTCAGGTCGGCCAGCGGCAGGGTCCAGAACTGGTCACGCATCCAGTGCCTCGCGCGCGCGTTCGCAGTCGGCATGCATGCGGGCGATCAGGGCCGGCACGCTGTCGAACGTCATTTCGGGGCGCAGGAACTCGACCAGCGCGACGGACAGGTGCTGTCCATAGAGATCACCCCTGAAATCAAGAAGGTAGGTTTCAAGGTTCGGCGTGTTGACCCCGAACATCGGCCGCACGCCAAGCGATGCCGCGCCCTTCCAGGTGCCGGCCTGCGGGCCGGTCAGCACGTCCACCCAGACCGCATAGACGCCTAGCCGCGGAAGATGCAGCCCGGCGACGGACATGTTTGCCGTGGGAAAGCCGAGGTCGCGGCCACGCTTGTGGCCGTGGATCACCTCGCCCTCGATCCGGTGCCAGTGGCCCAGCATGGCGGCCGCGGTCCGGGGTTCGCCCGTTGTCAGCGCCTCGCGGATGGCGGTCGATGAGACGGCGTGGCCCTCCGGTGCAAGCAGGGGGGCGGCGGTGACGCCGATCCCGCGGACAGCGCAGAGGCGCGTCAGGTCGTCGGCCGTGCCCTTGCGCCCGGCACCGAAGGCAAAGTCCGACCCGACGGTGACATGGGCGACGCCGAGCCCCCGGTGCAGAACCTGGTCGACGAAGGCTTCCGGCGTGAGCGTGGCGAGGCGGGCGTCGAAGGGCAGTTCGAACAGGCGTTCGACCCCCAGCTTGGCCAGCCGGTTGGCCCGCGCCTCGGCGTTCATCAGGCGGAAGGGTGGGGCCTCGGGCGCGAAGTGCTGGCGGGGGTGCGGCTCGAAGGTCACGACGCCAAGGGGGCCGTGGGCGCGGGCAGTCTCGATCACCGAACGGTGGCCGAGGTGAACCCCGTCGAAATTTCCCATGGCCACCGAGGCCCCCCGGGCGGCGGCGCCAAGCCCTTGCCAACCCTTGAAGACCTCCATGCGCCCCCGGCGGGCGGCGCCCGCGTCCCTCAGTCGAACTTGCGGCTGGGCGCGAGCACCAAGGCCTCGCCCTTCAGCACCACCGTATCGCCCACGGCGCAGTGGGTTTCAAGGGTGACGCGGCGCCGGGCGTGGTCGATGGCGGTGACCTTGACCTCGGCGAGCACGGTGTCGCCGGGGCGGACCGGGGCCATGAACCTGAGGCTCTGGCCCAGATAGACGGTGCCATGGCCGGGCAGCTGTTCGCCGATCACGGCCGAGATCAGCCCGGCGGTCAGCATCCCGTGGGCGATGCGGCCCTGGAAGATCGTGTCGCGCGCATAGCCGTCGTCGAGGTGGACCGGATTCCGGTCGGTCGAAACCTCGGCGAAAAGCTCGATATCCCGGTCGGTTACCGTCTTCCGCAGGCTGCGGATCATGCCGATTTCGAGATCCTCGATGCAGATCGTTCCGCGCGGGGCATTGTCGAGCATCGCGATTCTCCTGACCGGATGGCAGGAAAAGTAGCTTTGCTGCGTTGCGGCGTCAAGTGGCCGCGCAAGATTTGTTCAATACGAATCCGATTGGCGAACGAATATTGCCCCGCCGATTCAGCGCAGCTGGCCGATGGCCAGCGTCGGGCGGTGGTCCTGCCCAGCCACCCACTCCCCCAGCAAGTCCTTGTCAGGATTGGCGGAATCGGGCCCGAAAGCATCTGCCATCAGGCCGCCGGTGACGAACAGCGTGTCGAGGCCCTCGGCCGCGCCGCCGGCGATGTCGGTGGCGATGCCGTCGCCGACGCAGAGGATGTCGCCGTCGCCGATTGCGGCATCGAGCGTGGCGAGGCGACGGCGCGCCAGGTCGTAGATCGGCGGGTGCGGCTTGCCGAAGTAAAGGCTCCGGCCGCCCATCCGGTCATACAGCTCGGCCAGCGCCCCGGCACAATATATGCGCCTGTCCCCGTAGTCGACCACAAGATCGGGGTTGGCGCAGAGCAGCTTGAGCCCCATCGTCTTGGCCAGCAGGAACTGCGGGCGGTAGTCTTCGGGCACATCCTTTTCCTCGTCGTTCGGACCGGTGCAGACGATGCCGTCTGCCTGCGACAGGGGCACGAATTCGAAGGGGGGCGCCTTGGCGGCCAGCGGGGCCAGATCGTCCGCGAAGTCGGAAAAGAATGCCCTGTCCTTCTCGATCGGGCCGATGTGGTGGATACGATACCCGACCGCCCCCGACAGCAGCGCATGTTGTGCCGCATCGCCCGAGGTCGCCACCTCGTCCCAGGCGTCCCGGGGCACGCCAAGGCGCTCCAGCTGCCTGACAACGCTGGATTTCGGGCGCGGAGCATTGGTCACCAGAACGACCTTGCCGCCGCCCGCGCGAAACGCCTGAAGCGCCGCGACGGCGGCGGGGAAGGCCCGGACGCCATTGTGCAGGCATCCCCAGAGATCGCAGAACAGCGCGCCGTAGCGGGGGGCGACCTGCGCCAGACTGTGAATGATCGGCGTCATGCTGGCCCTCGAAATGCTGTCTGACATCGGTACACCCCCTGTACGCCCCCCGTGCAGACAGGGGGCGCCGGGGCATCAGACCTTGAGCGCTGGCAGGATTTGCTTCTTGCGGCTCATCAGGCCCGGGATCGTCACGGTATCGCCCGAGACGGTGACGCCGAAGGACGCCTCGGCAATGGCCTTCACGGCGCCATTGGGCACCAGGAGGTGCGCTTCTTCCCGGATGATGTCGATGATGAACAGCAGGACCTCGTCGGCCTTGTCCTCGGCCGCGACGCCCGGCATCGCGGCCATCAGCGCGGCCTTGCGCGCGAGCAGGACCTTCGGCGCCGTGGTTTCCAGCACCGAGACGCGCAGCTCCTTGCCGCCGAGGCTGTATTCCTTGCTGTCCATCCGCAGCAGCGCCGCGTCGGAATAGGCGGACACGTCGGACTTCGCCTCGAACTGGGCCGCCGCAAGCTCGGGGATCGCGACGCCCAGATCGGCCGCCAGCCGTTCGGCCACGGCGCGGTCATGCGGGGTGGTGGTGGGCGAGCGGAACTCGAGCGTGTCGGACAGGATGCAGGACAGCATCGCGCCCTTCACGCCGCGGGGCGCGCGCGCAAGGTCGTCACCCATCAGGTCGGCCATGATGGTGGCGGTGCAGGCCAGCGGCCGGATGGTGATGTCGATGGGCGCGCGGGTCTTGAGACCGCCGACCAGCATGTGGTGGTCGATGATGCCCTCGATCTGCGCCTCGTTGATGCCGGCGGGCAGCTCGGCGGGGTTGTTGGTGTCCACGATCACGACCCGGTCGCCGGGGTCCACGTCGGCGATGATGCGCGGCGTGTCGAGGCCCCAGTGGCGCAGGACGAACTGCGCCTCGGTGTTGGGTTCGCCCAGCAGTGCGGGGGTGGCGGGGGTGCCGCGCACCTCGGTCAGATACCAGGCCCAGGCAATGGGCGAGCCGGTCGAGTCGGTGTCGGGGGACTTGTGGCCGAAAACGCTGATCGTCATGGGGGAACCCTTCGGGCGCAGGTGGTGTCGCGCGCCGTTTAGCCTGCGGGGGCGGGAATGTCACGCGAGGGTGCTGCGGCGCGGCGGCGCGGGTCGGGGAAGGGCCGGACGACCCTTCCCCCTACGGCGCATCAGCGGCCGCGGCCCTTTCCCGGCACCGTGTTCGGACGGAGGGTCGGGGCCTTGTGCGGCGCCCTCGCCTTGCCCTGCGGGGCGGTGGCGAAGGGGCGCGACGCTTGCGAGGCGGCGCCGCGCAGGATGCGCGACAGGATGGCCCCGGGGCCTGCGGGGGGGCGGGTGGATTTCGGCATGGGATGGACTTTCGCAAAGGGTGCGGATCGGCGGGCCGACAGCCCGCGGCAGCGCCCGCGCGGATGGCGCGGGCTCAGGCGGAAGGGATCATGGGCAGGGTACTCCCCCGGAAGGATGGAAACGGCCGGCCCGGTGCGGGCGCAGCGGTGGCGCGGTCAGCGGCGCAGGTCCATCGTCGGGGCACTCCAGTCTTGTGTCAGGGCAGGATGCACTGCGGCAGAGGCCGGGTCAACCGGCGCAGTGCGTCAGAACGGCAGCCGTTCCAGCGTCCAGCCGTTCCGCGCGAGCAGGTTCAGCACGCCCTCCTCGCCCGCCAGGTGCAGCGCGCCGAAGGCGGCGACAACCTTGCCATCCGCGGCCGCGGCCTCGATCACCGGGATCCAGTCGCGGTTGCGTCCGCTCATCAGCGCCTCTTCCATCTGGGCGAACTCGGCCGCCACCTGTTCGGGCGTGGCGTCGGGCAGGTCGAGCGAGATCTCCCGCATCAGTTCCCAGATGATGCGCGTGTCCTGCGCGAAATAGGCCTCGGCCAGGGTGAAGAGGTAGTCCTCGGACTGGTCCTCGATGGCAAGGGTCGAGCGGATCATGCCGATCTGGGTGTCCATCGGCATGTCCTCGAAGATGCGGAACGCGGGGTCGAAGGGTTCGAACGCCGCGACGGTCAGGCCGAGACCGTCGGCCGCGTCGATCAGCTTCTGGTCGAGGCCGTCGCGTTCGGCGGCCGAGGCCATTGCGCAGGGCGGCAGGCCGAGCGTGACCGAGACGAACCAGGGCCGGAAGCGGGCGGCCATGAAGGGCGGCATCTGGCGGGCGCGCAGGGCGTCGGACAGTGCCGCCCAGTCGGCGGGCTCGAGAAGGTCCACCAGAGTCGGGCCTTCGGGCAGCAGGATCATGCCGGGATCGCGGCCCATGGCGGCGATCAGCGCGGCCTCTTCCTCTGGTCCGGCCTCGACCAGAAGGATGGTGGCCTGTTCGAGTGCGGGCAGGACGGCGGCGAGCGTCGCCTCGTGCCGGGGATCCTCGAGATGGTAGGTGCCGACGATCGTCACCTGCTGCCCGTCACGGGTGGCGCGCCAGTGGTTGCCCCGCGGATAGGGCACCGCATCGGCCGCCGCGCGCAGCTGCGCCCGCTCGTCCCCGGGCAGCTCGGCCAGGAGGTCGCGCCCGATGCATTCGGGCGGGATCGCCCAGGCGGGCGTGGCCAGGGTGAGGGCGAATGCGAGGGCGATGCGGCGCATGGGCGGGCTCCGGCTTGGGTGTTGTCGGGATGTGCCAGATGCGGCCGCCAGCGCCAAGCCCGGGCTTCGGCCGGTTGTGCGGATGTCGCCAGACGGACGAATGCGCCACACGATGTCGACAGCGGGTCTTCGGGGCTGACCTCGCGGAATGCCTGCGGTCACCGGTTCCGCCGAGGCGAGCGGCGCCCGCCGGTTGATGTCCAGGCATGAGGTCCGGGCATCCAAGATCGCCCGAGGATGTGCCGGCCGGGGATTCGGCGTCGGCCATGCGTACCGAGGCCGGGATCCGCAGGGTTGCGAGGAAGCTGGGCGTCAAGCTGAAACCCCCTGTTGACAGGCACCCGGAGCCTCCCTAGATACGCGGCGTTGGCACTCACCCCACATGAGTGCCAACTGGATTCAACCTGGAACCTAGGGAGTGTTCTCAGATGGCCTTCAAACCGCTGCATGACCGCGTGCTGGTCAAGCGTGTCCAGTCCGACGAAAAGACCAAGGGCGGGCTGATCATCCCCGATACCGCCAAGGAAAAGCCCGCCGAGGGCGAGGTCGTGTCGGTGGGCGAGGGTGCCCGCAAGGATTCGGGCGAGCTGATCGCCCCCTCCGTCAAGGCCGGCGACCGCATCCTGTTCGGCAAGTGGTCGGGCACCGAAGTGACGCTGAACGGCGAAGAGCTGCTGATCATGAAGGAAAGCGACATCCTCGGCATCATCGCCTGAGGAAGCGTGGGCAGATCGCTCACCCGGCGCAATCCATAACCCATTCAAGGAGCTATAAAAATGGCTGCTAAAGACGTCAAGTTCGACACCGATGCCCGCGACCGCATGCTGCGCGGCGTCAACATCCTCGCCGATGCCGTGAAGGTCACGCTGGGGCCCAAGGGCCGCAACGTCGTGATCGAGAAGTCGTTCGGCTCGCCCCGGATCACCAAGGACGGCGTGACCGTCGCCAAGGAGATCGAGCTTTCCGACAAGTTCGAGAACATGGGCGCGCAGATGGTCAAGGAAGTGGCCAGCCGCACCAATGACGAGGCCGGCGACGGGACCACCACCGCCACCGTGCTGGCCCAGGCCATCATCAAGGAAGGCCTGAAGTCGGTCGCCGCGGGCATGAACCCGATGGACCTGAAGCGCGGCATCGACATCGCCGTGGCGAAGGTGGTCGAGGCGATCAAGGCCGCTTCGCGTCCGGTCAAGGACTCGGACGAGGTGGCCCAGGTCGGCACCATCTCGGCCAACGGCGAGGCGCAGATCGGCCGCTTCATCGCCGACGCGATGCAGAAGGTGGGCAACGAGGGTGTCATCACCGTCGAGGAGAACAAGGGCCTCGAGACCGAGGTGGAAGTGGTCGAGGGGATGCAGTTCGACCGCGGCTACCTGTCGCCCTACTTCGTGACCAACGCCGACAAGATGGTCGCGGAACTGGATGACGTGCTGATCCTGATCCACGAGAAGAAGCTGTCGTCGCTGCAGCCGATGGTGCCGCTGCTGGAATCGGTGATCCAGGCGCAGAAGCCGCTGCTGATCATCGCCGAGGACGTGGAAGGCGAGGCGCTGGCCACGCTCGTGGTGAACAAGCTGCGCGGCGGGCTGAAGATCGCCGCAGTGAAGGCGCCGGGCTTCGGCGACCGCCGCAAGGCCATGCTGCAGGACATCGCCATCCTGACCGCCGGACAGGTGATCAGCGACGACCTCGGCATGAAGCTGGAGAACGTCACGGTGGACATGCTGGGTCGCGCCAAGAAGGTGTCGATCAACAAGGACAACACCACCATCGTCGACGGTGCCGGCGACAAGAAGGAAATCGAGGCCCGCGTCGCCCAGATCCGCACCCAGATCGAGGAAACCACCTCGGACTACGACAAGGAAAAGCTGCAGGAGCGTGTGGCGAAGCTCGCGGGCGGCGTCGCGGTGATCCGCGTCGGCGGCATGACCGAGGTCGAAGTGAAGGAGCGCAAGGACCGCGTTGACGACGCCCTGAACGCCACCCGCGCCGCGGTGCAGGAAGGCGTGATCGTCGGCGGCGGCGTGGCGCTGGTGCAGGCGGGCAAGGGGCTGGGCGGCCCGAAGGGCGCCAACCCCCACCCGAACGCCGGCATCACGATCGTGCGCCGGGCGCTGGAAGCGCCGATGCGCCAGATCGCCGAGAACGCGGGCGTCGATGGCGCCGTGGTCGCCGGCAAGGTGCGCGAGTCGAGCGACAAGACCTTCGGGTTCAACGCGCAGACCGAGGAATACGGCGACATGTTCAAGTTCGGCGTGATCGACCCGGCCAAGGTCGTGCGCACCGCGCTCGAGGATGCGGCCTCGGTGGCCTCGCTGCTGATCACGACCGAGGCGATGATCGCCGACAAGCCGGCCGACAAGGCCCCGGCGGGCGGCGCCCCCGGCGGCATGGGCGGCATGGGCGATTTCTGATCCGTCAACCGGATCGGGCGGAACGGAGGGGCGGCCTGCGGGCCGCCCCTTTTCCTTTTGCGACCAATCCACAGGGCAAG
>DAOLBY010000139.1:0-1791 GCA_035324325.1 Paracoccaceae bacterium | reverse complement strand
CGGTGCCATTCCAGTGGGGACACGGAGCCCGACACGCCGACGGCGCCGCGCCGCACCGCCTCTGCCGTGCCGAGGTCGGGGGCGAAGCGGCCGTGTTCCAGCCCGTGCAGCACCTCGGCCATCACGAGCGGGCTCCACATCAGGAAGGTGTGGGTGACGGGCAGTGTCAGGTGATCGGCAAGGCCGGGCAGGCGAGTCGAGGCGACCGAGACCTTGCCGTCGTCCGGCCCGGGAATCATCGCGGAATAGAACTGGTTCATCGACCGGTTTCCGGCGATCACCAGCACCGGATAGTCGGGCGCAGGCAGGCGCGCCGCCACCCCGTCCGGCCCGGTGCCAAGCTCGGCCCCCGCGGGACCGTTCGCCCAGGCGAAGGGCGCAAGGTGCCCCAGCCGGTCCACCAGTTCGGACCCCTGGTTCGGAGGCGCGAGCATCACCACGTTGCCGAGGCTGTCGGGACGGTTCCCGGCAAGCCAGGCGCGGACCAGGATGCCGCCCATCGAATGCGTCACGAAATGCACCCGCGCAGCGCCGCATGCGGCGACGGCCGGGCCGACGTGGTCGGCGGCCAGCTGCGCGACGGTGGCGTCGGTCGAGGGATAGCCGCGGTTCACGACCCGGTAACCCGCGAGGTCGAGCGCGGTGGCGATGCCTTCCATCGAGGTCGGGCCGCGCGCCAGACCATGCAGCAGGACCACGCAATCCGGCGCCGCGGCCGGGGAGGCGGCCGGCAGGGCGGAGAGCGTCAGGGCGAGGGCGAGCGCGCGCATGGGTGGCAAGATAGGCGAGAACCGCCGCTGGACAAAGCTGCGACGCAGCGTCACGACTTTCCCCATGGTCAACCGCCCCCCCCGCATCGCCGTGCGCGCGCTGATCCTGCACGAGGACCGGCTGCTGGTTGTCAATGCCTGGCCCGGGGGGCGGTCGGATCTGTGGTGCGCCCCGGGGGGCGGTGTGGATGCCGGCACCTCGCTGCCCGACAACCTGGTGCGCGAGGTGGCCGAGGAGACGGGGCTGACGGTGGCGGTCGGTCCGCCCCGGCTGGTGAACGAGTTCCATGACCCCGCAAGCGGTTTCCACCAGGTCGAGGTGTTCTTCCGTTGCCGGATCGTGGCGGGTGCGCTCGATGCAGGCTGGCGCGATCCCGAGGGCGTGGTGGACCGGCGGCGGTTCGTCACGCGGGACGAACTGGCATCGCTGCGGCACAAGCCCGACAGCCTGGGACCCGCGGCCTGGGGCGCGGGCGCGGGCGCCTTCGGCCTGGGCTATGATCCGCTCGAGGTGATCCTGCGGTAGGGCTGCGCGGCCCCCTCCGCATCCCGGGACACCTGGGCCGGATGAAATCGCGGTATCAGGTGCGCGGGCGCGGGCGGTTCACATGGCCCATCTTGCGGCCCGGCCGCGCCGCGGCCTTCCCGTAGAGATGCAGGCTCGTGCCCGTCTCGCGCAGGAGGGCAGGGACGCGGGCGATGTCGTCGCCGATCAGGTTCTCCATGGTCACGTCGCAATGGCGCGACCCGTCGCCCAGCGGCCAGCCCGCGACGGCGCGGATGTGCTGTTCGAACTGGTCCACGGCGCAGCCGTTCTGCGTCCAATGGCCCGAGTTGTGGACGCGCGGCGCGATCTCGTTGACCAGCAGGCCCGACGGGGTGACGAACAGCTCGACCCCCAGGACGCCCACATAGTCCAGCGCGTTCAGGATGCGTCCGGCGATCAGGACCGCGTCGCTGGCCAGCCGGGCGGGGATCCGGGCAGGAACGGTCGTGGTGTGCAGGATGCCTCCGCGGTGCA
>DAOLBY010000138.1:0-9637 GCA_035324325.1 Paracoccaceae bacterium | reverse complement strand
CACCTCGAAGCCGTTGCAACGCAGGATCAGCGGGTCGGCCCGCACGGCCAGGTCGATCCCCCGCGCCGCGGCCCGCGCCTTGAGGCCGTCGGCAAGGTCCGAGGCGCGGGTCAGCGCCAGCGGCCAGCCTTCCGACCGGCCCTCGTCGTGCCGCGCACCCAGTTCGGTGATGGCGCGGGCCAGCGCCTCGGCCTCCTGCCGCAGGGCCTCGGCCAGACGGGGCGGGGCGGCCTCGCCCGGCGGCAGCACCTCGAGCACGGCGCGCAGGTTGGCGGCCGGGCGGCGCACCCGGTCGAAGAGTTCGGCAATCAGCGCCTCGCGCCGGGCATGGGCCGCAAGGTCGGCCGTCACGTCCCGCAAGGTCAGCACATAGCCTGGCCGCGAGCCGCCTTCGGCCGCCAGCAGGCGCATCCGCGCGGCCAGCACCCGGGCGCCGGCGACCGTGGTGCACAGAAGGTCCGAGGCCGCATCGGGCTCGCCCCCTTCCACCAGCCGGTCATGGGCATGGCGCACCGGCCCGTCGTGCAGGAAGTCGAAGAGCCGCCGGTCGAGCCCCGGCGCGGCGCCCACGACCCCCATCAGGTCCACCGCCGTGCCGTTGTAGAACACGAGCTGATGGTCGGCCGAGCACAGGAGAACCCCGACCGGCACGTCCGACAGGAGCGCCTCGAGCCGCCGCTTCTCGTCCGCAAGGCGCGTGGTCTCGCGCGCCACCGCCTCGGCCAGCGCATTGCGCGTTTCGGAAAGCGACAGGGCGGCGGCGGTCGCGGCGGGGGCCAGGTCGCCCAGGTAGCGCGCCGTCGCGGTATCCATCTCGCCCTGCACATCGGCATGCGCCCGGGCGCGCAGCCCGCCGGCCAGCGTGTCGATGGGCTTGGCCACGTTCAGGTCGAACAGGTACCAGACCCAGGCGATCAGGCCGAGCGTCCCGAAGCCCGCGATCAGCCCGCCCTGCACGAAGGCGTTGAGCGTTTCCGGCGTTCCGAGGCGGCGGAAGGCCATAACCAGCCCACCGGCCAGTGCCAGAACCGCCCCGACACCGAGGGCCGCGAAGAACAGGAACACCCGGATGCGCAGCGACAGCCGTTCGAGCCCCATGGCCATGATCGCCCCCTCCTCCTGCCACCGGCCCCGTGCTCCGGCGCATGTGCCCCGGCGCAGGCCGCCCCCACCCCGCGGGCCGCCCCCACCCCGCTCCCCTCCCCACAGAGGGGGAGGCGAGGCGCTCGACCGGGCCTCCCGTGCCACGCGCTGGCGGCGGTCATGTCGGACAGGCCCCCGGGGCGCCGCAGCCTTCGCCCCTACCGCCGGCTCAGACCTCCTGGCCCAGCAGGCGGCGCACCTCCTGTCGCAGTTCCTTCAACTCGAAAGGCTTGGTGATGAAGCCGTCAGCCCCCAGCGCCATGCCCTTCTTGCGCTCGATGGCCGACCCGCGGGCGGTCATCATCAGCACCTTCACCGCGGCCAGCGAGGGGTCCAGCCGCACGCCCTGGCAGATCTCGTAGCCCGAAACCTCGGGTAGCATCACATCGAGCAGCACGAGGTCGGGCTGCGTATCGCGGATGCGGCCCAGCGCCTCGCCGCCGTTGGCGACGCGGTCATGGTCGTAGCCCTCGCGCGTCAGAAGATAATCCAGCGCGATGGCGATGTTGTCCTCGTCCTCCACCACCAGAACCCGGTGGCGCCGTCCCCCCTCGGCCATGGTCATCCCTCCCGGCAGGCCGCCTTCTGCAACTCGTCCTCTGGTCCCACCTCGGCCCAGGCCGCGCCTTCCAGCGTGCCGTCCGGCGCAAGTGTCACCCCTTCCCCCAAGGTCGCCTGCCGCCCCCCCGCGCAGTCGAACCCCATGGGGATGCGCTTGGTGCCCATCCAGCGTTCCACCACCATCGCATCGGCGCGGCGGATCGCGGGGTTTTCCGTGCTCGTCACCATTGCCGTCCGGTCGAGCGCGATGAACCGCGTCACCAGCGGCACGGCATAGGTCCAGGGGCGCAGGGGCGAGGTGTCGGCGGGCGCCAGCACCACCGGAACCTCGGCCGGCAGCGTGGCCGCAACCCGCGGATACCAGGTGTATTCGTTCCAGATGGCGAAGGCGATCATGCCCGCCCCGGCCGCCAGCGGCACGATCCAGCGCGGCAGCCGGCCCCGCGTCAGGTGGCGCAGCACCATGGCCACCCCGGCGGCCCCGAAGGCGGCGGCGGCTGCGGCGATCAGGTCGAGCAGCATGGGCGCCTCAGGTCCGGGCGCCCCGGGCCTGGCCCAGGGCGGATTGCATCGTGCGCACGACGACGAAGGCATCGCGCAGGTGGGAACGTTCGAAATCCGACAGGTCGTGCGGCGCCATGAAGTTGTCGGGCTTGCGCCCCGACCGCACCAGCCGCGCCTGGTTCTCAAGCCGGGTCTGCGCGATCAGGTCGTAGGCCTCGATCAGGTCGCGCGCGCCGGACTGCGAAACCACGCCCGCTTCCTCGGCCGCCGTGAGCCGCGCGCGCGTATTGACCGGCATCAGCTTCCCGATCAGCGCATAGACCCTCCCGAGGTCGGTCACCGGCACGACGCCCGCAAGCTTGAGGTCGATCATGTTCTTGTGCTCGCCCGACCGGATCGTGGCAAAGCCGCGCAACAGGCCGAGCGGCGGCGTGTGCTTCAGACTGTTCGAGATCATGTGCGCCACGAAGATCGAGTTCCTCGACGCGGCCTCGAGCGTCTCGGCCTGCAGGTCGCGGAAAGAGCCCGCTGACCCGCCGATCGGGCGCAGGTCGAACATCACGCTGGCCAGCATCTGCGCCATCGGGTCAGGGCGCGCGACCCAGCCGCGGAAATACTCGCGCCAGACGCGCACCGGCTGGCACCAGCGGGGGTTGGTGGCCATCATGTCGCCCGGGCAATAGACATAGCCGCAGGCATCCAGCCCGTCCGACACCCGCCGCGCCAGCGCCCGATACCAGGCCATGTCGTCCTCGGTCGCGCTGTCGTCGATCATCAGGCAGTTGTCCTGATCGGTCACGCCCGTCTGTTCCTGCCGACCCTGCGACCCGCAGGCCAGCCTGGCCCAGGGCGCGGGCGCCGGGCCAAGCTCGGCCTCGGCCAGCGCGATCAGGCGGCGGGTGACAGTGTCGGCGATGTCGGTGATCAGGCGCGTCACCACCTCGTGCGCGCTGTTGCCGCCAACCAGCTGCACCAGGAGCCTGGGGATCCGCGCCGTGACCTTCGCAAGGTCCTCGACCGTCTCGGCGGTCGCCGCATCGCGCACCAGCTTCGCCGAGCTGACCGCCTGGAACCGCGTCAGGTCGGTCTGCGTGACCATGCCGACCAGCCGCCCGTCCTCGACCACCGGCAGGTGGCCGATCCGGCGTTCCAGCATGACATGCAGGATGTCCGACCCCAAGGCCTCGGGCGAAAGCGACACCGGATCGGGTGTCATGATGCCCGCCACGGGCGAGGCCGGGTCGATGCCCGAGGCCACGACCTTGTTCGCCATGTCGCGCGTCGTCAGGATGCCGACGAAGCGGTCGCCCTCCACCACGCCGAGCGAGGACACATGCGCGTCGCGCATCCTCTGCGCCGCCAGCCGGATCGGGTCGTGGGAGGAGACGGTCACAGGCCTGCGTGCCATCAGGTCGGCCACCTTCATCGTGGTCAGGTCCGGCCCACCGTCTCCGTGCGGGCGGTGGCGGTTGAATAGCCGCTCGAAGGCCGGATGCGCGGCAATCAGACGCCGGAACTCGGCCGTGGGCAGGAGAAGCAGCACCGCATCCTCGGTCACCCGCGCCGTCGTCACCGCCAGCCCGTCGCGCATCAGACCGCGCTCGCCGAAGCTGTTGCGCGGGCCGAGCAGCGAGACAAGCTCGCCCCCCGGGTCCAGCACCTCGACCGAGCCGCGCTTGACAAGGTAGAGGCCGCGCAGCGGCTCGCCCGCGCGATAGACCTCTTCGCCGGCGGCAAACTCCCTGCGGCTGAAGGAACCGGCGACACGCACCAGTTCGTCCTGCGGCAGGCTGTCGTAGGGGTGAACGGTTTCGAGGAAACCGACGATGGTCTTGATCTGGGGGTCCATCATGCGTCCCGCGGTCAAGGGGGGGGCGGCCCCCGGGATGCTCTCCCGGGGGCCGCGGTCTTGGGTCAGTGCGCCTGGGCGACACCCGCGCCTTTCGGCACGCGGATCGATTCCACCAGGTCCTGCACGTCGCGCGGCGGCGCCGAGGTCATCATCGAGACCACATAGGCCACGACGAAGTTCGCCAGCGCCCCCACCGGGCCGAAGCCGGCCGGCGAGATGCCGAGCCAGTGCGCGGCAGGCGTGTTCGGCAGCATGTTGGTGCCGGGGATGAAGAACCAGCCGAGGTAGAGGAAGATGTAGACCGAGGTCAGCACCAGCCCCACCAGCATCCCCAGGATCGCCCCTTCCTTGGTGATGCGCTTCGAGAAGATGCCCATCATCAGCGTCGGGAAGATCGTGGCCGCGGCCAGACCGAAGGCCAGTGCCACCACCTGCGCGGCAAAGCCGGGCGGGTTGAGGCCGAGCCAGGTGGCCAGGGCGATGGCGAAGGCCATCGAGATCCGGGCCGCCAGCAGTTCGCCCTTCTCGCTGATCTTCGGGTTGATCGCACCCTTGATCAGGTCGTGGCTGATGGCCGAGGAAATGGCCAGCAGCAGGCCCGCCGCGGTCGAGAGCGCGGCGGCAAGACCGCCCGCCGCAACCAGTGCGATCACCCAGCCGGGAAGCCGTGCGATCTCGGGGTTGGCAAGCACCATGATGTCGTTGTTCAGCGTGGTCAGCTCGTTGCCGGTCCAGCCCAGTTCGCCCACGGTCTTGCCGCCATAGGTCACGGCATTGCGGGCGGCGATGGCCTCGTTGCGGGCGGTCTGCAGGGCCACGAGGGCCGCGTCAGCCGCACCGTTCACGGTGACGGCGGCTTCCGAGGCCAGATCGACGCCCTCGGTCGCGACGCCCGCGGCGGTCATCGCCTCGGTCAGCGCGGTGGTGGCGTCGGCCACGGCCTTGTTCGGACCGGCCAGCCGGGCCTCGTTGAAGTACTGGATGCGGCCGTCGCCGTTCTTGTCCTCGAACTTCAGAAGGCCGGTCTTTTCCCAGTTGCGGATCCAGGCCAGGTCGGGGTTGTTCTGGATATCCTCCAGCGCCAGCGCCGGCTGGTCATGGAACTGGCCTTGGATCGCACCAGGCCAGAAGGTCGTGGTGATGTTCAGCCGCGCCATCGCACCCACGGCCGGAGCCACGGTGTAGAGCAGCGCGATGAACACCAGCGCCCAGCCGGCCGAGATGCGCGCATCCGACACCTTGGGCACGGTGAAGAAGCGGATGATCACGTGCGGCAGACCCGCGGTGCCGATCATCAGCGACATCGTGACGAGGAACATGTTGAGCATGTTCGGCGTGTCAGCCGTATAGGCCGCAAACCCGAGGTCGGTCACAACCTGGTCGAGCTTGGCGAGGAAGCTGACCTCGCCGCCCGCCGGAGCGTAGCTGCCGATCAGGCCAAGCTGCGGCAGCGGATTGCCGGTGAGGTTCAGCGAGATGAACAGGGCCGGGATGGTATAGGCCGTGATCAGCACGATGTACTGCGCGACCTGCGTGTAGGTGATGCCCTTCATGCCGCCGAACACCGCATAGGCGAACACGATCGCCGAGCCGATGAACAGGCCGGTCGAGGTCGAGACCTCGAGGAAGCGGGCAAAGGTCACGCCCACGCCCACCATCTGCCCGATCACGTAGGTCACCGAGATGACGATAAGGCAGATCACGGCGACAAGGCGTGCCGAGGTCGAATAGAACCGGTCGCCGATGAACTCGGGCACGGTGAACTTGCCGAACTTGCGCAGATAGGGCGCAAGCAGCAGCGCCAGAAGCACGTAGCCCCCGGTCCAGCCCATCAGGAAGACCGAGTTGTTGTAGCCGCCGAAGGCGATCAGACCCGCCATCGAGATGAAGGAAGCGGCCGACATCCAGTCGGCCGCGGTGGCCATGCCGTTCATGACCGGGGGAACGCCCTGGCCTGCGGCGTAGAACTCCGCCGTCGAGCCCGCACGGGCCCAGATCGCGATGCCGATGTAGAGCGCAAAGCTCGCACCGACCACGATCAGGTTGAGGGTAAACTGATCCATGTCCCTGATTTCCCCTTATTCTTCGACGCCGAATTCTTTGTCGAGCTTGTTCATCCGCCAGGCGTAGGCGAAGATCAGAACGAGAAAGACGTAGATCGACCCGTTCTGGGCGAACCAGAAGCCGAGGTCGGCGCCGCCGACGCTGATACCGCTCAGCGCCGGCCGCAGGATGATGCCAAGCCCGAACGAACACACGAACCAGACCACCATGGAGATGGTGATGATGCGGATGTTCGCAGACCAGTAGGCGTTGGAGGATTTGTCCGCCATAGGTGCCACTCCCTGTAGGTTCCCTTCCCTTCCGGCCCCCGCGGAATGCGGGATGCCGGCACTTCGTTCATGCCGTGACGCGCCCCACGATGTCTGACAGGGCGCCTGCGACAGCGGCCATGTCGGCCATGCCGTCGGTCCGTTCCAGGACGCCCTGCGCTTCGTAGTGCGCGATCAGGGGTGCCGTTTGTGCGTGGTAGGCGGCAAGCCTCGCCCGCACGGTTTCGGCGTTGTCGTCGGCGCGGCGCCTGAACGCCGTGCCGCCGCATTTGTCGCAGACCCCCGCCACCGCGGGCTGCTTGAAGCGGTCGTGATAGCCCTCACCGCAGGTGCCGCAGGTGAAGCGGCCCGAAACGCGCTCGACCATCGCCTCGTCGTCAACCTCCAGACTGACAACCGCCGTCACGCGCTGCCCGGCCCGGGCCAGCAGCGCATCGAGCGCCGCCGCCTGCCCCGCCGTGCGCGGAAAGCCGTCGAGGATGACGCCGCGTGCGGTGTCGGGTTCGGCCATGCGGTCCTTGAGGATGGCCAGCACGATGTCGTCGCCCACCAGGCCGCCGGCCTCCATCACGGCCTTCGCCGCCAGCCCCGCTTGGGTGCCGGCGGCGACGGCCGCGCGCAGAAGATCGCCGGTGGACAGCTGCACCAGGCCGAAGCGTTCCTCCAGCATCCGCGCCTGCGTGCCCTTTCCGGCCCCCGGGGGCCCGAGCAGGATCAGCACGGCAGGCTTGGTGATGTCCTCGGTCATCTCAGCCCCGGTTCATCCGGTTCTCGATCAGTTCGTCCACCACCGAGGGATCCGCCAGCGTCGAGGTATCGCCCAGGCTGCCGAAATCGTTCTCGGCGATCTTGCGCAGGATGCGGCGCATGATCTTGCCCGACCGCGTCTTGGGCAGGCCCGGCGCCCACTGGATCAGGTCGGGCTTGGCGATCGGCCCGATTTCCGTGCGCACCCAGGCTTCCAGCTCCTTGCGCAGCTCGGGCGTGGGCTCCACCCCCTGCATCAGCGTGACATAGGCATAGATGCCCTGCCCCTTGATGTCGTGCGGGTAGCCGACGACCGCCGCCTCGGCCACCTTCTCGTGCGCCACCAGCGCGCTTTCGATCTCGGCCGTGCCCATGCGGTGGCCCGAGACGTTCAGCACGTCGTCCACCCGGCCGGTGATCCAGTAGTACCCGTCGGCATCGCGCCTGCAGCCGTCACCGGTGAAGTAGGTGCCCGGATACTGGCTGAAATAGGCCTCCTCGAAGCGGGCATGGTCGCCCCAGAGCGTGCGCATCTGCCCCGGCCAGCTGTCGGCGATGCACAGCACGCCCTCGGTTTCGGTCGCCTCCTGCACCCTGGCGGTCGAGGGGTCGAGAACGATGGGCTTCACACCGAAGAAGGGCAGCGTGGCCGACCCCGGCTTGGTCGGGACTGCGCCCGGCAGCGGCGTGATCAGGTGGCCGCCGGTCTCGGTCTGCCAGAAGGTGTCGACGATCGGGCAGCGGCCCTTGCCGACATGGGTGTTGTACCAGTTCCAGGCCTCGGGGTTGATCGGCTCGCCCACGGTCCCCAGCAGCCGCAGCGACGACAGATCGTGCTTCTCCACCCATTCCGGCCCCAGCCCCATCAGGCTGCGGATGGCGGTCGGCGCGGTGTAGAACTGGTTGACCCTGTGCTTGGCGCAGACCTCCCAGAAGCGGCCGGCGTCGGGATAGGTCGGCACGCCCTCGAACATCAGCGTGGTCGCCCCGTTGGCCAGCGGGCCATACAGGATGTAGCTGTGCCCCGTCACCCAGCCCACGTCCGCGGTGCACCAGAAGATGTCGCCGTCGTGGTAGTCGAAGGTCAGCTGATGCGTCAGCGAGGCAAAGACCAGATAGCCGCCCGAGGTATGCACCACCCCCTTGGGCCGGCCGGTCGAGCCGGAGGTGTAGAGGATGAACAGCGGGTCCTCGGCGCCCACCTCGACATAGGGACAGTAGGGCCGGGCCGCCGCCATTTCGGCCTTCACATCCACGTCGCGGCCATCGACCCAGGTCGTCTGATCGCCGGTGTGCTTCACCACCAGACACTTGATCCGGTCCGAACAGTCCAGCAGCGCCTTGTCGGCGTTCGACTTCAGCGCCGTCTTCTTGCCGCCGCGCGGGGCGAAGTCGGCAGTGATCACCAGCTTGGCGCCGCAGTCGTTGATGCGGCTGGCCAGGCTGTCGGGCGAGAAGCCGGCAAAGACCACCGAATGCACCGCGCCCAGCCGGGCGCAGGCCAGCATCGCATAGGCGGCCTCGGGGATCATCGGCAGGTAGATCACCACCCGGTCGCCCTTGCCCACGCCCTGCGCCTTCAGCACGTTGGCCATGCGGCAGGTCTGTTCCAGCAGTTCGCGGTAGGTGATGTGGCGCGCCGGGGTCTTCGGGTCGTCGGGTTCCCAGATGATCGCGGTCTGGTCGGCGCGGGCCAGCAGGTGGCGGTCGATGCAGTTGGCGCTGACGTTCAGCGCGCCGTCCTCGAACCACTTGATCGACACCTGGCCCAGCGTGAAGTCGCTGTCCTTGACGCGGGTGTAGGGTCGGATCCAGTCGATGCGCTGGCCTTCGGCGCGCCAGAACGCCTCGGGGTCGGCCATCGAGGCCGCATAGCGCGCCGCATAGCCTGCGGCATCGACATGCGCGCGGGCGGTGAACTCTGCCGAAGCGGCATGTGCGTTCTGCACCTGAACGGGTTCCGACATCTTCGATCCTCCCTCCGATCGGCGGCATCCCGCCGCCCGACGCCGCGCTCCCCGCATTCCGGGAGACGGCCTCCTGCCCGCCGGGATCATAGCGCAATCGAAAAGAAACTCGTAACCCTTTTTAAAATCGAGCGTTTCTTGAAAATATCTTCACTGAATCGGCTTGCGATCTGTAAATCTTTACAATCCGGGCAAAAGTTGGGCAATCGAAATCAAGGCTTTGCCTGTTCACGGGCAGGCCGTACCCCCTGAGGCTTGGCCGTCCGCCGTCCGCAGGTCAGGCTGTGACGCAACGTCACACGGCCCGGTTGCAGGCGCGCCGGCCTGCGGTGCGGCGACCCGGCGGCCTGATCACCGACGCGTGATTCGTCCGTGTCCGTCCGCTTCTTCCATCGCCCCTTGACGGCGACCTCGTGGCGCGCAGGCTGCGACCATGGACCGCCGGCCCGACCGCACCCTTCCCCCAGACGAAAACGCCCGGGCGCTGGCGCGCGGCCTGCGCCTCGACGACCTGTTCGCCGCCGTCGATC
>DAOLBY010000137.1:0-9663 GCA_035324325.1 Paracoccaceae bacterium | reverse complement strand
CCGCCAGCGCGGCCGTGGCGGTGCCGACCGCGCCGCTGGCCAGATGCCAGCCGGCGACCGCCAGATGCGGGTCCACCACCGGATTGAAGCCGCGGTTGAACGACACGAACATCGCGAAATCCGCAACCTTCAGCGCCGCGATCACGGTCAGCGCCGCCGCCAGTCCCGCCCGCAGCAGGCGTGACGGCCACCCCGCCGCCGGCAGCGCCACCATCGCCAGCAGGATCGCCGGCAATTCCAGCGGGAACAGCCGCAGCGCACCCCAGGTCAGGGCCTGCGGATGGTTCGGCTGGATCAGCACGAGGTGCAGAAGCACCAGCGCCGCCGCCAGACCGGCGATGCGGCGCGCTGTCATCCCCCTGTCCCCCGCCGCGCGGCAAGCCAGCGGACATCGACCGCGAAGGACCAGACAAGCGCCGCCACCGCCGCCAGCCCGATCGCGGTCGAGACCGGCGGCATGACGACCGGCGCCAGAAGCGCGATCAGGACACCGATCTGCACCACACAGACGGTCTTGCGGCTGCGCCGTTCGGGCAAGGCCGCGTTCAGCCACGGCAGCGCCGCGGCAGCCGCGACGAAGCCATAGCGCATGAAGCCGAGCGCCAGCACCCAGACGCCGGCCTTGCCCGAGGCCAGCGCCACCAGCGCGAGCAGGGCCGCCAGCAGCGCGTCCACCTCCATGTCGAAGCGCGCGCCGAGTTCGGAGGCCAGCCCAGACCGCCGCGCCAGCCAGCCGTCCAGCCCGTCCAGAACCAGACCGACCACCACCAGCGCCACCAGCGCCCAGGCCAACCCGTCGCGCCCCGCCAGCGCCCCGGGCAGAAACAGGGGTGCCACCAGCGCCGTGGCGATCGCCGCGCGGGCCAGGGTCACGCCATTGCATGCGCCGGGGCGGGCATGGGGATAGCCGCGGGCGAAGGCGCGCAGGGCCAGGGCCGCGACCACCGTGAAGGCGAAGAGGGCGGCAGAAATGCCCGCGATGCCAGGACCGGGCAATGCCACCAGCACCACGGCCTCGGTCGCCGCAAGGGCCAGCGCCATCGGCAGGAGCATTCGCGCCGCGGCCACGCCCGGCGCGGCCCCGTCCCCTGATGACATGACGACTCGGGCAGCGTTCATGGACGGACATTCGACCCTGTCACCGAACTGTCAAGGAACGCCACGAAAGTGTTATGGTCCCGACCACGATCCGCCCCGCCGCAGGCCCGTTCCGAAGGCTGCGGCCAGAACCGCAGGAGCCCATCGTGACGCCCACCCTTGCCTACAAGCCCCCGGCCCGCGCCATGCACTGGCTGGCGGCCCTGCTGATCCTGTCCACGATCCCCATCGGCAACCTGATGGTCCAGGAAGGCTGGCCACGGTCGACGCAGGACACCATGTTCATCTTTCACAAGAACGTCGGCGTGGTGATCCTGCTGCTGGTGCTGGCCCGGCTTGTCTATCGCTTCATGAACCCGCCGCCGCCACTGCCCGACAGCCTGCCGCCGATGCAGAAGCTGGCGGCCGAAGCGACCCACTGGGCGCTTTACGGCCTGCTGCTGGTGATGGCGGTGTCCGGATATGTCCGGGTGAAGGCGGGCGGATTTCCGCTCGAAGGGCTCGATGCGCTGGGTCTGCCGTCGCTGGTGCCGCGGTCGGACGCCCTGGCCGAAACGGCCAAGGCGATCCACAACACCGCCCGCATCCCGCTGGTGCTGCTGATCCTCGCCCACATCGGCGCCGCGGCCTTCCACGGCATCGTCAAGCGAGACGGGGTGTTCAGCCGGATGTGGCCTGGCCGATCGTGACGCTGGCCCGCAGCGGCAGGTGATCGGAGGCGGCGCGCAGGTCGGGCGCGTCCAGCGCGCGTGCCGCCGTCACCCGCGCACCGCCCGCCGCCAGGATGCGGTCGAGCGGCAGGGTCGGCAGCGACGCCGGAAAGCTGCGAAGGGCGGGGCCGGAAAAGCGCAGCCCCGTCACCCGGGACGACAGCGCCAGGCCGCCCCAGGGCCGCCATTCGTTGAGGTCGCCGATCAGCAGCGTCGGCATCGGCCGCCGCCGCGCCAGATGCTGGCCGATGGTGCGCATCTGTGCGATTCGCAGCGGCTGGCCCAGCGACAGATGCGTGGCGACGATGCGAAGGGGGGCGCCCTGCGCCTCGGTCTCGACCAGCACGGCGCCGCGCGGACAGTGGCCGGGCAGGTCGATCAGCGCGGCGTCGCGCAGCGGCCAGCCGGGCGGCAGGAACAGCACGGTGCCGAGAAAGCCGTGGCTTCCCGCGCCCCAGCGCAGACCGGGTTCGCCCTGCGCATGGACAAGGCCCGTGGCGGCTTCGATCGCGGGAAGGTCCAGAAGTCCGGCATGGGGCGGGCGTTCGGCATCGGCCTCAGTCAGGGCCAGCACCGCGGGGGGTGGCGCGGCCAGATGGCGGGCGATCGCGGCGTTGACTCGGGCCGGGTCGACGCGGCCATCGGCGCCGCGCGCGCGATGGATGTTCCAGGTGGCGCAGTCGAAGACGGCCGTGGGGGGCTTGTGCGGGGCGTCCATGCCGCGCAACCTAAACCGTCACGCGGCCGCCGCCACCCGGCAGCCGGCTGTCATGCCCGAAAACCGGGCAACCGACTTCGCGGGGCGGGCCGGAATCCCCGCGTTCACGCGCCTTTGCGGGGGCACCGCTTGCCTTTCGCGGGGGCTCCCCGCTATTTCGCCGCAGCGCAGCGCGGGCTGCGACTCAAGACGGACCCCGCCGATCATGCCGCCCTTGTTGCCCCTCCTGTCGCGCCGCACACTCCTGGCCACCGCCGCCGGGGCGGCCCTTGCCCCTGCCCTGCCCGGTGATGCGGTGGCGGCCCAGGGACTGGCAGAGGGGACGGCCTTCGACTTCGACGCGCTTGCCACGCAGATGCAGGCCCGTTCCGCCGGCGACTATGCGCCGCCGGAACGGCTGGAGGGGTTTGCGGGCGAACTTGACTACGACGGCTGGCGGCGCATCCGCTTCGATCCCGATGCCACGCGCTGGCATCGCGGGCCGGGGCGCGCTTTCGGGCTTCAAGCCTTCCACCCGGGCTGGCTGTTCGGCGATCCCGTGCGCCTTTACGACGTGACCGACGGCAATGTGCGCGAGATGATCTTTGCTGCCGACGATTTCCTGTATGATCCCGAGATGGCGCAACCGGACCCCGGACCCCTGCCCGGCGTCGCCGGGTTCCGCCTGCTCTGGCCGCTGAACACCCCTGACCGTCAGGACGAGGTCGCGGCCTTCCTCGGCGCGAGCTACTTCCGCGCGCTCGGTCAGGGCAGCACCTACGGCATCAGCGCCCGGGGACTTGCGCTCGACACCGCGCTCGGCGGGGCCGAGGAGTTTCCGCGGTTCACCGCCTTCTACCTGCAGCGGCCGGCCGAGGGCGAGGAGGCGGTGACCTTCTTCGCCGCGCTCGACAGTCCGCGCGTGACCGGGGCCTACCGGTTCGTATTGCGGCCGGGCCCTGCGACCGCGATGGACGTGACGGCCCGGCTGTTCTTCCGCGGCGACGTGGACCATGTGGGGGTGGCGCCGCTGACCTCGATGTTCCTCTACGATGCCAAGAACCGCGCGGGGTTCGACGATTTCCGCCCGCGCGTCCACGACAGCGAGGGGCTGGCCGTGCTGGGCGTCGACGGGGTGCCGCTGTGGCGGCCGCTGAACAACCCCGACCGTCTGGCCAACACCTTCCTGACCGACCCGGTGGCGCGCTTCGGGCTGCACCAGCGCGACCGCAGCTTCGACAGCTACCTGGACACCGAGGCGCGCTATGACCGGCGCCCCTCGCTTGACGTGGTGCCGCTCGGCGACTGGGGGCCGGGGGCCGTGCGGCTGGTCGAGATCCCGACCGCGCTGGAAACCAACGACAACATCGTGGCCTTCTTCGTGCCGGGCGACGGCAGCGCCGCAGCGGGCGAGGCTCGCAGCTACGCCTACCGCCTGCTCTGGGGCGACCTGGCCGGGGCGGCCGGCGATGGCCTCGCGCGCGTCACCGCGACCAGCGCGGGGCATGGCGGCTTTGCCGGGGTGGAACCCGTCCCCGACCTGCGCAAGTTCGTGGTGGTCTTCGCGGGCCCCGGCCTGCCCGCATCCGACACGCCGGCGCGGCCCGAGGCGGTCGTGACCTGCGAGCGGGGCGAGGTGCGGGGCCAGGTGCTGGACGCCCTGCCCGACGGCACTAGCTGGCGGCTGGTGCTGGACGTGCATGCCCCGCCGGGCAGCGTGGTCGAACTGACCGCGCACCTTGCGGGCGGCGCGCAGAGGCTGACGGAAACCTGGGTCTATCAATGGGTGCATGCGGCATGATGGACCGCCCCGACCCCGACCAGTTCGCCGCCGCCCGCGCCGCAGCGCGGTGGCTTCCGCCGCCTGACGCGCCTCTGGCGATGCCGCGTCAGGCGCTGTCCGGCCCCGTGGCCCGCGTGGTGCTGCGGCGCGTTCCGGGGCCGGGCGCCGGCACGCTGGCGCTGCGCGCCATGGCCGTGGCCGCAAGCATGGCGGCGGCGCTGGCGGCGCTGTCGCTTCTCATGTGGATCGGGGGGGCGGACGGGCTCGGCTTCACCTGGGCCGAGATCCTGCGCACCGCCCTCGGTACGCTGGCGACCTGGTGGCTGGCCTGGGGCGCGGCGCTGGCGCTGATCGGGCTGGCCTGCCGCACGGCCCGGCCGTCCGGGGATGCGGGCCTGCCGCTCGGACTGCGCGGTGTCGTCCTCGTGCCCGTCTGCAACGAGAACCCGGCCGAGACCTTCGCCCGCATCGCCGCGACCGCCCGGTCGCTGGACGAGGCACTGGCCGAGGTCGGCGAGGCCGCGCGCTTCGACATCGCCATCCTGTCCGACACGCGCGACCCCGGAACGGTGGCGGCCGAGGCCGCCTGGCTGCCGCGGCTTGCGGCGGAACTGCGCGGCACGAGCCGGCTGATCTATCGCCACCGCAGCGACAACGCCGGCCGCAAGGCCGGCAACATCGAGGAGTTCCTGCGGCGTTCGGGCGCTGCCTGGGATGTGGCGCTGGTGCTCGACGCCGACAGCCTGATGGAGGGGCGCACGATCCTTGCCATGGCGCGGCGGATGCAGGCCGACCCCGGCCTCGGCCTGCTCCAGACACTTCCGCGGGTCATCCGCGCGCGGTCGCGCTTTGGCCGGGCGATGCAGTTCGCCGCTGCGCTGCACGGGCCGGTGTTCGCCCGTGGACTGGCTGCGTTGCAGGGGCCGGCGGGACCGTTCTGGGGCCACAACGCCATGCTGCGCATCGCGGCCTTCGCGGGTGCCTGCGGCCTGCCGCAGCTGCCCGGCCGTGCGCCCTTCGGTGGCGGCATCCTGAGCCACGACACGGTCGAAGCCGCATTCCTCGTGCGCGCCGGATGGCGCGTCCGGCTCGACCCCGATCTCGGCGGTTCCTACGAGGGGGCGCCCGGCAACCTGATCGACCATGCCCGCCGCGACCGGCGCTGGTGCCAGGGCAACCTCCAGCACGTCGGGGTCATCGGAGCGGCGGGGCTGGCGCCCTGGAGCCGGTTCAGCATCCTGCAGGGCGTCATGTCCTATCTGGCGCCGGTGCTGTGGCTTGCCTTCCTGGCCGTCACGCTGGTCGTGGCCGCGACCGCACCCGAACCTGCGCCGGTGTTCGACGAGCTGGGCCGCAGCACCTTCTTCCCGGTCGAGACGACGGGCACGGCCATCGCGCTTGGGGCCGGGGTGCTGGCGCTGCTGTTCCTGCCGAAGCTCATGATTGCGGCTGATGCCGTGATCACCGGCCGGGCGGCGCAGTTCGGGGGCGCGCGGGCAATGTTGCGCTCGACCCTGGCCGAGATGCTGCTGTCGAGCGTGATCGCGCCCATCCAGATGATGTTCCAGTCGCGCGCCGTGGCACAGGTGCTGGCGGGGCGTGACGCCGGCTGGCCCTCCCAGGACCGCGCGGGTGGGCGCGTCGCGCTGTCCGAGTCGCTGGCGGTGACGCGCGGTTTTGTGCTGGCGGGGGCCGGGGCGCTGGTGGTGGTGCTGGCCTGGGCACCGGCCCTCGTGCTGTGGCTGCTGCCCGTGGCGCTGCCGCTTGCGGCGGCCCCCCTGCTGGTCACGGCGCTGTCGGCCGAGGACCGGAGCGGCCTGTTCCGCGTGCCCGAGGACACCGCGCCCGCGACTGCCATGCGCCGGCTTGCGCGGTTGCTGCTGGCCTGGCGCGGCGCCCGCGCGGTCCCCGATGTCGCGCCCGAGGCAGGTGTGGCCGTCGCATTGGCGCCGGCGGGCTGAGGCGCGGCGTCAGGCCGGGTCGACCCCTGCGATCAGGCGGCGCAGGCCGAAGGCCGCCCCGGCCGCGATGGCAGCCAGCGTCACCGGCCCCGACCAGGCCAAGGTGGCGAACCCCGTCAACCCCTGCCCGACCGAACATCCCATCGCGACGCCCCCGCCGAGGCCCATCATCGCCGCCCCGCCCACCTGCCGGCCCAGTTCGCGCGGATCCTCGCAGGCTTCCCAGCGGAACATCCCCTTCCAGAGCGACCCCAGAAGGGCGCCCAGCATCACGCCGGCGACCGAACCCACCGAGAACGTGATCCCCCCGGCGGTCGAGGTCATCAGGAAGATCAGCGTGCGGCCCACGGGCGCAGTGAACGATGGCCCCTCGGGCGCCAGCGCGCCGAACGACTGGTCGGCCGCCCAGGTCGTGCCTGCCAGCGCCGCGGCGACCGACAGGCCCGCCACCGCGCCCCAGGCGATCATGCCGCGCTGCCGCCGCAGGCCCGGGTGCGCCAGACCCCAGACGAGCAACGCCAGCCCGACCACCGCCGCCGTCGCCAGCACCGGCAGCCCCAACAGCGCCTGAAGATCGGCCGCGATGCCCTCCGGCCCGGTCGCCTGCGGCTGCGGGAACAGCGCGGCGCGCAGGGGCGCAAGCGGTCCCGACAGCGCCACGAAGCCGAAGATGCCCATGACCACGACCACGACGAGCGACCGCAGGTCACCTCCGCCGAAGCGCACCAGCGCCCCGAAGCCGCAGTTCCCTGCCATGGCCATGCCGTAGCCGAACACCAGACCGCCCGCGATGCTGGCCAGCGGGTTCCAGTCGATGTCATGGTAGATGGTGGCGCCGAGGTCGATCCAGCCCGCCGCTGCCCCGACCTGCGTCGTCAGAATGGCCGTGCCGAGCACGATCCCCCAAAGACGCAGCCGCCGCTGGTCATGGCCATAGAGCGCGGTTTCCAGCGCGCCGAGCGTGCAGAAGTCGCCCAGCCGGGCGGCAAGTCCCAGGGCCAGCCCCGAACCCAGCCCGACCAGGGCCGCGACCACGCCGAACGACATGCCTTCCATTCCGTGTCCTTCCGCATCCGCCGGCGCGTCGCGCCGGGCGGGGTTCCGCCGTTACCGCCGGTCTTGCGCCGTTCCGGTTGCAAACAGCTGGCCAAGCAACGCCACCGTGGCGCGCACCCGTTCGTCGCTGATCGAATAGAAGATCGCGTGCCCCTCGCGCCGGGCCGAGACCAGCCCTTCCAGCCGCAGTCGGGCCAACTGCTGGCTGACCGCCGCCTGCCGCTGGTCGAGCAGGTTTTCCAGCTCGGTCACGCTTTTCGCGCCGCCTGTCAGATGGCACAGGATGGTCAGCCGCCCCTCGTGCCCCAGCGCCTTCAGGAAGGCCGATGCCGTCTCGGCCCGGTCCAGCAGCCCGGCCAGTGCCGCCAGCGTGTCGTCGCGTCCCTCCAGCGGCATCAGGTTGGCCCGCCCCGGTCACCTGCCGCCATCGGCCTGCGCCTTCTCGATCATCTGCGACGCCAACCCCCAGAAGAAGCCCGCGTCCGAATAGCCGGTGATGCGCCCGACCTCGGCTCCATCGCGCAACAGCACGAAGGTTGGCGACACGCGCACGGGCTCGGCCAGCGCCAGACCCTCGGGCAGCGGCGCGCGGATGTTCATGCGCCACAGGGGAGCAGCCTGCCCTTCGGGCGACAGCGGCCAGGCCCCGCCCACCTCGGCGTTCCAGGCGCGGCAGAAGGGACAGCCGTCCAGTTCGAACATCGCCAGGCGCAGATCGGCGGCGGCCCGGGCCGGCAGCACGGCCAGCGCAAGGATCACGACCGGAAGGGAAAGCAACAGACGGCGCGTCATGGCAGCCACCGCGGGTCAAGACATAGTCGAAAGCTAATGTGTTTCCCCCGGCCTGACCAGACGGAAACCGTCGCCTGAGGGTGCGAAGATAGGAATATTCAAAGAGACAAATGTTTCTATTGCATGCCTTGCCTTCCCGTTGCTATGTTCCGAGTCGGAGGAAGTCGGCACAGTTCACTGCGCAAGCGGACACGGCTCACGAAGTCGTGCAGTGGCAGGGGAGGTCGTGCCGGACCATATCGGACGCAAACCCCGCCAGCCGGCCTGTTCCGGCCGCCAGGGCTGTCTTGCGGAACGGAGGAGACGGGAATGCGGCACTCACGCAGAAACGTTCTGGTGGTCGGGATCGGCGGCTTCGCGGCCGCGGCCCTGCCCGCGGCGCCCGCACGTGCGGCGGTCGGTGACGCGATGGCGGCCTTTGCCGGCGGCGCGACAGTGGCCGACGGCGGCATCACGCTTTCCGCCCCCGAGATCGCCGAGAACGGAAACGCCGTGCCCATCGGCATCACCGCGCCGGGTGCTGTCGCCATCGCCCTGTTCGCCGGCGGCAATCCGGAACCCCTCGTGACCGAGGTCACCTTCGGCCCGGCGGCGGGGTCGCAAGCCTTGGCGACCCGTATCCGCCTGGCGCAGTCGCAAGAGGTCATCGCCCTTGCGCGGATGGCCGACGGCAGCGTGGTGCGGGCGCGGGCCGAGGTGAAGGTCACGATCGGCGGCTGCGGCGGCTGAGGCAGGAGGACAGGACGATGGCAAACGATGTCAAACCCCGCGTGAAACTGCCCAAGTCCGCAAAGGCGGGCGAGGTCGTCTCGGTCAAGACGCTGATCAGCCACCCGATGGAATCCGGCCAGCGGCGCGACAGTGCCGGCGCGGTGATCCCGCGGTCGATCATCAACCGCTTCACCTGCGAGCTGAACGGTCAGATGGTGATCGACGTGGCGCTGCACCCGTCGGTCTCGAACAATCCCTACCTGGAGTTCGATGCCCGGGTGGATGCGGCAGGCGAGTTCGTCTTTACCTGGTATGACGACGACGGGTCGGTCTACGTCGACAAGAAGCCCATCGAGATCGGCTGACCCCGGCCGTCGGCGCGGCCGCCCCCCCGCGCCGCCCCCCTGATACCCTGAACCCGACCGGCGCGGCCGCGGCCGCGGCCGCGATCCAATCCGGCTTGCCCGGCGAAAGGCCGACTTCGCATGATCACACGGCGCGCATTCTGGCAGGCGGGGCTCGCGACGGCAGCCATTCTGGGCGCGGGCGGGTGGTCGCGCGCCATGGCGCAGCAGGCGCTTTCGCAGGACCAGTTGCTGGCCTTTCCCGACTTTGGCAATGTCACGCTGATCCATGTGACCGACCTGCATGCGCAGGCCTATCCGGTCTGGTTCCGCGAGCCCGATACGAACATCGGTGTCGGTGCCGCCCGGGGCGTGGTGCCGCATCTGACAGGGGCCGAGCTGCGCGCGGCCTACGGCATTGCCCCCGGCACGGCCGAGGCCCATGCGCTGAGCCACGAGGATTTCGCCGCACTCGCGATGGCTTACGGCCGGATGGGGGGAATCGATCGGG
>DAOLBY010000136.1:5591-9681 GCA_035324325.1 Paracoccaceae bacterium | reverse complement strand
CGCCGAATCCCCCGCACACCTCGGACAGGCCGTCCTCAAGGCCATGGGGCGGTAGTACCCGGGAGACGGAATCGACAAGGGGCGCCCCGCCGGGCGCCCCCATTTTGCATTCCCCGCCCCACCCGGCACGAAAAAGGGGCCGCGCCTGCGCGCGGCCCCCAGTCGCAGACCGGCCGGGGAGCTATTCGGCCGCCAGTGCCTCCGCACGCTCGACGCGCACGGCGGAATACTTGAACTCGGGGATCTTGCCGTAGGGGTCGAGCGCCGGGTTCGTCAGGATGTTCGCCGCCGCCTCGACATAGGCGAAGGGCAGGAAGACGTTGTCCTCGGCCACCCCGCGGTCGGCCCGCGCCATGACCGTGATGCTGCCGCGCCGCGTGGACAGGCGCACATACTCGCCCGGCGCCACCCCCAGCCGCCGCAGGGTGCGCGGATGCAGCGAGCAGTTCGCCTCGGGCTCGACATGGTCGAGCACGCTCGCGCGCCGGGTCATCGAGCCGGTGTGCCAGTGTTCGAGTTGCCGTCCGGTGATCAGCACCATCGGGTATTCGGCATCCGGCGACTCGGCCGGCGGGATGACCTTTGCGGGCGTGAAGCGCGCCCGGCCCGAGGCTCGGGGGAAGCCGTCGCCGAAGACGATGGGCTGGCCGGGGTCTTCGGGGGTGAGCGAGGGGTAGGTCACGGTCCCGTGCTCCAGCCGGTCCCAGGTGATGTTGACCAGCGCCGGCATCAGCGCGGCCATCTCGGCATAGACCTCGCGCGGGTGGTCGTAGGTCCAGTTCAGCCCCAGCCGGCGGGCCAGATCGACGGTGATGCGCCAGTCCTCGCGCGCCTGGCCGGGCGGGGGCAGCACGGGGCGGCCCATCTGCACCTGGCGGTTGGTGTTCGTGACCGTGCCGGTCTTTTCGGCCCAGGCCGAGGAGGGCAGGATCACGTCGGCGTAGTTCGCCGTCTCGGTCAGGAAGATGTCTTGCACCACCAGGTGTTCCAGCATCGCGAGCGCGTCGCGCGCGTGGTCGGCGTCCGGGTCCGACATCGCCGGGTTCTCGCCCAGGATATACATGCCCCTGATCTGGCCCGCGTGCACCGCGTCCATGATCTCGACGACGGTCAGGCCCTTCTGCGGGCTGATCTCGGCCCCGCCCCAGAGGTCGGAGAAGGCGGTGCGCACGCCCTCGTCCGTGACCGACTGGTAGTCGGGCAGGAACATCGGGATCAGGCCCGCGTCCGAGGCGCCCTGCACGTTGTTCTGCCCGCGCAGCGGATGCAGGCCGGTGCCCGGCCGCCCCACCTGCCCGCACATCAGCGCAAGCGCGATCAGGCAGCGCGAATTGTCGGTGCCGTGGATGTGCTGGCTGACACCCATGCCCCAGAAGATCATGCCGGCCTTGGCCCGCGCGAAGGTGCGCGCCACGTCGCGCAAGACCTCAGGTTCGATGCCGCAGATCGGCGCCATGGCCTCGGGCGTGTAGTCGGCCAGATGGGCCTTCATCGCCTCCCAGTTCTCGGTGAAGGTCTCGATGTACTGGCGGTCATACAGGCCCTCGGCCACGATCACGTTCATGATCGCGTTGAGCATCGCCACGTCGCCGCCCGCCTTGAACTGCAGCATGTGGCTGGCGTGGCGCTTCAGCCCCTGCCCCCGCGGGTCCATCACGATCAGCTTGCCGCCGCGCTTGGCGAACTGCTTGAAATAGGTGGCGGCGACGGGGTGGTTCTCAGTCGGGTTGGCGCCGATCACGATGGCGACGTCGGCGTTCTCGATCTCGTTGAAGGTGGCGGTGACGGCGGCCGAACCCACGTTTTCCAGAAGCGCCGCGACCGACGAGGCATGGCAGAGCCGCGTGCAGTGGTCGACGTTGTTGTGGCCAAAGCCCTGGCGGATCAGCTTCTGGAACAGATAGGCCTCTTCGTTCGAGCATTTGGCCGAGCCGAAACCCGCCACCTGCCGGCCATCGACGGCGCGCAGCCGCGCAAGGCCCGCGGCGGCGGCATCCAGCGCCTCGTCCCAGGTGGCCTCGCGAAAATGCGTGTGCCAGTTGGCGGGATCGACGTTCAGCCCCTTGGGCGGGGCATCCGCGCGGCGGATCAGCGGCACGGTCAGCCGGTGCGGGTGGCTGATGTAGTCGAAGCCGAAGCGCCCCTTGACGCACAGCCGGTTCTCGTTCGCGGGGCCGCCCGCGCCCTCGACATACTTGATCTGGTTGTCCTTGACCTTGAAGGACAGCTGGCACCCTACGCCACAGTAGGGGCAGACGCTGGTGACCTCGCGATCGAAGTCCTTGCTGTCGCCCTTCTGCTCGGCGTCAAGGACGGTCGCGGGCATCAGCGCGCCGGTCGGGCAGGCCTGCACGCATTCGCCGCAGGCCACGCAGGAGCTTTCGCCCATCGGGTCGTCCTGGTCGAAGACGATCTTGGTGTCATGCCCGCGCAGGGCCATGCCGATCACGTCGTTCACCTGCACCTCGCGGCAGGCGCGCACGCAAAGGCCGCACTGGATGCAGGCATCGAGGTTGACGCGCATGGCGACGTGGGAGGCATCGAGGATCGGCACGCGGGACGGTTCGATCCGGGGGAAGCGGCTGGTCTCGACCCCGGTCGCCTTCGCCATGTCGGCGAAATGCGATGACGCGTCATGCGCGGCCTCGGGCTGGTCGGCGGCCAGCAGTTCCACCACCATGGCGCGGGCCTTGCGGGCGCGTTCGCTTTCGCTGTGAACGACCATGCCCTCGGCCGCGGGCCGGATGCAGGAGGCGACAAGCGTGCGTTCGCCCTGCACCTCGACCACGCAGGCGCGGCAGTTGCCGTCGGGGCGGTAGCCGGGTTCGGGCTTGTGGCACAGATGCGGGATGATCAGGCCGCGGCCGCGCGCAGCCTCCCAGATCGTCGTGCCCTCGGGCACCGTGACCTGCCGGCCGTCCAGCGTGAAGGTGACCTTGGTGATGGGGGCGCCGTCGGGCATGTCAGACCTCGTCCGGGAAATGCTTGATGGTCAGGCGGATCGGGTTCGGGGCCGCCTGCCCCAGCCCGCAGATCGAGGCATCCACCATCACCTGGCAGAGATCCTCGAGCAGGTCGGTATCCCACTTCGGCGCCTGCATCAGCTTGACCGCCTTCTCGCAGCCGACCCGGCAGGGGGTGCACTGGCCGCAGCTTTCGGCCTCGAAGAAGCGCAGCATGTTCAGCGCGGCGTCGCGCACCCGGTCCTGGTCGGACAGAACCACCACCGCGGCCGAGCCGATGAAGGACCCGTGCGGTTGCAGCGTGTCGAAGTCGAGCGGGATGTCGGCCATGGTCGCGGGCAGGATGCCGGATGACGGCCCGCCCGGCTGGTAGGCGCGGAAGGTGTGTCCCGGCAGCATGCCCCCCGCGGCCTCGATGATGTCGGTGATGGTGGACCCGGCCGGCAGCAGGTGCACGCCCGGCCGCTGCACCCGGCCCGAGACGGAATAGCTGCGCAGGCCGCGGCGGCCGTTCTTCTCGACCCCGCTCAGCACCTCCGGCCCCTCGCGGCAGACGCGGGCGACCCAGTAGAGTGTCTCCACATTGTGCACGAGCGTGGGGCGGCCGAAGACGCCGACCTGGGCCACGAAGGGCGGGCGGTGGCGCGGCAGGCCGCGCTTGCCCTCGATCGACTCGATCATCGCCGATTCCTCGCCGCAGATATAGGCGCCGGCGCCGCGCCGCAGGTCGATGAAGCCGGGGGATGTGATGCCCGCCTGCTCCAGCGCCGCGATCTCGCGGCGCAGGATCTCCAGCACCGCGGGGTATTCGTCGCGCATGTAGATGAAGCAGGTTTCGGCCTCGACCGCCCAGGCGGCGATCAGCATGCCTTCCAGGAACAGGTGCGGCGTGCGTTCCAGGTAGTAGCGGTCCTTGAAGGTGCCCGGCTCGCCCTCGTCCCCGTTCACCGCCAGATAGCGGGGCCCGGGGTTGGCGCGCACGAAGCCCCATTTGCGGCCCGAGGGGAAGCCGGCCCCGCCAAGGCCGCGCAGCCCCGAGGACAGGACCTTCTCCTGCACCGCGGCCCAGTCGCCGCCCGCCCGCAGGTCGGCCAACAGGCGCGCATTATTGACCACTCGATAGCGCG
>DAOLBY010000136.1:0-5581 GCA_035324325.1 Paracoccaceae bacterium | reverse complement strand
TCGGGCAGGACGACGAGCGCGCCCGGCGGCGGCGGGGCCGCGGCGAGCAGGGCCCACTTGTTCGCGATCGGGTAGCCCGCGCCACCGCGTCCGCGGATGCGCGACAGCCGGACCTGTTCGAGCACCTCGTCGGACGTCATCGACGTGAGCGCCTTCGCCAGCGCGGCATAGCCGCCGGCGGCGCGGTAGGCCTCGAACCCCTCGTAGTCGGGAATGTCCGGGTGCGTATGGTCCGCGGCGATGGCGGCCTGCACCTTTTCGGGCGTGGCGTGGTCGATGTGGTGGTGGCCGAGTTCCAGCACCGGCGCGGTGTCGCAGCGGCCCATGCAGGGCGCGCGCAGCACCCGTACCGCGGCGGGGTCGAGGCCCGACCGCAGCGCATCGGCCAGCGCATCGGCCCCCGCCATCTGGCACGACAGCGAATCGCAGACGCGGATCGTCAGCGCGGGCGGCGCCACAGCGCCGGGGCGCACCACGTCGAAATGGGCATAGAAGGTCGCGACCTCGTAGACTTCGGCCTGGCTCAGCCGCATCTCCTCGGCCAGCGCCGCAATGTGGGCGGCCGACAGGTGGCGATGCTCATCCTGGATCAAGTGCAGGTATTCGATCAGCAAATCGCGCCGGCGCGGGCGGTCGCCCAGAAGGCGCCGCACCTCGGCCAGCGCCGCATCCTCGGGCTGGCGGCCCTTGGGCGCCTTGCGGCTGCGTCCGGTGCCCTTGCGCTTCCAGATGCCGGTCTCGTCGTCAAGCGGTGCCATGCGTTCCTCCGCGGGTGCCCCATCCAAGGAACATTCCGCGGGGCGGAACGTCAAATACCGAATGGCAAAGACGTGATAATCTCTGACTATTACGGCGGGTCGATCAGCACCGACCGCAAGGCCTCGACCGCCGGCAGGGCATGGGGGCGCAACAGCGTGACCAGACCCATCGCCTTTTCCACCCGCGGGGCCACCAGTGGCAGTGCCACGACCCCCGGAAAGGCCCCCAGCGTCGCGGCCATCGCCTCGGGCAGCACCGTCGCCGCGACGCCGTCGGCCACGATCGCCAGGGCCGGAATGAAGCCGCTGGTTTCCGCCACCACGCGCGGTCGCGCGCCGATCTCCTCGAACACCCGGCTCAGGATGCGGCGGTTCTGCATCCCCGGTTCCAGCAGGACCAGCGGCAGCGCCGCGGCATCGGCCCAGGCGATGCTGTCCGCCGCCGCCGGCACCATCGGCCGCGGCGCCAGAAGCACATAGCGCTCGGCATAGAGCGGCTCGATGCGGAACATGTCGGCCACCACGCCCTCGGTATAGGTGATGCCCGCGTCGTAGACGCCTTCGACCAGCCCCTGCTGCACCACGAGCGAGGTCGCGCTTTCGATCCGCGTGCGGATCCCCGGGTGGCTTGCCATCAGCCGCACCGCGATCCTGCCGGCATGGGCCGCAGCGGTCGGCACCACGGCGAGTGTCAGCGGCCCCGCCACGGCCCCCTGCGTCGCGCGCGCCTCCTGCTCCATCGCGCGCAGGCGGTCGATGATCTCGCGCGCATGGGCCGTCACCGCCTCGCCCGCCGCGGTCAGGCCCTGGAAACGGTTGCCGCGCCGGACGATGGGGGTTTGAAGCCGCTCCTCCAGGTTGCGGATGCGCATCGAGAATGCCGGCTGCGACAATCCGCATTCCGCCGCCGCCCGGGCGAAGTGACGGTGCCGCGCCAGGGCCACAAGGCATTCCAGATCGCGCAGATCGGTCATATGCTCCCCCTGTCCCGCCCCGTTCGGCGGGGCGCAATTGACAGCTTACCGCCTGTGGTATACCACACACCAGAGGCGCTTGCACATGGGGGGCAAGGCGGGCGATGCTGCTATCCGAATACAGATCAAAGGAAATCCTGCGTCAATACGGGGTCGAGGTGCCGCCCGCACGGCTGGCCCGGACGCCCGATGAGGCCGAAGCCGCCTGCGCCGGCCTGAACGCCCGCAAGTACGTCGTCAAGGCGCAGATCACGGCCGGGGGCCGCGGACTGGCCGGCGGGGTGCGGTTTGCCGCCACCCCCTCGACCGTGCGGGACGAGGCCGCGCGGATGCTCGGCAGCCGCCTTGTCACCGCCCAGACCGACGCCCGCGGCGAGGTGGTCGAGGAAATCAGCGTCGAGGCCGCCTTCGACCTCCGCCGCCAGGTGTTCCTCGCAATCGCGCTCGATCCCGAGAGCGGGCATCCGATGCTGCTCGCGTCCTCAGAAGGGGGCGTGACCTTCGAGGAACGGGTGCGGATGGATGCGGGTGCGGTCAGCACCTTCCTTCTGACCGATGCGGTGGCCGAGGATCCGGCGGCGCTGGCGGTGTTTCTGGGCGGCATCGGCGCCGCCGGCCCGCTGCCCGCCGCCACCGTCCTGTCGATGCGCCAGGCCTTCATCGACAACGACATGACGCTGCTCGAGGTCAATCCCTTCGCGGAACTGCCCGACGGGCGCTGGCTGGCCATCGACGCCAAGATCGTGATCGACGCCAACGCATTGTTCCGGCACCCCGAGTTCGAGGGGCTGGCCGCAGGCCAGCGCCTGTCGCCGACCGAGACCGAGGCGCAGCGCGCCAACATCAACTTCGTGCCGCTCGAAGGCGATATCGGCGTCGTCGTCAACGGCGCGGGCCTCGGACTTGCGACCAACGACATGCTGGTCGAGGCGAAGGGGAAACCCGCGAACTTCATGGACATCCGCACCACCGCCACCAGTTTCGACATCGCCCGCGGGGTGGAGCTGCTGCTGGCGCAGGGGCAGGTGCGGGCGATCCTGCTGAACGTCCACGGCGGCGGCATGACCGTCTGCGACACGGTGGCCGAAGGCGTGGCCTTCGCCTATGCGCGCGCCGCGCGGAAGGTGCCGGTGGCGGTCTGCCTGGGCGGCCAGAATGCGGAATGGGGGCTGAAGATCCTGCAGGACCGCAAGGTGCCGGTCACCGTCTATCCCGACATGAAGGCGGCGGCGCAGGGCGCGGTCGCGCTGGCTTCCGGGGGGGCGCGCTGATGGCGATCATCGTCGACCGCGACACGCGCGTGCTGGTGCAGGGCATCACGGGGCGCGCCGGCACCTTCTACACCGACCAGGCGATGCGCTACGGATCGACCTATGTGGCCGGCGTGCGGCCGGGGCTGGGGGGAACCGAACACCTCGACCTGCCGGTGTTCCACACGGTGGCCGAGGCGCGCACCGCGACCGGCGCCAACGCGAGCCTGGTCATCGTGCCCGCCCCGAATGCGGCCGACGCGATGGTCGAGGCGATCGAGGCCGGGATCGAAACCATCGTCTGCGTGACCGAACGGGTCGCGCAGCACGACATGGCGCGCGTGCGCCGGGCGCTGGCGGGCCGCGACACGGTTCTGATCGGGCCGAACTCGCAGGGCATCCTGACGCCCGGGCAGTGCAAGATCGGCGTCATGCCCACCCGCCATGCACAGCCCGGTGAAGTCGGCATCGCCTCGCGCTCGGCCTCGCTGACCTCCGCCGTGCTGGCCTCGCTGGCGCAGGCGGGGCCGGGCACCTCGACCACCGGGGGGGTGGGTGGCGACGCGCTCCATGGCATCGGCTTCGTCGACTGCCTGAGGCGCTTCCGCGACGACCCCGAAACACGGGCCGTCGTCCTGATCGGCGAGATCGGCGGGCGCGAGGAGGAAAAGGCAGCGGAATACCTGGCCGCTTCCGACTACGGCAAGCCCGTCGTGGCGCTGGTCGTCGGCCGCCATGCGCCCAAGGGTCGGCGGATGGGCCACGCAGGCACTCTGTCGGTGTTCGGGCTGGAAACCGCGCAGGACAAGATCGCGGCCCTGTCGCGCGCCGGCGTCCTGATCGCGGCGGACGCGGCCGATGTGGTTCCTCTCGTCCAGCGCGCCCTGAAGGGGACCGCATGACCGGACTGCCCGAAACGATGCCCGTGGTCGAGATGTCGGCCCCGGGCGGCCCCGAGGTGCTGGAGCCCGGCACCCGCCCCCTGCCCCGTCCCGCCGCGGGCGAGGTTCTGATCCGCGTCACCGCCGCGGGCGTGAACGGCCCCGACCTCGTGCAGCGGCGCGGCCACTACCCGCCGCCCCCCGGCGCCTCCGATCTCCTCGGCCTCGAAGTGTCGGGCGAGGTGGTGGCGCTCGGCGAGGGCACGGAGGGATGGGCGGCGGGCGACCGCGTCTGTGCGCTGACGAACGGCGGCGGCTATGCGGGCTATGTGGCGGTCAACGCCGGCCATGTGCTGACGATCCCCGAGGGGGTGAGCGAGCAGGACGCCGCCGGCCTGCCCGAAACATACTTCACCGTCTGGAGCAACGTGTTCCACGGCCAAAGCCCCCGCCCCGGCGCGGTGTTCCTCGTCCACGGCGGCGCCGGCGGCATCGGTTCGACCGCCATCCAGATCGGTGCCGCCATGGGCCTGCGCGTGCTGACGACGGTCGAACCGGGCGAGGCCGCGGACTGGGTGCGGTCCCTGGGCGCCGAACGCGCCATCGACTTCCGGGCCGAGGATTTCGTGGCGGCCTGCCGCGAGGCCGGCGGCGCCGACATCATTCTCGACATCATCGGTGGCGACTACGTGGCGCGCAACATCAAGGCCGCCCGGCACGACGCGCGCCTGATCCAGCTTGCCTTCAACCTCGGCAGCCGGGTGGAGATCGACCTGATGCCGGTGATGCTGAAGCGGCTCACCTACACCGGATCCACGCTGCGCACGCGCCCCGAAGCGTTCAAGACCGCCGTGGCGGCCGACCTGCAGGCACGGGTCTGGCCGTTGTTCGCGCAGGGCAGGCTGCGCAGCGTCACCCATACGGTCCTGCCGTTTTCCCGCGCGGCCGAGGCCCATGCGCTGATGGAATCGGGCGCGCACCGCGGCAAGATCCTGCTGGTGCCGGGACAAAGCGGCTAGGGCAGAAGCTGAAGCCAGACCCAGGCGCTGGCGAGGCAGGCCGCAGTGCCGTACAGCACGGCCGAGGCCGAGACGCGCATCGCCACCCCGTAGATATGGGCGAAGAGATAGGCGTTGACCCCCGGCGCCATGGCAGCGGTGATGACGGCCGAGCGCAGCGCCTCGACGGGCAGGCCGAAGGCGAGGCCGAGGCCGTAGGTGACCGCCGGGTGCAGGATCAGGCTGACACCGCAGACCATGGCGATGGTGGCTCGATCGCCCTCGGACCGATAGCGCGACAGCACGCCGCCCAGGCCGAACAGCGCGGCGGGAATGGCAGCGCCGGCCAGCATCCCCAGCGCCTCCCAGGCCACGCCCGGCACGGGCAGGCCGGAGAGGTTCACCGCAAGGCCCCCGGCGATGCCGATGATCAGCGGCTGGTGGACAAGCCCGCGCCCCACCAGCCCGGAGACGCGAAGCGCCGACAGCCCCCGTCCGCGCGCCTGCGCCCACTCCATCGCCGTGATCCCGAGCAGGTAGAGGATCGGCGCATGAACCGCGATGATCGCATAGTTCGCGGACAGCGCATCGGCCCCGTAGGCGCGTTCGGTGATCGGCAGGCCCAGAAGCAGCGTGTTCGAGAAGGCGGCGGCGAAGCCGATTGCGATGGCGTCGGGCAGCGTCCGTCCGAAGACGCGCATGGCGGTCGCGGCGGCCGGC
>DAOLBY010000135.1:8688-9741 GCA_035324325.1 Paracoccaceae bacterium | reverse complement strand
GGGGTGCGAGGTGCTGGCGGCCGGATCGCTCGACGAGGTGGTCCGCCACTACACCGGGCAGGCCGCGCTGCCTCCCGCGCAGGCGGGAGAGGTGACGGCAGACCCCTCGGCGCGCGACCTGGCCGACGTGAAGGGCCAGGAACGCGCCAAGCGCGCGCTGGAAATCGCCGCAGCGGGGCGCCACCACATGCTGATGGTGGGGCCGCCGGGGTCCGGCAAGTCGATGCTGGCGGCCCGCCTGCCCGGCATCCTGCCGCCACTCTCGGCCATCGAGGCGCTGGAAACCTCGATGATCCATTCGCTCGCGGGGCTGATGGGCGAAGGGGGGATCAGCCGCACCCGGCCCTTCTGCGAACCGCATCACACCGCGTCCATGCCCGCCATCGTCGGCGGCGGCAAGGGCGCCAAGCCGGGCCAGATCAGCCTCGCGCACAACGGCGTGCTGTTCATGGACGAGTTTCCCGAGTTTCCGCGCGCGGTCCTGGAGACCCTGCGCCAGCCCATCGAGACGGGCGAGGTCGTGGTCGCCCGCGCCAACGCTCATGTGCGCTACCCCTGCCGCTTCCTGCTGGTCGCCGCTGCCAACCCCTGCCGCTGCGGCTTCATGACCGACCCGGCGCGCGCCTGCGCGCGGGTGCCGGCCTGCGGGCAGGACTACCTCGGACGCATCTCGGGCCCGCTGATGGACCGCTTCGACCTGCGGGTCGAGGTTCCCCCCGTGGCCTGGCGCGACCTCGACCTGCCGTCCGACGGCGAAGCATCGGCCACCGTCGCGGCCCGCGTGGCGGCGGCACGGGCGCGGCAGGACCGCCGCTACGCGGGGGCGGGCGGCGTACGGACGAATGCCGAGGCCGAGGGGCGGCTCCTGGAAGAGGTGGCCTCGCCCGATGCCGAGGGGCGCGACCTGCTGGCACGGGCCGCCGACCGCTTCGGCCTGACCGCGCGCGGGTATCACCGGGTGCTGCGCGTGGCCCGGACCATCGCGGACCTCGCAGGGGCCGAGGATGTGCGCAAGCCGCACGTGGCGGAGGCCGTCGGCTACCGGCTCAGCTT
>DAOLBY010000135.1:0-8658 GCA_035324325.1 Paracoccaceae bacterium | reverse complement strand
GGTGGATAGGGGCAGACCACCAGGCGCCGCCGGATGCTCCGCTGCCGTCCCGGGAACCGAGCGCAAGGGCGGGAAGCGGGGCCGATCAGCCCGCCCGCCGCGCCTCGACCGCAGCCCAGATCAGCGCCGCGGCATTCGTCCCGTCAAACCGCTCCAACTCCTGAATGCCGGTCGGCGAGGTCACGTTGATCTCGGTCAGCCAATCGCCGATCACGTCGATGCCGACGAAGACCTGCCCCTTCTCGCGCAGGACAGGCCCGATGCGCGCGCAGATCTCGCGCTCGCGCGCGGTCAGCCGCGCCGGCTCGGCCCGGCCGCCCACATGAAGGTTCGACCGCGTCTCGCCCGCCTGCGGAACGCGGTTGATCGCGCCTACCGGCTCGCCGTCGACCAGGATGATGCGCTTGTCGCCGGCCGCCACCTCGGGGATGAACTTCTGCACGATCATCGGCTCGCGGCTGAGACCGGTGAACAGTTCGTGCAGCGACGACAGGTTGCGGTCGCCAGGGTCGAGCCGGAACACCCCGGCGCCACCATTGCCGTAGAGCGGCTTCAGGATCACGTCGCCGTGCGTCGCCTTGAAGGCCCGGATGGTGGCGAGATCGCGCGCGATCAGCGTCGGCGGCGTCAGGTCAGGGAAGCGCAGGACCAGCAGTTTCTCCGGCGAATTGCGGACCCAGAACGGATCGTTGACGACCAGCGTCCGCGGATGCACGAGGTCGAGAAGATGCGTCGTGGTGATGTAACCCATGTCGAAGGGTGGATCCTGGCGCAACCAGACGACGTCCAGATCGGCCAGATCCACCTCGGTCTCGGGGCCGAAGGACACATGGTCACCGGCCTGCCGCCGCAGCTCGATCCAGGCCCCGCGCGCCATCACCCGCCCTTCGCGGAAGCACAGCCGGTCGGGCGTATAGAAGAACAGCGAATGGCCCCGCGCCTGCGCCTCGATCCCGATGCGGAAGGTGCTGTCGGCCTCGATGTTGACAGACCCGACCGGGTCCATCTGCAACGCCACCATGAGCCCCATTCTCGCCCCCGCCGAAACCTGCGACACCCTGCATGCCCCAGGCCCCCCGGCGATGCAATCCGCCGCCGTCAGGCGGCGAAGGCATTCTCGAGGATGGCGATCTCTCCCCGCGCATCGACCAGCGCAACGTCGAACCGCATCGGGGTCAGCTGGCCTGCGGTCTCGCCGCCGAGATAGGCCGCCGCCGCCACGCACAGCCGGTCCATCTGCCGCCGGTCCAGCCTCTCGGCCGCCTCGGTGTGGGTGCGCGCCTTCTTCACCTCGATGAAGATGACTTCGGCACCGTCGCGCGCCACGAGGTCGATCTCGCCGCCGGGGCTGCGCCATCGCCGCGCGGCGATGGAGCTTCCCTGCCTGATGTAGTGCCGTGCGACGGCGTCCTCGGCGGCTGCTCCGGCCGCATGCGCCACCTGACCGCGCCGCGTCCGCATCTCCGCCACCTTGCCACGTCGCGTCATTCCCGATCCCCGATGTCCGACCCGAGCGCCAGCGCACGGGCATAGACCGACCGTCGCGTCCGGCCCGTTGCGGCAGTCACACCCTCCACCGCATCGCGCAAGGTGGCCCCCTTCGCAAGTGCATCTCGCAGCGCCGCATCGACATCCCCGTCCCCGGCGATCCTGTCCGGCGCACGGTCGATCACCATCACCACCTCGCCGCGCAGGTCCCGCAGCGCCGGGTCGTCCCGCAACTGGCCGAGGGGGCCGCGGATCACCTCCTCGAACCTCTTTGTCAGTTCCCGGCACAGCGCGGCCATCCGTCCTTCTCCAAAGACTTCGGACAATTCCCCTAATGTCCGCTTAACGCGCCTGGGTGATTCGAAGATCACCAGCGTAGCCGGCACCGCCGCCAGTTCGGCCAGCACGGCCGTCCGCGCACCGTCGCCGGCCGGCAGGAACCCAGCGAAGAGAAACCGGTCGGTCGGCAGACCGGCCGCGACCAGGGCCGCCAGCACGGCCGAGGCGCCGGGGACCGGCACGACACGGTGCCCGGCCGTGGCGGCCGCCCGCGCCAGCTGGAACCCCGGGTCCGCCACGAGCGGCGTTCCGGCTTCGGACGCATAGGCGACGCTCGCGCCGGCTTCCAGCGCCGCCAGGAGGCGCGGACGGACCGCTGCGCCGTTGTGGTCGTGGTAGGCGAGCACCCGCCGCCCCCGCAGCGGGACGCCGTGGATGTCCATGAGGTGGCGCAGGGTACGCGTATCCTCGGCCGCCAGCACATCGGCCGAGGCCAGCGTGTCGAGCGCACGCAACGTGATGTCGCGGGCGTTGCCGATGGGGGTGGAGACGAGGTGCAGCCCGGGAACGAGGCGGACGTGCCGGAAAAGGCCGCCGGCCGGTTCCGCCGCATCGGCCTGCCCGGTGCCTTGCTCGTGCGGTTCGGACATGTCGGCGGCCTTCCCCGGGAGCGGTCCTCTGGCCGGGCGCTGCGCGTTTACTTCCCCGGCGGATGGTCCTAGTGTCGCCCCGTTCCGGCCGGCTGCGACCGGCGCGTGCAGGAGGTTGGTGGCATGTTGTCGATCCTGGGGGTGGCCCGCAAGGCCCTGATGCGCAACGCGGTGCGCGTGGCGGCGATCCTGTCGCTCGGCGCGGTGGCGGCTTGCGACATCCCCATCGCCGGCGGCGGTCCGTCGATCGATCCCGGCGCCCCGGTGCCGGTGGCGCTGCTGGTGCCGTCGGGTTCGGGGCAGGCAGGCGACGAGCTTCTGGCGCGCAGCCTGCAGAACGCCGCCCGCCTCGCCGTCTCCGACCTCGGCGCCTCGGCGCGGATCGACCTGCGCGTCTATCCGACCTCGGGCCAGCCCGCCGCCGCGCAGGCCGCGGCGATGCGCGCGGTCGAGGACGGCGCGCAGATCATTCTCGGCCCCGTCTTCGCGCAGGAGGCCAATGCCGTGGGTGTCGCGGTGGCGCCGCGGGGCATCAACGTGCTGTCCTTCTCAAACAACACCGACATCGCCGGTGGCAACGTCTACGTACTGGGCCCGACCTTCCGCAATTCGGCGGGGCGGCTGGCCTCCTACGCGGTGCGGCAGGGCCGGCGCAACCTTCTGGTGGTGCATGACCGCACCACGGCAGGAGAGGTCGGGCGCGCGGCGATCCAGCAGGGCATCGCCCGGGCAGGCGGCACCGTCGCCGGGGTCGAAGGCTACGAGTTCAGCCAGAATGGCATCGCCTCCGCCGCCCCCGCCATTGCCGCGCGGGCCCGGGCGGGCGGCGCCGACGGCGTGTTCCTGACCGCCGATACAGCCGGGGCGCTGCCCCTCGTGTCGCAACTGCTGCGCGACAACGGCGTGACTTCGCAGTTCATCGGCCTGACCAGATGGGACATTCCGGCAGCGACGCTGGCGCTGCCATCGCTGCAGGGCGGGTGGTTCGCCTTGCCCGACCCCGCGCTCTACGCACAGTACCAGTCGCGCTATCAGGCGGCCTTCGGCGAGGCACCGCACCCGATCTCGGGCCTCGCCTATGACGGGATCGCGGCCATCGGGGCACTGGTCAAGTCCGGCAATTCCGGCGCGCTGACCGGAGCCGCCCTGACGCAGAACGCGGGCTTCGTGGGCGTCAACGGCATCTTCCGGCTGCGCAGCGACGGGTCGAACGAACGCGGCCTCGCGGTCGCGCAGATCCGCAACAACCAGGTCGTCGTCATTGACCCCGCACCTCGCAGCTTCTCCGGCGCCGGGTTCTGACGCCGCGGCCAAGGCGCCGGCGCAGCCCGCAGGACAGGACGCGGTGCCCGATGCCGCGGACCTTGTCGTGACCATCGCGGCCGACCTTGCCGCGGAAACCGATACCGCGGGCGCGCGCGGGCGGGCCGTGGCGGTGCGCCGGCTGGCGGCAGCCCGCAGCAGCGCGCAGGCCGGACTTGCCGCAGCCTTCTCCGCAGCCCCTCGCAGTGCGGCATCCCTGATCGCCGCGCAGGCCCGGCTGACCGACACGCTGGTGCGCGCGGCCTTCGACGTGGCGCGGCTGCACCTGCACCCCCTGCCCAATCCGACCGAGGCCGAACGCATGGCACTGGTCGCTGTGGGGGGCTACGGGCGGGCCGAAATGGCACCGCATTCCGATGTGGATCTGTTGTTCCTGACGCCGTGGAAGATCACGCCCTGGGCCGAAAGCGTGATCGAGACGTTGCTCTACATCCTGTGGGACCTCAAGCTGAAGGTCGGCCATTCGAGCCGCACGGTGAAGGACTGCACCCGCCTGGCGCGCGAGGACATCACGATCCGCACCGCGCTTCTGGAACACCGCTTTCTTGCCGGTCATGCGCCGCTTGCGGCCGATCTGAGCGAACGGCTCTGGCACGACCTGTTCCGCTCGACCGGGCCGCAGTTCATCGAGGCCAAGCTGGCCGAACGGGCCGAACGACACCGCCGGCAGGGCGGGCAGCGCTATGTGCTCGAACCCAACGTCAAGGAAGGCAAGGGAGGGCTGCGCGACCTGCAGACGCTCTACTGGATCGGGAAGTACATCCACCGGGTGGAAACGCCCGGCGGTCTGGTTGCCGCGGGTCTGCTGTCGGCCGAGGAATACGCCGTCTTTGCCAGGGCCGAGGATTTCCTCTGGACCGTGCGCTGCCACCTGCACCTGATCGCCGGCCGGGCGCTGGAACAGCTGACCTTCGACATGCAGGTCGAGGTCGCGGCGCGGATGGGCTATCGCGACGCGGGCGGGCGCCGCGCGGTCGAGCACTTCATGCAGGACTACTTCCGCCACGCGACCAAGGTGGGCGAACTGACGCGCATCTTCCTGACGGGGCTCGAGGCGCGGCACGTCAAGGGGGCGGCCAGCATCGAGAGCAGGGTGAAGGACCTGTTCCGCCGGCCAAGGGGGGTCGGGCCGCTCTACCGGCTGGCGCAGGGCCGGATCGACGTGGCCGACCCTTCGGCCTTCCTTGCCGACAAGCTGAACCTGCTGCGGCTGTTCGACGAAGGGCTGCGCACCGGCTACCTGATCCATCCGAACGCGATGCGGCTGGTGGTGGCGAACCTGGACCTGATCGACGACGCGATGCGGGCCGATCCGGCAGCGGCCGCGATCTTCATCGGGGTGATGCTGAACCACGGCAATCCCGAACGCGCGCTGCGCCGGATGAACGAACTGGGCGTGATCGCGGCCTTCATTCCCGAATTCGAACCCATCGTCGCGATGATGCAGTTCAATGTCTATCACCACTACACGGTGGACGAGCACATCATCCAGACGATCAGCGTGCTCGACCAGATCGAACGCGGCGAACTGGTCGAGGAACTGCCGGTGGCCAGCGGCATCCTGAAGGCCGGGGTCAATCGCAAGGTCCTCTACGTCGCACTTCTCCTGCACGACATCGGCAAGGGCCGGCCCGAGGACCACTCGATCCTGGGCGCCCAGATCGCCCGCCGCGTGGCCCCGCGCCTGGGCCTCGACCCCGACGAATGCGCGACCGTCGAATGGCTGGTGCGCTATCACCTGCTGATGTCCGACATGGCGCAGAAGCGCGACCTGTCCGACCCCCGCACCCTGCGCGACTTCGCCAAGGCAGTGAAAACGCGCGAGCGGCTCGACCTTCTGTGCGTGCTGACGGTCTGCGACATCCGCGGGGTGGGTCCGAACACCTGGAACAACTGGAAGGCCATGCTGCTGCGGCGGCTCTACCGCGACACCGCCGAGGCGCTGGAGGGGGGCCTCGAGGCGGCCAACCGCGACCGGCGCGAGGACGAGGCCAAGGCCGCCCTGAGCGTGCTCTTGCCGGACTGGTCCGAGGCCGACCTTTCGGCCGAGTTCGCGCGCCACTATCCGCCCTACTGGCAAGGGCTGCCGACCGAGACGCAGGCCGTGTTCGCACAGCTGCTGCGGGGCATCGGGTCGGGCGAGATCCGCATCGACCTGCACCTCGACGTGGCGCGCGATGCCACCCGCGCGGCCTTCGTGCTGGCCGACCATCCCGGCATCTTCTCGCGGCTCGCGGGCGCGCTGGCGCTGGCAGGGGCCAACGTGGTGGACGCGCGCACCTACACCTCGAAGGACGGCTTCGCCACCGCCGTCTTCTGGATCCAGGACGCCGAGGGCACGCCCTACGACGAGGATCGCCTGCCCCGCCTGCGCACCACCATTGCCCGCACCCTGAAAGGCGAGATTGTCCCGCGCGAGGCGCTGAAGGACCGCGACAAGCTGCGCAAGCGCGACCGCGAGTTCCGCTTTCCCACCCACATCACCTTCGACAACGAAGGCTCCGACATCTACACGATCGTCGAGGTGGACACCCGCGACCGGCCCGGCCTCCTCTACGACCTGACACGCACGCTTGCGAACAACAACATCTACATCGCCAGCGCGGTCATCGCGACCTATGGCGCGCAGGTGGTCGATACCTTCTACGTCAAGGACATGTTCGGACTGAAGCTGCACGCGAAGTCCCGGCAGGAGGGGCTGGAGCGCAAGCTGCGCCAGGCCATCGCCGAAGGCGCGGAGCGCGCCGGGGCATGACCCGCCGGCTGATCCGGTCGGCCCTGACCGTGGGCGGCTGGACACTTGTCAGCCGCGGCGCGGGGTTCGTGCGCGACGTGATGATGGCGGCCTATCTGGGCGCGGGTGCCGCGGCCGAGGCCTTCCTGATCGCCTTTTCCCTGCCCAACATGTTCCGCCGCTTCTTCGCCGAGGGCGCCTTCAACCAGGCCTTCGTGCCGCTGTTCGCCAAGCGGCTGGAAGCCGACGGGCAGGACGCCCGCAGCTTCGCCCGCGACGCCTTCAACGGCCTCGGCACGGTGCTGGTGCTGGTTTCGCTGGTCGGAACCCTCGCCATGCCCTGGCTCGTCTGGGCCATGGCCTCGGGCTTTGCCGGGGGGGAGCGGTTCGACCTCGCCGTGCTCTACGGGCGCATCGGCTTCGTCTATATCCTGTTCATCTCGCTGGTGGCGCTCCTGTCGGGGGTGCTGAACGCGCATGGGCGGTTCACCGAGGCCTCTTTCGTGCCCGTGCTGATGAACCTGATGTTCATCGGGGCGATGCTTCTGGCCGACCGGGCGGGCTGGGACATGGGGCTGACGCTGGCCTGGACCGTGCCGGGGACGGGGGTGGCGCAGTTCGCCTTCACCTGGTGGGCGGCGCGGCGGATCGGCTACGGCCTGATGCCCGGCCGCCCGGTCTGGACGCCGGAACTCAGGCGCCTGCTGGTGATCGCCGGACCGGCGGTGCTGGCGGGGGGGGGGGGGCAGAACAAACTCCCCGGCGGCCCCCAGGGGGGCCCCTTCACCCCAAGCCCCTTCCCCCGGGCGGCCCACCCCCCCCCTACCAGTTGCCCCTTGGCGTCGTCGGGATCGCCATCGGCACGGTCCTTCTGCCCGACCTGTCGCGACGGCTGCGGGCGGGCGATGCGCAGGGCGGGCGCGACAGCTTCAACCGGGGGGCGGAGTTCGCGCTGGCGCTCACCCTGCCCGCCGCCGTGGCGCTGGTGGTAATCGCCCTTCCGCTCTGCAGCGTCCTCTACGAACGCGGTGCCTTCGGGCCCGACGACACCGCCGCCACGGCGCTGGCGCTTGCGGCCTATGGCGCGGGCCTCCCGGCCTTCGTGCTGCACAAGGTGCTGCAGCCGCTGTTCTACGCGCGCGAGGACACGCGGCGCCCGTTCCGCTATGCCGTGGTGGCCATGGTGGTGAACGCGGTCTTCGCCGTGGGGATGATGCCGGTGATCGGCTTCATGGCGGCGGCGCTGGCGACCACCGTCGCGGGCTGGGTCATGGTCTGGCAACTGTGGCGCGGCAGCCGCGGCATGGGACCCGAGGCGATGGTGGACGATCGCCTGCGCCGCATCCTTGCCGCCTCGCTCCTGATGGGGGTGACGCTGTGGGTGGCGACCCTGCTCCTCGGTCCCGCGCTCGGCACCCCCGGCTGGCGCTATCCGGCGCTGGCCGCGCTGGTCGCCATCGGCATCGCCGCCTACGGACTGTCCGCCGCCCTGCTCGGCGCGGTCACGCCGGCGGATCTGCGCGCAGCCCTGCGTCGGCCACCCCGCACCTGATAGGCGGCGCACCACACCGGTGCTAGCCTCGGGTCACTTCGGGAAGGGGGAGGACGAACCGTGGCCGAGGCGCTGACGCTGCTCGTGGGGACCACCAAGGGGCTTTTCCTGCTCGACACCGGCGACCGCAGGGATTGGCACCTTCGCGGCCCCTTCTGCGGCGGATGGCCGATCAACCACGCCGCCGGCGACCCGACCAGGGGGCGGCTCTGGGCCGGCGGCGGCGGCGACTGGTTCGGCGCCGGCGTCTGGCGGTCCGAGGACGGCGGCGCCCGCTGGACGCTGTCGAAACTCACCCGCGGCCAGATGGATGACTGGGCCGAGAACGACGCCGACTTCGCCGCCATGATCGGCTGGCAGCCGGGCGAGCCGCCCTTCGGCCGCGATTTCGCGCAGGTCTGGTCGCTGGCCCATGCCCATGGCCGGCTCTGGGCCGGAACCAAGCCGGCGCAGCTGGTGGCAAGCGACGACGGCGGGGCGACCTGGACGCGGATGCAGGGCCTCACAGACCACCCCTCATCCGACAGCTGGCAGCCCGGCGCCGCCGGCCTGACCCTGCACACCATCGTGCCGCACCCCGAAGATCCCGCGCGCCTCTGGGTCGCCATCTCGGCCGCCGGCGCCTTTCGCAC
>DAOLBY010000134.1:0-9953 GCA_035324325.1 Paracoccaceae bacterium | reverse complement strand
CCGCGCCGCCATCCGCTCCCGGTGGATCTGCCAGACGGCGGTCGATGCCGCATCGCCCCGCCCGATCGCCTGCGCATCGGCCAGCGCGGCCAGCGGCTGCCCCGGCATCGCCGCATCGAGCCGCGCCAGTGCCTCGACCCGCTCGGGTGCGCGGAACAGCCGCAAGCCCCAGACGCCCGCCCCGACCGCACCTGCCACCCAGGCCAGCGCACCGATCCACGCGGCCTCAAGCGGCACAGCGTCCTGCACCCCGAAGGACAGCGCCGCGAGCCCCGTCAGCAGCACCGTCCAGAGCGGCCAGAAGGCACGGGCAAGGCGTTCGGCCCACAGACCGGCCAGCGTCAGCGCCAAGGGACGGCGCACCCGGGTCAGGACGTGCTGGTTCAGGCTGTCGGTCATGCCCTCGCGTCCGGCCGGCCCTGGCGCGCGGAGTATGCCACGGTCACAGCCATTCCGGGATGTTATCGCGTCCGATCATTTCGTCAAACGTCGGGCGCGGGCGTATGACGGCGAAGTGATCCCCCCGCACCAGCACCTCGGGCACCAGCGGTCGCGAGTTGTATTCGCCCGCCATCACCGCCCCATAGGCACCGGCCGAGCGGAAGGCGACCAGGTCGCCCTCGGCCAGCGGCGGCAGCGGACGGCCGCGGGCGAAGGTGTCGCCCGTCTCGCAGACCGGCCCGACCACATCCATCTCCTGACGCGGCGCGGCGGGCGCGGGCTCTGTCACCGGCACGATGTCATGATGCGCGCCGTACATCGCCGGGCGCACCAGATCGTTCATCGCCGCGTCGAGGATGAGGAAGGCGCGTTCCTCGCCCTCCTTCACCCAGATCACCTGCGACACCAGGATCCCGGCGTTGCCGGCGATCAGCCGCCCGGGCTCGATCTCGATCTCGCAGCCGAGGTGCCCGACCGTGCGCTTGATCAGCGCGCCATAGTCGGCGGGCAGCGGCGGCACCTCGTTCGACCGCGCATAGGGGATGCCGAGTCCCCCGCCCAGATCCAGCCGCTCGATGGCATGGCCCTCGGCGCGCAGCGCCACGGTCAGGTCGGCCACCTTGCGGTAGGCGGCCTCGAACGGCTCCAGCTCGACCAGCTGGCTGCCGATATGCACGTCGATGCCCACGGCGCGCAGGCCGGGCAGGCGCGCGATCTCGGCATAGACCGCGGCCGCGCGGGCGATGGGGATGCCGAACTTGTTGTCCTTCTTGCCGGTGGCGATCTTCTCATGCGTGCGGGCGTCCACATCCGGGTTGACGCGCACCGTTACCGGCACGGTGACGCCCATCGCCGCAGCCACCTCGGACAGCGCGCGCATTTCCGGCTCGCTTTCCAGGTTGATCTGACGGATGCCTCCCTCCAGTGCTAGGCGCATCTCCTCGCGCGTCTTGCCGACACCGGAAAACACGATGCGGTCGCCCGGCACGCCCGCCGCCCGCGCCCGGCGGTATTCGCCGCCCGACACCACATCCATCCCGGCGCCCAGATCGCCCAGAAGCTTCAGGACGGCGACGTTCGACAGCGACTTGACGGCGAAGCACACCAGGTGCGGAAGGGGCGAAAGCGCCTCGGTGAACAGCCGGAAATGGCGCGTCAGGGTAGCTGCGGAATAGCAGTAGAAGGGCGTGCCCACCGCGGCGGCGATGTCCGACACCGCCACGTCCTCGGCCATGAGCCGGCCATCGCGATAGAGGAAATGGTCCATGCCCTGTGCGTCCGCCCGCCATCCGTCCTGCCCGCGACATAGCCGGGGGCGCAGGGCGCATCAAGCGGCGGCCGGAGGGCGGCAGGAATGCCGCCCGCGGCCCGGCGCTACTTGGCGGCGACCGGCGCGCCGGGTTCCTCGCGCTCGGACGCGGCAGCGGCGGTCGCCGCCGTCACGTTGCTGCTGCCCCGCCATTCGGGGCGCGGTTCGGTCCGCGGTTCGCGCGGCGGCCGGCCGATGACCTCTCGCAGGTCGTCAAGCTCGATGAAGTTGTCGGCCTGGCGGCGCAGTTCGTCCGCGATCATCGGCGGCTGGCTGCGGATCGTCGAGACGACCGACACCCGCACGCCCTGGCGCTGCAGGCTTTCGACCAGCGGCTTGAAATCGCCATCGCCCGAAAACAGCACCGCATGGTCCATCCGCGGCGCCAGTTCCATGGCGTCGACCGTCAGTTCGATGTCCATGTTGCCCTTGACCTTACGTCGGCCCTGGCTGTCGGTGTATTCCTTGGCGGGCTTCGTCACCATGGCGAAGCCGTTGTAGTGCAGCCAGTCGACCAGCGGGCGAATCGGCGAATAGTCGTCGTTCTCCAGCAACGCGGTGTAGTAGAAGGCGCGGATCAGCTTGCCCCGGCGCATGAACTCCTGTCGCAGAAGCTTGTAGTCGATGTCGAAACCCAAAGCCTTTGCAGCGGCATAGAGGTTGGATCCGTCGATGAACAGCGCAAGCCGCTCGTCCTTGTAAAACATGCGTTGTCCCCTCAGAACGCGTCGCGGGAAGAATGCCGTGAGTGGTATGCGGTTCGACAATCCGGCACGCGAATACAGCGCACAGTATCGGTTCGCACCCCAACAATTCAAGGTCTCCTATACGAAAGTGTTACGATGACCGGCAGGAAACCGACGCCCGTCCTGGTTGCCCTCGGCGCTAATCTGCCCAGCGGGGGGATGGAACCGGCCGAAACGCTGGCCGCGGCGCTGGCCGCGCTGCCCGCGCAGGGCCTTGCGGTGCTGCGCGCCAGCCGGCTTTACGCCACGCCCTGCTTCCCCGCGGGCGCCGGCCCCGACTATGTCAACGCCGCCGCGCGGCTGGATCCGGCGCCCGGCATGGGGCCGGCGGCGATCCTCGCGGCGCTGCACCGGGTCGAGGATGCCTTCGGCCGCGCGCGGGCGCAGCGCTGGGGGATGAGGACGCTCGACATCGACCTGCTGGCGGTCGGCGGACTGGTGCTGCCCGACGCCGAAACCGCCGCCCGATGGCGCGACCTTCCCGCCGCCGAACAGCCCGGCACCGCGCCCGACCGGCTGATCCTGCCGCACCCGCGGCTGCAGGACCGCGCTTTCGTGCTGGTGCCGCTGGCCGAGGTCGCGCCGCGCTGGCGCCACCCGGCCACCGGCCGGACGGTTGCGCAGATGCGCGATGCGCTGCCCCCGGCCGAACGCCGCGCGGTGGTGCCGCTCTGACGCGCTTTCGCGCTTGTCAAGCCTTTTCGCAGACATTAGATAGGCGACCTCTGCCCCAAAGGTGAAAGGTCCGCCCATGGCCCGCGTGACGGTCGAAGACTGCGTTGACAAGGTCCCGAACCGGTTCGAGCTGGTGATGCTGGCCGCCCACCGTGCGCGCGAGGTCGCCGCCGGTTCGCCGCTGACCATCGACCGCGACAACGACAAGAATCCGGTCGTCGCCCTGCGCGAGATCGCCGAGGAAACGCAGGGCGCCGAGGCGCTTCGCGAACGGCTGATCGCGTCGAACCAGACGCAGATCGAGGTCGACGAGCCCGAGGAGGATCAGATGTCCTCGCTCATGACGGCCGACATCGACCGCCCGGCGCTCGACGACATGTCGGAAGAGCGGCTGCTGCGCGCGCTGATGGAAGCCCAGGGGGCGAACTGAGGCGCCAGGTGACGCCGCGACGCGCGCGGCCGGGGATGCGATGATCGACGTCGAAGACCTGGTCGCCCTCGTCCGCAACTACAATCCGCGCACCAATGCCGACCTGATCCGCCGGGCCTATGCCTACGGACGGCGGATGCACGAGGGCCAGACCCGGAAATCGGGCGAGCCCTACTTCACCCATCCCGTCGCCGTCGCCGCCATCCTTACCGAGCAGCGTCTGGATGACGCCAGCATCGTGACCGCGCTGCTGCACGACACGATCGAGGACACGCGATCCACCTACGGCGAGATCTCCGCCGCCTTTGGCGAGGAGGTGGCGGAACTGGTGGACGGGGTGACGAAGCTGACGAACCTCCAGCTGTCGACCTCGGCGGCGTCCAAGCAGGCGGAGAACTTCCGCAAGCTGTTCATGGCGATGACCAAGGACCTGCGGGTGATCCTGGTCAAGCTGGCCGACCGGCTGCACAACATGCGCACCATCCGCTCGATGGCGCTCGACAAGCAGGCCCAGAAGGCGCGCGAGACGATGGAGATCTTCGCACCCCTCGCGGGCCGCATGGGCATGCAGTGGATGCGCGAGGAACTCGAGGACCTGTCCTTCAAGGTCCTGAACCCCGAGGCGCGCAACTCGATCATCCGGCGCTACCTGACCCTGCAGAAGGAGGCCGGCGACGTGATCCACAAGATCACCGCCGACATCCGCCTGGAACTCGACAAGGTGCAGATCGAGGCCACGGTCTACGGCCGCGCCAAGAAGCCCTATTCGATCTGGCGCAAGATGCAGGAAAAGGACCTCGCCTTCTCGCGCCTGTCCGACATCTACGGTTTCCGCATCATCTGTGACCAGCCGCCCGACTGCTACCGCATCCTCGGCGTCATCCACCACCGCTGGAAGGCCGTGCCGGGCCGGTTCAAGGACTACATATCGAACCCGAAGTCGAACGGCTACCGCTCGATCCACACCACCGTCTCGGGCCGCGACGGCAAGCGGGTCGAGGTGCAGATCCGCACCCGCGAGATGCACGAGGTCGCCGAATCGGGCGTCGCCGCGCATTGGAGCTACCGCGAGGGCGTGCGGCGCGAGAACCCCTTTGCCGTCGACCCGGCGAAATGGGCCGCCAGCATGACCGACCGGCTGGGCGAGGAAGACACCGACGACTTCATGGAGAACGTGAAGCTCGAGATGTATTCCGACCAGGTGTTCTGCTTCACCCCCAAGGGTGACGTGGTGCAGCTCCCGCGCGGAGCGACGCCGCTCGACTATGCCTATTCGATCCACACCCGGATCGGCAATTCCTGCGTCTCGGCCAAGGTCGACGGGATCCGCGTGCCGCTCTGGACCCGGCTGAAGAACGGCCAGTCGGTCGAGATCATCACCGCCGAGGGCCAGCGCCCGCAGGCAAGCTGGATCGACATCGTCACAACCGGGCGCGCCAAGGCCGCGATCCGGCGCAGCCTGCGCGAGGAAGACCGCGGCCGCTTCGTCAAGCTCGGACAGGAACTGGCGCGGGCGGCCTTCGAACATGTCGGGCGCAAGGCCACCGACAAGGCGCTGCGCGCTGCCGCCCGCATGATGGGCATGGCGGACGAGACCGACCTGCTGGCGCGGCTCGGATCGGCCGAGATCACCGCCCGCCGCGTGGTCGAGGTGCTCTATCCCGATCTGGCGCAGGCACGCGCCGACATGGTCGATGCCGCTCGCCCGGTCGTCGGCCTGTCGCCCGAGACGAGCTTCCGCCGCGCGCCCTGCTGCCAGCCCCTGCCGGGCGAGCGCATCATCGGCATCACCTACCGCGGCAAGGGCGTCGTGGCCCATGCCGCCGACTGCCCCGCATTGGCCGAGTTCGACGACCAGTCGGACCGCTGGATGGACCTCGCCTGGCAGCCCGGGCGCCATGCCGTGGCCTACCCGGTAACGCTCGACCTGACGATTTCCAATGACGCCGGGGTGCTCGGCCGCGTCTGCACCTTGATCGGCGAGCAGAAGGCGAACATTTCCGACCTGGCCTTCGTTGACCGAAAGCCCGACTTCTACAAGTTGGTGCTCGATGTCGACGTGCGTGACGTGGAGCAGCTGCACATGGTCCTGACCGGGCTCGAGACCGAAACCGACGTGGCCGCCGTCACGCGGCTGCGCGACCCCGCACGCAAGCCCTGAGGGTCCGTCGAGAATGGTTTTCAAGCGGCGCATCAAACGCACCTGGCTGCAATGGCTCGGCGAAGGCTTCTGGCCGAAATCGGGCTGGGGCCGGGCGCTGACCTATTTCCAGCACCGCCTGCGCCGCCTGCCCGATGCCCCGCACCGCATTGCGCGCGGCATCTTCGCCGGCATCCTCGTGTCGTGGACCCCGCTGTTCGGGCTGCACTTCTTCGTGGCCGCGGGCATCGCCTGGCTGATGCGGGGCAACATCCTGGCCTCGCTCATCGCCACGGTTTTCGGCAACCCGATCACCTTTCCGTTCATCGCCGCGATGTCTGTCGAACTGGGCAACTGGATCCTCGGCCACGGCGGCGAGATGCGCCCGCTCCAGATCGCCGCCGCCTTCGGCCAGGCAGGTGCGGAACTGTCGGCCAACTTCTGGTCGCTCTTCACCGAGGAAAAGGCCCACTGGGACCGGCTGCACCGCTTCTTCCACCGCGTCTGGTGGCCCTACATGGTCGGCGGGCTCCTGCCGGGCATCGTCACCGGGCTCATGGGCTATTACCTGTCGCTGCCGGTGATCGGCGCCTACCAGAAGATCAAGCGCAAGCGCCTCGCCGACCGCTTCGAGAAACAGCGCGCCGCCCGCGCCGCCGCCCGCGCCCGGGCCGAGGCCGCAAGGGGGGATGACGAGGCAGACGGAACGCCCTAGGGTCTGCCACGGGACCGCCGCGCACCGTGGGGAACGTGCCGCGGCCCGCAGAAGACTGGGGTCCGCCATGAAACCGCTCGGCCGCATCCGCCTCGGCGTCAACATCGACCACGTCGCCACCCTGCGCAATGCGCGCGGCGGCACCCTGCCCGACCCGTTGCGCGCCGCCCTCGTGGCCGAGGCCGCGGGCGCCGACAGCATCACCGCCCATCTGCGCGAGGATCGCCGCCATATCCGCGACGCCGACATCGAGGCGCTGATGGCCGGCATCGCCATACCGCTCAACTTCGAGATGGCCGCGACCGCCGAGATGCAGGCCATCGCCCTGCGCCACCTCCCCCACGCCGCCTGCATCGTCCCCGAACGGCGCGAGGAGCGCACGACCGAAGGCGGACTCGAGGTCGCCGCCGAGGCTGCGCGGCTGGCCGGGTTCATCGCGCCTCTGCGCGACGCGGGCATCCGCGTATCGCTGTTCATCGGCCATCAGACCGCCCAGATCGAGGCCGCGGCGCAGGTCGGCGCGGCGGTGGTCGAGTTCCACACCGGCCATTACTGTGACCTTCTCGCCGAGGGTCGAGAGGCCGAGGCCGAGACCGAACTGGCCGCGCTCCGGCGTGCCGCGGCCCGGGCGCATCACCTGGGGCTCGAGGTCCACATGGGGCACGGGCTGAACTACGAGACCGCGGCCGAGGTCGCGGCCTTCCCCGAGGTGATGGAACTGAACATCGGACATTTCCTGGTCGGCGAGGCGGTGTTCCGCGGCCTCGGCCCGGCGATCGAGGAGATGCGCCGCCGCATGGACACGGTGCGCGAGGGGATGGCGTGAGCGACGCCGGACCGCCGCCTGTCTGCACGGGGGGGGCACAGGGGGTGTACGCCCGGTGCATGGCGACAGCACAGCCATGATCCTCGGCATCGGCACGGATCTGGCCAATATCGAACGCATCGAAGCGACGCTCGCGCGCTTCGGCGACCGCTTCCGCAACCGTGTCTTCACTCCCCGTGAACAGGCCACCGCCGAACGCCGCAAGGCCACCGCGGCGACCTATGCCAAGCGCTGGGCCGCCAAGGAGGCCTGTTCCAAGGCGCTCGGCACCGGGCTCCGCATGGGCATCGCCTGGAAGGACATGGCGGTGTCGAACCTGCGGACGGGACAGCCCGTGATGCACCTGACCGGCTGGGCCTCGGAGCGCCTTTCCTCCATGACACCAGTGGGTTACGAAGCGCATATCCACGTCACCCTGACCGACGACCACCCCTGGGCGCAGGCCTTCGTGGTGATCGAGGCGCGCCCGCGCGCGACCGCCGGCTAGGCCCGTGGGCCCGCCGCGTTTCGCGCCCCGGACCGAGGCGCTGGCATCCGCAGGGCTTGCCGCCCTTGCGCTGGGGGGCGCGGGCTGGCTGGCCCGGATGATCGGCTGGCCCGCCACCCTCGACCCCTCCGATCCCGATTTCGTCAATCCGATCAGCATCATGATCCTCGGGCTTCTCGGGATCGCCGGCTGGTTCGCCGCCAAGGCCGTCCGCCACGAACGGCGGCACCGCGCCTTCGGCACCGCGACGCTCGACCTCGACCCGCCCGGTGCGGCGCGCCCGGGCCGGCCGCTGGCCGGCCAACTCCGCGTGCAGAAGCCCGTCGCCGCCACCGGGCCCTTCCGGCTGGTCCTGACCTGCCTCGACGTGCACGAGTTCGAGGAGAACGGGCGCCTCAAGACCATGCCCTTTCCGGTCTGGACGGCCGAATGCAGCCTGCCGCCCGACACCGATGCGACGCGCGGCCTGCCCTTCCGCTTCGACCTGCCGGCCTCGGTCGGGCCCGATCCGGTGCCAAGCGGCATCCTGCCAGGCACGGGCAGCCGCCACCGCGCGACCGTACACATCCCCGGGATGCGCCAGGTCGTGGCAAGCAACACGCCGCCACGGGCGCGCTACTGGACGCTTGTCGCCACGGCCCCGACGGCAGGCCCCGACTTCCGCGCCGAGGTCGTGATCCCGATGGATGCGGCACCGCGCCGGGGCCGGCTGCCTTGACTCCCGCCCCCGCCCGCAGCAAGTAGCCCCGACCGGACGCCTTGGGGCCGGCAGCGCAGGCAGGGGCCATGGCAAGCAGGACCAAATCCGACGGCGGCTTCGTCGAGACGATCAAGACCGTCGTCTATGCCTTGCTGATCGCAGGGATTTTCCGCACCCTGTTCTTCCAGCCCTTCTGGATCCCCTCCGGTTCCATGAAGGACACGCTGCTGATCGGCGACTTTCTCTTCGTCAACAAGATGGCCTACGGGTACAGCCGCTATTCCTGCCCCTTCGGCCTCTGCCCCTTCTCGGGCCGCATCCTGTTCTCCGAACCCGAGCGCGGCGATGTCGTGGTGTTCCGCCATCCCGTCAACGGATCGGATTTCATCAAGCGGCTCATCGGCTTGCCGGGCGACACGGTGCAGATGAAGGGGGGTGTGCTGTTCCTCAACGGGGCCGAGGTGCCGCAGACCCCGGCCGGCATCTTCACCGAGACCTACGAACGCCAGGGCCCCATGGGCCACCTGCCGCGCTGCGAGAACGGCCCGGTGGGCGAGGGCGGCACCTGCTCCAAGTCGCGCTTCCCCGAGACGCTGCCGGGTGGGCGCGACCATGCCGTCCTGAACATCGACGCCAACGGCTTCGGCGACAACACCGACGTGTTCACCGTCCCGGCCGGGCACTACTTCTTTATCGGCGACAACCGCGACAATTCGCAGGACAGCCGTTACGGCCAGGCCGTGGGCGGCGTGGGCTTCGTGCCGGCCGATCACCTGATCGGAAGAGCGGACAGGGTCATGTTCTCGTCTGCCGGCAGGTCGATGCTGTATTTCTGGACCTGGCGTTCCGACCGTTTCTTCCACGCCGTGGAGTAACCCGCAGCGTGAAACTGTCGCGCGAGATCAGGGACTTCGAGGGCCGCATCGGGCACAGCTTCGCGCAACCCGAGCTTCTGGTGCAGGCCCTGACCCATGCCTCCCACGCCGCACCCGCGCGCCCCTCGAACGAGCGGCTGGAGTTCCTCGGCGACCGGGTCCTGGGCCTGGTCATCGCCGCGGCACTGCTCGATGCCGATGCCGGCGCGACCGAAGGCCAGTTGTCGCCGCGCTTCAACGCCCTGGTCCGGCAGGAAACCTGTGCCGAGATCGCCCGCGAGATCGGGCTGGGCGAAGTCCTTCGCCTCGGCCGGTCCGAGGCAATGACGGGGGGGCGCCGCAAGGAGGCGCTGCTGGGCGACGCGATGGAGGCGGTGGTCGCCGCAGTCTTCCGCGACGCCGGGTTCCAGGCCGCGCGCGATGTCGTCCTTCGCCTGTGGGGTGAGCGGATCGAGGCCGCCGAGGCGCGTGTGTCGAACCCCAAGTCTGCGCTGCAGGAATGGTCGCAGGCCCTCGGGCTCGGCCTGCCCGCCTACGCCGAGAGTACCCGCACCGGCCCGGCTCCCCAGCCGGCAGTCACCCTCTACCTGCGGCTGGAATCGCGGCAGG
>DAOLBY010000133.1:0-9954 GCA_035324325.1 Paracoccaceae bacterium | reverse complement strand
GCCGCACCGTCGGCGCCGGCGTCGTCTCGAAGATCATCGCCTGACCGAGGGCGGGGCGCGCCTTCAGGGCGCATCGACCCGGAGGGCCGCCCCGTGCCGGGCGGCCCTTTCTGTTCCCTCCGCCTTGACCCGGGCGTGCCGCGGCGCAACGTTGTTGCGGGGAGGAGACCCGCCATGTGCCAGATCTTCGCCGGGCAGGACCCGGCCCGCTACGAATCCGTCACCCGCCGCCTGCGGCTGAACGGCCAGTCCACCTCGATCCGTCTGGAGCGCGCCTTCTGGCGCATCCTCGACCGGATCGCCGAGGCAGAGGGCATCACGACCCCCGCCTTCATCTCCAAGCTGCACTCGGAAGTGCTTGAAAACCATGGCGAAGCGGCCAACTTTTCGTCGCTTCTGCGCTGCGCCTGCATGATCCACCTGGGCGAATACGCCCAGCACCCGCCCGAACCCGCGCGGTTCGCCGCGGAGTGACCGGAAATCTCGTGCTGTAGTAGCAGGCTACTACCCGCGGCCCGAACTGGTCTGCCAACCTTACCAAATCCACGGATTTGGGAACGACATGGCCAAGACCATACACTCGATGATTCGCGTCCTCGACGAGGCACGCTCGGTTGACTTCTACGGCGCCGCGTTCGGGCTGCAGATCGCCGACCGGCTGGATTTCGACAGCTTCACGCTCGTCTACCTGTCCAACGCCGAGCAATCGTTCGAGCTTGAACTGACCGTCAACAAGGGCCGCACCGAGCCCTACGACCTGGGCGACGGCTACGGCCATCTGGCCGTCAGCGTGGCCGACGTCGACGCGGAACACGCCCGTCTGACGGCGGCGGGCCTATCCCCGCGCAAGCTGGTCGATTTCCGCACTGGCGACGTGTCGGTCGCCCGCTTCTTCTTCATCGCGGACCCCGACGGCTACCAGATCGAGGTCCTGCAACGGGGCGGGAGGTTCCTGTAGGGCGCCCGCCGCGCCGACCCAGCCACACGACATGCAAGGGAGGGAAGCCATGACGAAACATGCAACACGGGGCCTGACCCGCCGCGCGCTCCTGTCGCGGGCGGCCGCGGCGGGGGCCATGGCCGTGACGGGGGCAGGCTTCATCGCCGCGCCGGACGCGGCTTGGGCGCTGGAGGTGACGGTCATCACGCCGCAGGAAATGGCAACGATCCTGCAGATGGCGCGCGACATCTACCCTCATGACCAGGTCGCCGACCGTTTCTATGCCGTCGCGGTGAAGGGCTACGACGCCGAGGACCGCAGGGCACTGGTGGCCGAGGGCGTGGCTGCGGTGGACAGGGCCGCCAGGGACATGGGTCACGACAGCTATCTTGCGATCGGATGGGAGGAGGACCGCGTGAAGGTCCTGCAATCCATCGAGGACAGCACCTTCTTCCAGACCGTGCGCTCGGGCCTCGTGACGGGTCTCTACAACCAGAAGGCGGTCTGGCCGCTGTTCGGCTACGAGGGCGAGAGCTTCAGCCAAGGCGGCTACATCGAACGCGGCTTCGACGACATCGACTGGCTGTGAGGGGGGCAGGGACATGGTTGCGAAATTCGACCTGAACGACGACAGCGTGGTCGTCATCATCGGCACCGGCGCGGGCGGCGGCACCCTGGCCAACGAACTGGCGCAAAAGGGCGTCAAGGTCGTGGCGCTGGAGGCCGGCGGCCGCTACCTGCCGCAGGACTACATCAACGACGAGTGGGAAAGCTTCACCCAGCTCGCCTGGCTCGACGCCCGCACGACCAGCGGCGACTGGCGCGTGGCCAAGGACTTCTCGGGCCTGCCCGCCTGGATCGTCAAGGCCGTGGGCGGCACCACCACCCATTGGGCCGGCGCCAGCCTGCGCTTCCAGGACCACGAATGGAAGGCGCGCACCACCTACGGCGAGGTTGCGGGCGCCAGCCTGCTCGACTGGCCCATCGACGCGACCGAGATGGCGCCATGGTACGAGAAGGCCGAGGAGAAGCTGGGGGTGACGCGCACCGGCGGGCGCCCCGGCCTGCCCGGCAACAACAACTACAAGGTGTTCGAGAAGGGTGCTCTCGCGTTGGGCTACCAGAATGTCCACACCGGCAACATGGCCATCGTCTCCGACGACAGCCAGGCCCGCACCATGTGCCAGCAGACGGGCTTCTGCTTCCAGGGCTGCAAGTGGGGCGCCAAATGGTCCACCGCCTATACCGAGATCGAGGAAGGCGAGGCGACCGAGAACCTCGAGGTGCGCGAACGCTCCCACGTCGCCCGCATCCTGCACGATGCGGCGGGCAAGGTGACCGGGGTGGAGTATTTCGACACCTCGGGAGCCCTCCAGATGCAGAAGGCGCGCATTGTCTGCGTTGCGGGCAACAGCTTCGAAAGCCCGCGGTTGCTGCTCAACTCGGCCTCGTCGATGTTTCCGCAGGGGCTGGCCAACTCTTCGGGCCAGGTCGGGCGCAACTACATGCGCCACACCACCGGATCGGTCTATGCCGTCTTCGACAGGCCGGTGCGCATGTGGCGCGGCACGACCATGGCCGGCATCGTGCAGGACGAGGCGCGCCACGACCCGAGCCGCGGCTTCGTCGGCGGCTACGAACTGGAAACGCTGGCGCTGGGCCTGCCATTCATGGCCGCGTTCCTGAACCCCGGTGCCTGGGGCCGCAGCTTCACCACCGCGCTCGATGCCTACGAGAACATGGCGGGGATGTGGATCGTGGGCGAGGACATGCCGCAGTCGCAGAACGGCGTGACGCTGAGCGAGACGAAGGACCAGTATGGCCTGCCGGTCGCCAACGTCCACTTCGACGACCATCCGAACGACATCGCCATGCGCAACCACGCCTATGGCCGGGGGATGGAGATCTACAAGGCCGTGGGCGCCACCCGCACCTTCCCGACCCCGCCCTATCCCAGCACGCACAACCTCGGCACCAACCGCATGTCGGAACGGCCCGAGGACGGCGTGGTGGACAAGTGGGGCAAGGCGCACGACCTGCCCAACCTGTTCGTCTCGGACGGGTCGGTCTTCACCACCGGCGCGGCCGAGAACCCGACGCTGACCATCGTGGCGCTGGCGATCCGCCAGGCCGATCACATCGCGCGCGAGATGTCGGCCGGCAACCTCTGACCGCGGCCCGCCGCGAGTGGACAGGAACGGCGGCCGCCCGGCGATCCGGGCGGCTGTCCCACAGGCCGGCGGCGTTGCCGCAGAGATGCCGCCATCCGGTCCACAGAACGGCCGAATGGACGCGCCTCTGGATCCCCGTAGACAAGTGGGGGCGCGCGCCGTGGGCTTGATCCGTTTCGTCCTGTTCGGCTTCTTTCCGATCCAGTTCGTCATTGCGGGGCTTCTGGTCTGGATGGCCATGACCACCGCTCAGACCGCGGCCGACCGGTCCCTGGCCTATGCCGAGATGCTGGCCGCGGCACCGCCCGAAACCGTCGCGGTGGGCGAGGTGCCCCTCGATGCCACGCCGCGCATCCCTGACGAGCTGTCGGTGGTGGCGCAGCTGTCGATGCCCAACAACATCCGCCTGATCCGCCGCAAGAACGGCATCGTGACCAGCGAACACCTGCTCTACCTGCTGATGGACCCCGAAGCCGGCGCCGACGAGACGGCGGTACGCGCGGCCGTTGCCATCGACCCCAACCATCTTGATGCCTTCGCGGCGTTCCTGGTGAGCCAGTCGGTGGGCTTCGGTGCGCAGGGCCCGGTGGTGGTGCTGTCGGGCTTCCAGACCTCCTTTTCGCGGTCCAGCCATGCGCGCGAGGCCATCGCCAATCGCGGTCTGACGCCGGCGGCTGGGTTCTACTTCATAGAGCCGTTCCTGAACGGCCGCGAGGCGGCGCTGACCCATCGGATCGCGCGCGGCAGCTCGGAAGACGACACGTTCTACTGGGCGGCGGCGGCGTTTGCGGCGCTGGGGGGCTTCAATGTGCTGCGCGCGCTGCGGCGCAGGGGTGGTGCATCTTCGGCACCGGCCCTGCCGCCGCACGCGCCGGCTGCTTCACCGCCGGCGGCGCCCGGGCGTGGCGGCGGTCTGCGCCGGATCCTGGGGGCTATTGTCGTCATCGGTGTCGTGTCGCTGTTCTCTTTCGGGGCACCGACCGGAAGGATGCAGGATGCCGGCACACTGACCGGCGCGCTGGACGCGATGGGCAGCATCGGCGGAGCGATGCTGTCCGTCGCCCTGACACTGCTCGGCATCGGGCTGGTCGTCGTGATCTGGGTCCGTCGCGGGCTGCGCAGGCTCGGCTTCGGGGGCGGCAGGTCGGCACGGGACGTGCGGCCCCATCCCGATCGCGCGGCGGGTTCATCGGCTTCGCAGCCGGCACCCGCCGCAAAGCCACCGCTGCCGGTCTGGGCCATGGTGCAGCGGCCGGCCGAGTCCGCCGGGGCGCAACCCGCGCCGGAGCCACCTGCGTCCGCGCCGGTGATCCGGTCGCGGCGACCCGATGTGCCGCCGGTGCGGCCCGGTTTCTCGCTGTCAAGGCTGCTGTCCGGGCGCCGGCCGCGTCCGGTGGCGCAGGATCCGTTCGAACGGCTGGCCGACCGCATCCGCGCCGAGCGGGAGCGCGAAGGGGATCCGACCGTGCGGCTCGGCTGAGGACGCCGGCGCCGCGCAATCCCCTTGCGTTTCGGACCGGCCTGGCTTACCCCGCCGCGCAGGCCTAGGGGTATAGCTCAGTTGGTAGAGCGACGGTCTCCAAAACCGTAGGTCGCGGGTTCGAGCCCTGCTGCCCCTGCCACCTTCCGCCGCATCGAACACAGGCACCCGTCGGCGCCCCCCGCCGGACGCGAAGATTTCGCGCACCGGACACGCGGAGGCCGCAGTGCTGCCATGGTCGGGCGCAATTCTTGCAACCAGGAGGATATCGCCATGACCCTTTCGCTTTCCGCCCTGACCGCCCGCCTTCGCCCAGCCAAGGGCGAAACACCCGCCGTCGCGATGCCTGGCCTTGCTGCGATCGTCGCGCGTCTGCGCGGTACCGCCGCAAAGGCCGACGACGATGGCCCCGCCGTCCGTCGCCTTGCTGCCATGGCCGCAGCCGAACGTGCGCGCGAAGGCCGCGGCCCGTCGCGCCGGCTGATGCACGGGCTGGCCTGAGCCTTCCGCTTGCGGGGGGGCGGCCTTGAATCCCCCTGCCGATGCGCGTATCTCGGCCCGACCCGGGTACCCGCAGGAAAGCGTCATGGCCAGAACCAACCCCCTCCAGTTCCTCCAGCAGGTGCGCGCCGAGGTGGGCAAGGTCGTCTGGCCGAACCGACGCGAGGTCGTGCTGACCACCGTGATGGTCTTCGTCATGGCGGCGCTGACCGCGACCTTCTTCGCGCTTGTCGATCTCGGCATCCGCTGGGGTCTGAGCCTGATCCTGACCAGCGTGGGCTGACATCGCGCCGGTGCGTGCCCCGGGCGCGGGCACTCGGCCGATTTCGCCTTGAAATCCCTGCAGGCGGAGGCTATCGGGGCGCCTCGTCCGACACAGAAGGCGCGCAGCGATTCGGGTTGCGCGCGATTCGTTGTTGGAGAGGGTGTGCAGACCGTGCGCCCCGGGCAGCAAAGAACGACACCGGCTGCACGCCGGGACGGCGGAAGGTGAAGGCGGCATGGCGATGCGTTGGTATTCGGTGAGCGTGCTCTCGAACTTCGAGAAGCAGGTTGCCGAGAAGATCCGTCAGACCGTGGCCGAGAAGGGCCTTCAGGACGAGATCGACGAGGTGCTGGTTCCCACCGAAGAGGTGATGGAGGTCCGCCGCGGCAAGAAGGTCACGTCGGAACGCCGGATCATGCCGGGCTATGTGCTGGTCCATATGGAAATGTCCTCGCAGGGGTATCACCTGATCTCGTCGATCAACCGTGTCACCGGCTTTCTCGGCCCGCAGGGTCGCCCGATGCCGATGCAGGACGCCGAGGTTGCGCGCATCCTGAAGCGCGCGTCGGAAACCCAGGAAGCCCCGCGCAACCTGATCCGGTTCGACATCGGCGAGAAGGTCAAGGTGACGGACGGGCCGTTCGACGGCTTCGACGGCATGGTGGAAGAGGTGGACGAGTCGTCGAACCGCCTCAAGGTCTCGGTGTCGATCTTCGGCCGGCCGACGCCGGTGGAACTGGAATTCACGCAGGTGACCAAGGGCATCTGACGCGAGAGCGCGGGAGGCGAGCGCCGCGGGCCTTCGGGTCATGGGGTGACGGACCGGACCGCTAAACCTGCCGGGCAAGCGCCTGGCGCATGGTGAGAAAGGAGCGGCCGTCATGGCCAAGAAGGTAATCGGCAGCCTCAAGCTGATGGTGAAGGCCCAACAGGCCAACCCCTCGCCCCCCGTGGGCCCCGCGCTGGGCCAGCGCGGCCTGAACATCATGGCCTTCGTCAAGGAATTCAACGCCAAGACGGCCGAGATCGCGCCCGGCACGCCCACGCCCGTCGTCATCACCTACTACCAGGACAAGTCGTTCAGCCTGGAACTCAAGACGCCGCCGGCGTCTTTCCTGCTGAAGCAGGCGGCGGGCCTGCCCCCGGTGGGCAAGCGCAACCGCGCCAAGGGATCGGCCAAGCCGGGCCGCGAGGTGGCGGGCAAGGTGACGGTCGCACAGATCCGCCAGATCGCCGAAGCCAAGATGAAGGACCTGAACGCAAACGACATCGAGGGCGCGATGCAGATCATTCTGGGTTCCGCGAAGTCCTGCGGCATCGAGGTGAAGGGGTAAGCCATGGCAAGGATGAGCAAACGGGCCAAGGCGGCGAACGCCCAGTTCGAGGGCAAGGCGAACCTGAAGCTGGAAGAGGCGCTGGCGCTGATCAAGACGGCGGCCTCGGCCAAGTTCGACGAGACTGTCGAAGTGGCGATGAACCTGGGCGTGGACCCCCGGCATGCCGATCAGATGGTGCGCGGCGTCGTGACGCTGCCGAACGGCACCGGCAAGACGGTGCGCGTGGCGGTCTTCGCCCGCGGCGGCAAGGCCGACGAGGCCAAGGCGGCCGGCGCCGACATCGTGGGCGCCGAGGATCTGATGGAGACGATCCAGCAAGGCAAGATCGAGTTCGACCGCTGCATCGCGACGCCGGACATGATGCCGCTGGTCGGGCGCCTCGGGAAGATCCTCGGGCCGCGCAACCTGATGCCGAACCCCAAGGTGGGCACCGTGACGCCGGATGTGGCGACGGCGGTGAAGAACGCCAAGGGCGGCGAGGTCCAGTTCAAGGTCGAGAAGGCGGGCGTGATCCATGCCGGCGTCGGCAAGGTCAGTTTCGACACCGAAAAGCTGGCGCAGAACGTGCGCGCCTTCGTCGATGCGGTCAGCCGCGCCAAGCCCTCGGGGGCCAAGGGCACCTATCTGAAGAAGGTGTCGCTGTCCTCGACCATGGGGCCGGGCGTTTCGGTCGACCTGTCGAGCGCGACTGCCGCCGGGTGACCGGAGGATGGGGTGCGCATCAATGCGCACCCTGTGCCGACCCGTAGGGTGCGCATTGATGCGCACCACGGCAAGACGAGATTCCCGGGAAACCGGGATTGGCCGGGCCCAGGGGAAACCCGAAGCGCCCGGTCCTGTCCGAGACGGTGGGTGGCGCGCAAACGCCGTAAATCCTGCCCGAGATGGGGAACGGGATGAAAGGGCGCCCTTGGGCGATCCTGGTTTCGGGAACCAGCGGACCCGACCGCCGCCCCGCCAATGGGGCGGCGCGAATGAGCCGGGGGGAAACCCCCATTCTTGGAGTGGAACTGTGGATAGAGCCCAGAAAGAGAAAGTGGTCGAGGAACTCGGCCAGATCTTCGAAAGCTCTGGCGTCGTGGTCGTTGCCCACTACGCGGGTGTCACGGTCAAGCAGATGCAGGACCTTCGCGCGCGCATGCGCGATGCCGGGGGTTCGGTTCGCGTTGCCAAGAACAAGCTCGCCAAGATCGCCCTCGAAGGAACCTCGTCCGTCAGGATGGGCGACCTTCTCACGGGCATGACCGTGCTGGCCTTCTCGGAAGACCCCGTGGCTGCGGCCAAGGTCTGCGAGGCCTACGCCAAGACGAACGAGAAGTTCGTCATCATCGGCGGGGCGATGGGCAGCACGGTGCTGGACGCTGCCGGGGTGAAGGCCGTGTCGTCGATGCCGTCGCGCGAAGAGCTCATCGCTCAGATCGTGGCGTGCCTCGGGGCACCGGCATCGAACCTGGCGGGGGCCATCGGCGCGCCTGCTTCGAATATCGCGAGCATCCTTTCGACCATCGAGGAGAAGGCTGCCGCCTGATCCCCGCGACATCCGCGGCGGGTTGACCCCACCGCGTTGGACCCCATCTAACGGAACTGGAAAACCGAAATGGCTGATCTGAACAAACTCGCCGAAGAGATCGTGGGCCTGACCCTGCTGCAGGCTCAGGAACTCAAGACCATCCTCAAGGACAAGTACGGCATCGAGCCCGCCGCCGGTGGCGCGGTGATGATGGCCGCCGGTCCGGCCGCCGGTGGCGCTGCCGCCCCGGCCGAAGAGGAAAAGACCGAGTTCGACGTCGTCCTCGTCGAGGCCGGCCCGAACAAGATCAACGTGATCAAGGAAGTCCGCACCATCACCGGTCTGGGCCTCAAGGAAGCCAAGGACCTCGTCGAGGCCGGCGGCAAGGTGAAGGAACAGGCCTCGAAGGCCGATGCCGAAGCCATGAAGAAGAAGCTCGAAGAGGCTGGCGCCAAGGTCGAGCTGAAGTGACGCGGCGGGTGCCGCAGGCATCCTGACGTATCGGTGGGGCTGGGTCCGGCGCAGGCCGGGCCCGGCCGCATCCGTCTGAAAGACCCGCCTCTCGGCGGTGCGCCCCGTCCCCGGCCTGGCCGGAAAGGGCACACCCCCCAGGTGCGGTGTGGCGTTCGGGGGCGGGCCGGTGGGACGGCCCGCATGAATGGAACGCCACCAACCTGTCCTCAGGCGGCGCAAGGCCGTGGCCCCGACGGCCCCTGCGCCCGCGAGATGACGAAAGGTGACGACGAGCATGGCGCAAGCTTACGTTGGCCAGAAGCGTATCCGCCGCTACTTCGGCAAGATCCGTGAAGTGCTGGAAATGCCGAACCTCATCGAGGTTCAGAAGTCCTCCTACGACCTGTTCCTGCGCTCGGGCGACGCCGAGCGCCCCCAGGACGGCGAGGGCATCCAGGGCGTGTTCCAGTCGGTCTTTCCGATCAAGGACTTCAACGAGACCGCCGTGCTCGAGTTCGTGCGATACGACCTGGAAAAGCCGAAATACGACGTTGACGAATGCATGCAGCGCGACCTGACCTATGCCGCGCCGCTGAAGGTGACGCTGCGGCTGATCGTGTTCGATGTGGACGAAACGACCGGGGCTCGGTCGGTCAAGGACATCAAGGAACAGGATGTCTACATGGGCGACATGCCCCTGATGACGCCGAACGGGACCTTCATCGTGAACGGGACCGAGCGGGTGATCGTCAGCCAGATGCACCGCAGCCCGGGCGTGTTCTTCGACCACGACAAGGGCAAGACCCATTCCTCGGGCAAGCTTCTGTTTGCCTGCCGCATCATCCCCTATCGCGGGTCGTGGCTCGACTTCGAGTTCGACGCCAAGGACGTGGTCTTTGCCCGCATCGACCGCCGCCGCAAACTGCCGGTGACCACGCTGCTCTATGCCCTCGGGATGGACCAGGACGGCATCATGGATGCCTATTACGAGACCGTGTCCTATCGCTACGTCAAGAACCGCGGTTGGGCGACCCGGTTCTTCCCCAAGCGCCTGTCGGGCACCCGTCCGACCTTCGATCTGGTCGACGCGGCCACCGGCGAGGTCATCCTCAAGGCAGGCGAGAAGGTGACGCCCAAGATGGCGAACACCTGGTCGAGAGAGGGCACGATCACCGAGCTCTTGCTGCCCTTCGACCAGATCGTGGGCAAGTATGTGTCGCGCGACATCATCAACGAGGAAACCGGCGAGATCTGGGTCGAGGCGGGCGACGAGCTGACCATCGACTATGATCGCGAG
>DAOLBY010000132.1:9676-9968 GCA_035324325.1 Paracoccaceae bacterium | reverse complement strand
CCCATCGGGGCGTCAGCGGAAAGCGTGAAGCTGCCCGTTGCCGCCCGCAATCAGCATCAGCCCGGCCGCGAAGGCCGGTGCCGCCGCCGCGCCCCCCGGCACCTGCAGCGATCCGACCGCCGCCCCGTCCACCGGGTTGAAGAACCGCACGAGGCCGTCGCCCGAGGCCACCACCAGCCGCCCGCCCGCCAGCACGGGGCCGAAATGAGGCACGATGGCCGCGCGGCGGCGCTCGCGCTCGTTGGGGTAGTAGGGCATCTCGACCGACCAGACGATCTCGCCCGTGGCGGCG
>DAOLBY010000132.1:0-9666 GCA_035324325.1 Paracoccaceae bacterium | reverse complement strand
CGGGCAGCACCGGGCCATAGGCGCCTTCGCGCGCCGACCAGAGCCGCCCGCCGGTGGCGGTGTCGAGCGCGACGGTCCGGCCGCTGGCGTTGCCCACATAGGTCACGTTCCCCGCCACGACCGGGTCGGACGTGATCTCGGTCAGGCCCGCATAGGCCCGGCCGCGGCGCTGGCCGGCGATGACCGCCTGCCAGACGCGCAGGCCCGAGGCCCGCTCTGCCGCGACCAGTTCGCCGCTGGGGAAGGGAAACAGGACCCTGGCGCCGGCAGCCGCGGGCGACCCCGAGCCGATCATGCCCGAGGGCGAGGGCGTGCCCGGCAGTTCCCAGACGATGCGGCCGTTGCGGATGTCGATGGCCCATGCCGAACTGTCGCGCGCCACCACATAGGCGATGTTGTCCTCGACCATCGGCGCCCCGGCTGCCGGCGCGCCCAGGCGCTGGCGCCAGACCACCGCGCCGTTCGCAGGGTCGAGCGCGACAAGCTCGCCGTACCCCGTGCTGGCCAGCACCCGGCCCGCGCCATAGGCGAGCCCCCCGCCCGATATCTGCGAGGCATCGGATGTCGGTCGCAGGTCGACCGCCCAGGCGGTGCCGCCGGCGGGCGTGAAGGCGCTGACGCGGGCGCCCGCATCCATGCCGAAGACGAGGCCGCCGCCCGCGACGGGCTGCGCCACGATCCGCGTGCGCCGCGTGTTGCCCTGGCCGAGCGATGCGCTCCACACCCTCTGCGGGGCGGCCGACAGCGCGGCATGTGGCGCGACATGGCGGGCGTTGCCGCCGCGGTGTGTCCATTCGGGGGATGCCTGCACGGGCGGCAGGCTGACGGGCAGCGCGCGGTTCTCCATCCGGCCGGTGGTATCGACGGGGGGCGCCTCGCCCTCGACCGGGATCGAGGCGTCAAGCGGCGCGCGCGGGTCGAAGCGCTCGCCGGTCAGGATCAGTTCGCGCTCGCCGCAGCCGGCCAGCATCAGCGCCAGCCCGGCCAGCCCGCCAAGGACGCGCGCGTCACGCCCCCGCACTGTCGCCCCCGAGCGCCATGATCATCTGCTGCGCGCGTCTGCGCAGGCCGGCCGGCGCCTCCTGGTCCTGGGTCAATGCGCGCAACTGCACGACCGCGGCGGGCCCGTCGCCACCCTCGACCGCCAGGTAGGCAAGTTGTTCCAGCGCCAGGGGCCGGAAGGCCCGGCCCGGCACCGCGAGCGGGTCGAGCGCGGCCCGCCGGTCGGACAGCGGCATCTCGGCCCCCGCCAGGATCACCCGGCGCAGCACGGCAAGGTCGCGCCAGACCTGCGGCAGCGCCGCATCCCCCGCGACCGCATCCAGCGCAGCCAGCGTCGCCGCCCGGTCCTCGTCGGGGTCCGAGGCCAGCAGCAGGTTCAGCACCGCCGCGCGCTCCCCGGTCGCCGGGACCGCCGCCAGCGCCGCGCGCCGGTCGGCAGCCGTCGGTGCCTCCAGCGCGGTCAGCACGGCATCGCCGAAGGCCTGCGCCGCCGTGACCCCCTGGGCCTTGCGGTATTCGGTGAAGGCGGCACCGCCGACCAGCGCCAGGACGGCAACCCCGGCAATCCAGCCGTAGCGGCGGAACAGCGCGAAAAGCCGGTCGCGGCGCACCTCTTCGGTGACTTCCTCGATGAAGCTGTCGGGATTGCTCAACGCTGCCCACTCCTTGCCCGCGACCGTCTTACACGGGTCGCGCCGCGCTTGCCAAGCCCTGCCGCCCCCGGGGCGCCGGAAGCCCGCCGGCTGGCCCTTGCAGCCGCGGCGCAGAAAGTTTAATCTGAACCGTGCAGTTCAGCGTAGGAAACGCGACTGTGCAGGTACTCCGCCCAGGGCCGCAGCCACGGCCGCCTGTCCGGTCCACGAGAGGCGTCGATGCGTGTCTTCCCCCTGATCACGGCGGCTGTGGTTTCCGCCAGCCTGTACTTGCTGATTGCCGAGCGCGACCGGGTGGTCGCCTTCGCCGGCGGCGACCCTGCCGCCGCTGCCCCGGCCACCACGCCGTCCGAGGCAGATGGCCCGCCCCCCGTTGCGGTCGTGGCGATCCGGTCGCAGGCGCAGGAGGTCGAGAATGCGGTGCTGGCCCGCGGCCGAACCGAGGCCGCCCGCCAGGTCGAGGTGCGGGCCGAGACGGCAGGGCTTGTCGTGTCCGAGCCGCTGCGCCGCGGTGCCTATGTGACGGCGGGCCAGGTGCTGTGCCAGATCGACCCCGGCACCCGTCCCGCAGCGCTGGCCGAAGCCGAGGCCCGGCTGGCCGAGGCGCAGGCGCGCGTGCCCGAAGCCGCGGCGCGGTTGTCCGAGGCGCGCGCCCGGCTGTCCGAGGCCGAGATCAACGACCGCGCCGCGGTGCGCCTGTCGGAGGGCGGCTTTGCCTCTGAAACCCGCGTCGCCGGGGCGCAGTCCGCGGTCGAGGGCGCGCGGGCCGCCGTCGCCTCGGCCGAGGCAGGGCTGGCGGCGAACGCCACCGCCGCGCGCGCAGCCGAGGCCGCCGTCGGCGCGGCCGCGCGCGAGATCGACCGGCTGACGCTGCGGGCACCCTTCGACGGCCTGCTGGAAACCGACGCGGCCGAGATCGGCAGCCTGCTGCAGCCCGGATCGCCCTGCGCCACGGTCATCGCGCTCGACCCGATCAAGATCGTGGGCTTCGTGTCCGAGACGGACGTGGACAAGATCGAGGTCGGCGCCATGGCCGGCGCCCGACTGGTGTCGGGGCGCGAGGTCGTGGGGCGCGTCACCTTCCTGTCGCGCTCGGCCGATCCGCTGACGCGCACCTTCCGCGTCGATGTCACCGTGCCGAACCCGGACCTGCACATCCGTGACGGTCAGACTGCCGAGATGCTGATCGCGGCCGAGGGGCGGATGGGCCATATCGTTCCGGCCTCGGCGCTGACGCTGGACGACAACGGGCGGCTGGGTCTGCGGCTGGTCGATGCGGGCGTGGCGGGGTTTGCGGCGGGGCAGATGCTGCGCGACACCACCAGCGGCGTCTGGGTCACCGGCCTGCCGGATGAGGCCGAGATCATCGTGGTCGGGCAGGAGTTCGTGGCCGACGGCGCCGCGGTCGCCGTCACCCTGCGCGAGGCGCGGCCATGACCGGCATCGTCGACTGGGCCGCATCGCGGGCCCGGATGGTCATCGCCTTCATCGTTCTGTCGGTGCTCGCCGGCACCTATTCCTATGTCAGCCTGCCCAAGGAGGGCGAGCCCGACATCGAGATCCCGGCCCTCTTTGTCTCGGTCCCCTTCCCCGGCATTTCGGCCGCCGACAGCGAGACGATGCTCGTCAAGGTCATGGAGACCGAGATGTCGGGCCTCGACGGGCTGAAGAAGATGTCGGGCACCGCGGCCGAGGGCTATGCCGGCCTGGTGATGGAGTTCGAGTTCGGCTGGGACAAGACCAAGACCATCGCCGACGTGCGCGACAAGATGAACAACGCCGAGGCGAAGTTCCCGAGCGGCGCCGAGAAGTATTCGATCAACGAGATCAACTTTTCCGAGTTTCCCATCATCGTCGTGGCGCTGTCGGGCAACGTGCCCGAACGCACGCTGCTGCGGGCCGCCAAGGCGCTGGAGGACCGGATCGAGGGGCTGGATGCCGTCCTGAAGGTGGAACTGGCCGGCCAGCGCGACGAGATGCTGGAGGTGGTGATCGACCCCCTGAAGCTCGAGGCCTACAACGTCACCGCGGGCGAACTGATCAGCGTCGTCGTCAACAACAACCGGCTGATCGCGGCCGGCGAGGTGGAAACCGGCGGCGGCGCCTTCGCGGTCAAGGTGCCGTCGTCCTTCACCCGGCCCCAGCAGGTCTACGACCTGCCGGTCAAGACCAACGGCGACAGGGTCATCACGCTGGGCGATCTGGCCGACATCCGCCTGACCTTCGAGGACCGGCAGGGCACCGCGCGCGTCAACGGCGAGACGACGGTCGCGCTGCAGGTCGTCAAGCGCAAGGGCTTCAACCTGATGGACACCACCGCCGAGGTGCGCCGCACGGTCGAGGCCGAGCGCGCCACCTGGCCTGCCGCCGAACGCGACGCCGTGCAGGTGACGCTGGCGCTCGACCAGTCGACGCAGGTCGCCAGCATGGTCAGCCAGCTCGAAGGCTCGGTGCTGACGGCCATCGCGCTGGTGATGATCGTGGTGCTGGCCAGTCTCGGCACCCGCTCGGCGCTGCTCGTCGGCTTCTCGATCCCGACCTCGTTCCTGCTGTGCTTCGCGCTTCTTGCGGTGATGGGGATCAGCGTGTCGAACATCGTGATGTTCGGGCTGATCCTGGCCGTGGGGATGCTGGTCGATGGCGCCATCGTGGTGGTGGAATACGCCGACACGCGCATCCAGGACGGCTCCGGCCCGATGGCGGCCTACACCGAGGCCGCCAAGCGCATGTTCTGGCCGGTGGTCAGTTCCACCGCCACCACGCTCTGCGCCTTCCTGCCCATGCTGTTCTGGCCCGGGGTGCCGGGCGAGTTCATGGGGATGCTGCCGGTCACGCTGATCTTCGTGCTGTCTGCCAGCCTTGTGGTGGCGCTGGTCTACCTGCCGGTCATGGGCGGCGTCGCCGGGCGGCTGTCGCGCAACTTCGAACGGGCGGCGGCGCTGCTGCGGCGGGCCGTGCCGAACTGGTGGCTGCGCGCCGCGCTGGTGCTGCCGTCGCTGTGGCTGGTGTTCACCGGGGCCATGCAGGACCGTCGCCCGGCCTACCTGCTGGGTGCGTCCGCCCCGACCGGTGCCTTGTCGATCGTGCCGGGCGCCCTGATCTTCATCGCCGGCGCCGTCCTGTCCTCGATCACGCTCGAGGCGGCGCGGATCACCCGCGCCCCCCGCCCGATCCGCGCCGGCCACCGCCGCACCGCCTTCGGAATGCTGATCAAGGCCATCGCGGGCAACCCGGTGATGCCCTTCGTCACCATCGGCGCGGTGATCGCCTTCGTCGTCATGACCTTCGGCTACTTCGCCGCCAATTCGAAGGGTGTGGAGTTCTTCGTCGAAAGCGAGACGGAACAGGCCATCGTCTATGTCCGTGCCCGCGGCAACCTGAGCCTGCCGGAAAAGGACGCGCTGCTGCGCGAGGCCGAGGCCATCGTGCTGGCGGAGCCCGGCGTCGATACCGTGTTCTCCTTCGCCGGCGCGGGGGGGCTGAACACGAACACCGGCGGCGCGTCGAGCCCGCTCGACACCGTGGGACAGATCCAGGTCGAGATGACGCCCTGGGGGCTGCGCAAGGACAATCCCGATCTGGACGGCGATCTGGTGTTGGAGCGGATCCTCGCCAGGCTGGCCGCCCTGCCCGGCATCCAGACCGAGGCGATCAGCCAGAGCCGCGGCCCGGCATCGGGAAAACCCGTCCACCTGCGGCTGAAGGGCGACGACTTCGCCGCCCTGACCGAGGCGGTGCGCGTGGTCCGCGCCAGGTTCGCCGCGACCGAGGGCCTGACTGCCATCGAGGACAGCCTGCCGCTGCCCGGCATAGACTGGGAGATCCGCGTGGACGTGGCCCAGGCCGGCCGCTTCGGCGCCGATGTGGCGACCGTGGGCGGCATGGTGCAGCTGGTCACGCGCGGCATCCTTCTGGACACGATGCGGGTGGATACCTCCGACGAGGAGATCGAGATCCGCGTGCGCCTGCCCGAAGGCGACCGCGTCCTGTCCACGCTCGACACGCTCAAGGTGCGCACCGCCGAGGGGCTGGTGCCGCTGTCGAACTTCGTCCCCCGCGAACCCGTGGCCAAGCTCGGACGCATCGACCGGGTGGACCAGCAGCGCTATTTCGACGTGAAGGCGGATGTGTCCGCGGGCCTGACCACGCCCGATGGCACGGCGATCAACGCCAACGAACGCATCGCCGTGCTGACCGGATGGCTGACCGCCGAAAGGCCCCTGCCCCCCGGGGTGTCCTGGGAATGGACGGGCGACCAGGAGGAACAGGCGGAATCGGGCGCCTTCCTGATGACCGCCTTCGCCGGCGCGCTCGGGCTGATGTTCGTGATCCTGCTGGCGCAGTTCAACAGCTTCTACAACGCGGTCCTGGTGCTGATTGCGGTCGTGCTGTCGACCACGGGCGTCCTGATCGGGATGCTGGTGATGGACCAGACCTTCTCGATCATCATGACCGGCACCGGGATCGTGGCGCTGGCCGGGATCGTCGTGAACAACAACATCGTGCTGATCGACACCTACCAGGAATACAGCCGCTACATGCCGCGGATCGAGGCCATCGTGCGCACCGCCGAGGCGCGCATCCGGCCTGTCCTGCTGACCACGATCACCACGATGGCGGGCCTGACGCCGATGATGTTCGGCCTGTCCTTCGACTTCCTGGCCGGCGGCTGGTCGATCAACAGCCCGACCGCGCTGTGGTGGAAGCAGCTGGCCACCGCGGTGGTGTTCGGCCTCGGCACCGCGACGGTGCTGACGCTGGTGTTCACGCCCGCGCTGCTGGCGCTGCGGGTGTGGTTCGGCATCGGTGCCTACCGCAGCCTTGCGGCGCTCTCGGCGCTGTCGATGGGCAAGGGCAGCGACGCTGCGCGCGAGCTTGCGCTGACCCGCGCCGCACGCAAGGTCCGCAACCCGACAATCATCTGGGACGAGCCCGATGCGTCCGACGCGCCCGAACCGCCGTCGGCGGCGGCCATACCCGATCCCGAGGCACAGCACCGCGAGCCCGATGAAGATCTGACGCCGGTGCAGGGAATGCCCGCCCCGCCGCTGCGCGCAGCAGAATAGGCGCGGGCCGGGTCGCCGGCCTGCCCGGCCGTTGTCAGTCGGTGACGGGGGGGTCCGGCAGATCGGCCGGCACCAGGCCGAAGGGCACCAGCGGCCGTTCCTCGGGCGCCTCCTCGGCCGATTGCGCAGCCCACATCGCGGCATAGCGGCCGCCCGCGTCGATCAGCGCCTCATGCGTGCCCTCCTCGACCACGCGGCCCGCCTCGAGCACCACGATGCGGTCGGCGTCGGCGATGGTGGACAGGCGGTGCGCGATCACCAGCACGGTGCGACCCTGCCCCATCTCGCGCAGGCTGTCCTGGATGTCGCGTTCCGTCTGGGTATCGAGCGCGCTCGTCGCCTCGTCCAGAAGCAGGATCGGCGGGTTCTTCAGCAGCGTCCGCGCAATGCCGACGCGCTGCTTCTCGCCGCCCGACAGTTTCAGGCCCCGCTCTCCCACCCGGGTCTGATAGCCTTCGGGCAGCGACAGGATGAAATCGTGGATCTTCGCGGCCCGCGCGGCATCCTCGATCTCGGCGTCGCCGGCCTCGGGGCGACCATAGGCGATGTTGTAGTGGATCGTGTCGTTGAACAGCACGGTGTCCTGCGGCACGACCCCCACCTGCGCATGGATCGAGCCCTGCGTGACCTCGCGCAGGTCCTGACCGTCGATGCGGATGGCCCCGCCCTTCACGTCGTAGAAGCGGAACAGAAGCCGCCCGATGGTGGATTTCCCCGACCCCGAGGGGCCGACCAGCGCCACCCGCTCGCCCGGGCCGGCCCGCACCGAAATGCCCTTGAGGATGGGGCGCGCCGCCTCATAGGCGAACTCGACCCCGTCGAACACGACCTCGCCGCCGGCCACCTTCAGCGGCGGGGCGCCAGGGCGGGCGGGGAGCTCTGCGGGCCGGCCCCGAAGACCGAACATCTCGCCCCCGTCCACCAGCGCCTGCCGGATTTCGCGATAGACCGTGCCGAGGAAGTTCAGCGGCATGGTGATCTGGATCATGTAGGCGTTGACCATGACGAAATCGCCCACGGTCAGGCGGCCCGCCTGCACCCCCCTGGCCGCCATCACCATCACCGCAACGAGACCGCAGGTGATCAGGAAGGCCTGGCCGAGGTTCAGGAAGGACAACGACAGCCCGGTCTTGACCGCCGCCTTCTCGTAGGCCGCCATCGCCGTGTCGTAGCGCGCGGCCTCGCGCGCCTCGGCGTTGAAATACTTGACCGTCTCGAAGTTCAGCAGGCTGTCGATCGCCTTCTGGTTCGCGTCGGTGTCCTGGTCGTTCATCTCGCGCCGGATCTTCACGCGCCATTCGGTCACGCGGAAGGTGAAGGCGACGTAGAGCGCGATGGTCACCACCACCACCGCCATGTATTCGACCCCGAACACCAGCGCGAAGATCACCGCGACCATGCTCAGTTCCAGGATCAGCGGCCCGATCGAGAACAGCATGAAGCGCAGCAGGAAATCGACGCCCTTCACCCCGCGTTCGATGATCCGGCTGAGGCCCCCGGTCTTGCGCGTGATGTGATAGCGCAGCGACAGCCGGTGGATATGGGTGAAGGTTTCCAGCGCCAGCTTGCGCAGCGCCCGCTGGCCAACGCGCACGAAGATCGCGTCCCGCGCCTCCTGGAAGCCCACGGTCATCAGCCGCGCCACGCCGTAGGCCACCGTCAGCCCCACGGCGCCCAGCGCCAGCATCGTCGCGGCATCGGGCGTCGGGCCGGCGAGCGTGTCGACCGCCGCCTTGTAGAGGAAGGGGGTCGAGACCGAGACGCTCTTGGCCGCGAACAGCATCGCCAGCGCCGCCACGACCCGGCGCTTCACCCAGGGCTCGCCCTCTGGCCAGAGATAGGGAACGACCCGCAGGATGGTCTGCCGGCCCGAGGCTTCGCGCCCGTCGCCGTCCGCACTGGTTGCCGATCTCGTCACGCGCCGCATCCGGGCCCCCTGTCGTCGCCCCTGTCTAGGGGCGGTCCGCGGCGAAGGCCAGAGGCGGCGTCGCGCCGGGCCTGTGCAGCGTTCAGGGGCGCGGAGGCAGATCGGGCAGCGTGAACACCTGACCCGGATAGATCAGGTCGGGGTTGCGGATCTGGCCGCGGTTGGCGTCGTAGACCTGCACATAGAGGATGCCGTCGCCATAGCGTCCCCGCGCGATGGCCCAGAGCGTCGACCCCGGCTGCACCGTAACGGTGACGGGGGCGGACGGGGCCGCGGGCGCCACCGGGACCGCAGCCACGGTTCCGGTGGCGGGGGAAGGTGCCGCCGGGACCGCCGGGACGGACGCAGCCACGGCCGGGGCGGGCGCCGCCGGCGTGGCGGCGACCGTCCCGGGCGCGGCTGGCGAGGGCGCGGCAGGCGCTGGTCCGGGCGGTGCCGACGACGGGGCGGCGACGGCTTCGGGCGGCGCGGGGGCGGCGGGTGCAGGCGCAGCCGGAACGGCTGGCGCTGCGGCTCCCGCATCGGTGGCCGGCTGCGGGGTCGCGGCAGGCGGGAGTGCCGCGGGCGCAGCTGCCACCGCGGCAGGCGCGGCGACGACCGGTTCGGGGACGTCGGCCGGCGCAGCTGCCACCGGCGCGGGCGGCGGGGCGTCCGGTGCCCTGGCCGGCGGTTCCGGCGGCGGCGGGGCTTCGGGGGACGGCGTTGCAGGCAGCGCCGCCTGATCGGGTGCCGGCGCCGCTGCAGGGGTGTCCGGCGCGGCCGGCGCGGCACCCTGCCCCGTCACAGCCGCCAGACGCTCCAGCGTCTCGCGCTGGAAGGGCGTCTCGAACCGGGCGGTGACCCGGCCCCTGGGGTCGACCTGGTCCGCACGCAGCCGGTAGAGGCCGGGCGCCACCTCGGGCAGCAGCCCGCCCCAGGCACCGTCAGGCCCCACGGCCATGTCGGCGAGCGCCCGGTCGCCGAGATAGAGCCGCCCGACGACGCCCGGCGCGCCACGACCCGCCACCACCACCCCCCC
>DAOLBY010000131.1:0-10045 GCA_035324325.1 Paracoccaceae bacterium | reverse complement strand
GAGGCCGCGGCCAGCGCATAGGCCCGCCCGTCGAAGCCGGGTTCGGCCCGGTCGGGCGCAGGGCGAGCGTCGATCACCACGCTGGTCAGACCGGCCTGCCCTGCGGCCAGGGCCAGCGCCGGGCCGTTCAGGCCCCCGCCCACGATCAGGATGTCGGCGTCATGCGTCATGCACCCGACCTAGGGCCGCCGGTCCCGGTTGTCCATGCGCCGCCGTGCCGCTACCGTCGCGCCCCGGGGCGCAAGCGGCGGGAAACGGAAATGGCGACGAACTGGCTGTGGATGACAGCAGCGGATCTGGGGCGCGAGATCGGGGCGGGCCGCATCAACGCCATGGAACTGACCGAGGCCTTTCTCGACGCCATCGCCGCCCATCCCGATGCGGGGCGCATCTATGCCCGCACCACGCCGCGGCGCGCGCGGTCGATGGCCATGGCCGCGGCCGATCGGGCCAAGGCGGGGCGGCGGATCGGCCTGCTGGATGGCGTGCCGCTGTCGTGGAAGGACAACATCGACGCCGCCGGCGCCTTCTGCGAGGCCGGAAGCGCGCTGCTCAAGGGCCGAATCCCCGATGCAGACGCGCCGATCCTGCACACGGCCACGGCGCAGGGCCTCGTGTGCCTGGGCAAGACGCACATGTCGGAACTGGCCTTCTCGGGCCTCGGGCTGAACCCGGTGACGGCGACACCGCCTTGCGTCAACGACCCCGCGGCGGTGCCGGGCGGGTCATCCTCGGGCGCGGCGGCCTCGGTCGCGCATGGGCTGGCGCCGGCCGCAGTGGGCACCGACACCGGCGGTTCGGTTCGCGTCCCGGCGGCCTGGAACGACCTCGTGGGGTTCAAGCCCTCACACGGCCGCCTGCCGCTCGAAGGGATCGTGCCACTGGCGCTGCGGTTCGACACGCCGGGACCTCTGGCGCGGTCGGTCGAGGATTGCGCAATGGTCTTCGCCGCCATGGCCGGCGAACGTCCGGCGGACCTGTCCGGCAGCGGCCTGCGCGGGATGCGGCTGGCGATCCTGGAAACCGTGGCGATGGACGCACTGCGCGACCACCCGGCGACCGGCTTCGACACCGCGACCGACCGCCTGGCGCGGGCGGGGGCGCGGGTCGAGCGCCTCATCGCGCCCGAGGTGGCCGAGGCTATGTCGCTGTCGGGCACCTTGCTGACGGCCGAGGCCTACGGCCTGTGGCGCGACACGATCGAGGCCGCACCGGGCAAGATGTTCGCGCGCATCCTCGAACGGTTCCGGTCGGGCGGGTCGGTGACTGCGGCCGACTATGTCGCCGCCTGGCGCCGGATGGAGTCACTGCGCGCCGTCTGGGCCGAGCGGACGGCCGGATACGACGCCGTGATCCTGCCCACCTCGCCCATCCTGCCGCCCGACGCCCGCCGACTGATGGAGGACGACGACTACTATGTGGTCGAGAACCTGCTGGCGCTGCGCAACGCCCGGATCGGCAACCTGTTCGCATCCTGCGCGATCACCCTGCCCACCGGCCAGCCGTCCTGCGGGCTGATGCTGATGGCGGGTCCCGGGCAGGAAGGGCGTCTGCTGCGCGTTGCCGCGGCGGCCGAACGCGCTCTGGGCTGACCCCTCAGGCCGCGCGCTCGAAACTGTCGGCACGGGCCAGCGCCCAGGCCTCGCCATAGCGCTTGCTCGACGCCGGGTCGGACAGAAGCTGCCCGGGCGCCAGCATCTCGAACTGTTCGGCATAGCTGATCGTGCGGTCCGAGGCGACGCGGCGCAGGAAGTGGTGCGGCCGCAGGTCGGCCGGCCGCGACAGGCCCGCCGCCGCCACCAGCTCGGCCAGCGCGTGCAGGGTGTTGTCGTGGAAGTTGCGCACCCGTTCGGCCTTGTCGGGCACCACGACGGCCCGCGCGCGGAAAGGGTCGGTCGAGGTGACGCCGGTGGGGCAATGGCCGGTGTGGCACGCCTGCGCCTGGATGCAGCCCACCGCGAACATGAAGCCCCGCGCCGCGTTGCACCAGTCGGCCCCCAGCGCCAGGGTCCGGGCCATGTCGAAGGCGGTGGCGATCTTGCCGCTCGCGCCGATGCGGATGCGGTCCCGCACACCCACGCCCACCAGCGCATTGTGCGCGAAGGTCAGCCCGTCGCGCAGGGGCATGCCGATATGGTCCATGAACTCGAGCGGGGCGGCGCCGGTGCCGCCTTCCTTTCCGTCGATCACGATGAAATCGGGGATGATGCCGGTATCGACCATCGCCTTGCAGATCGCCAGGAACTCCCATGGGTGGCCGATGCACAGCTTGAACCCCGTGGGCTTGCCGCCAGACCGCTCGCGCATTTGCGCGATGAACTCCAGCAGTCCGGCAGGGGTCGAAAAGGCCGAATGCCGTGCAGGCGACACGCAGTCCTGCCCCATCGGGATGCCGCGGATGGCCGCGATCTCGGCCGTGATCTTGGCTGCGGGCAGGACGCCTCCGTGCCCGGGCTTGGCGCCCTGGCTCAGCTTCAGTTCGATCATCCTGATCTGCGGGTCGGCGGCGGTGTCGGTGAAACGGGCCGGATCGAACCCGCCTCCGGGCCCCCGCGCACCGAAATAGCCCGAGCCGAGTTCCCAGATCAGGTCACCGCCGAATGCGCGGTGATGCGGCGACACGCCCCCTTCGCCGGTGTCATGGGCGAAATTGCCAAGCTTCGCGCCCTTGTTCAGCGCCCGGATCGCGTTGGCCGACAGTGCCCCGTAGGACATGGCCGAGATGTTCAGCAGCGAGGCCGAGTAGGGCTGTGTGCAGCCCTCGCCCACCGTCACCCGCATCGCATCGAGCGTGGGGACCTCTGCCGGGCAGAGCGAATGATGCAGCCATTCGTACTGGTCCTCGTAGACGTCGTATTGGGTGCCGAAGGGGCGCTTGTCGAGATCGCGCTTGGCGCGCTGGTAGACGATGGCGCGCTTGTCGCGGGAAAAGGGCGTGCCGTCCTTGTCGCTTTCCAGGAAATACTGCCTGATTTCGGGCCGCACCTTTTCCAGCAGGAACCGCAGGCGCGCGGCCAGCGGATAGTTGCGCAGGACGGCATGGCGTGTCTGTGTCAGGTCATTGACCCCGACGGCCGCGACCGCAGCCAGGACGATGGCCAGAAGGGCAAAGCCCGTGCGCCATCCGGGCAGCACGACGGCCAGGATGGCGCAGGCCAATGCACCCAGAACCGCGAGCGTGAGCAGGATGTAGCGTATTTCGAATGCGAGACGCAGGAATACCATGGCACGGCCCCCTCCCCGGGGTCGTCGGAAATGACGGGCGCGGGCGGGCCGGTCCGGCGGCAGCATCACAAAGGTTGGCCCCTTCGCGCAACAGCCTTGTGGCACCACCCGTCAGAACGGAGCGGGCGCAGCGAAGGACACCTGCGCGCCGGTGGCGGGGTGGGCGAAGGACAGCGTTTCGGCATGCAGCATCAGGCGGGCGAAGGCTGCGGCCGCCCCGGTCGCGTAAAGGCTGTCACCCAGGATCGGATGGCCGAGCGCCAGCATGTGGACACGCAGCTGGTGGCTGCGGCCGGTGCGCGGCATCAGCCGCATCCGCGTTTCGGCCTCGCCCCTCACGGTCACCGCCCAGTCGGTGACGGCCGGGCGGCCGGTCTGGTGGTTCACATGCTGGCGCGTCCGGTTCGGCCAGTCCACCGTCAGCGGCAGATCCACCGTGCCGCGGTCCGGCCCGACCCGGCCCCAGACCCGAGCGGCGTAGACCTTGCCGGTCTCGCGCCGCTCGAACTGGCCGGCCAGTGCCACCTGTGCGGCCGAGGTTCGGGCAAAGACGATCAGGCCCGAGGTGTCGCCATCCAGCCGGTGCACGAGCAGCACGCGCGGATACATCCGCTGCAGCCGGGCGATCAGGCAGTCTGCCTTGTCCGGCCCCTTGCCGGGCACCGACAGCAGGCCCGCGGGCTTGTCCACGACGATCAGCTGCGCGTCCTCGTGGAGGATGACTGGCGGGCCGGGGGGAGGGGCATAGCGGTAGGATGCGGCGTCCATCACTATCCCCAGACCACATCGCCGAGAAAGATGTAGCCCGCGCCATAGATCGTCTTGATCAGGCGGGGGTTGCGCGGGTCCTCGCGCAGCTTGGTGCGCAGCCGCGAGATGCGCACGTCCATCGCGCGGTCGAAGGTCTCGCCTGCCGCACCGCCCAGCGATTCCTGCATCTGCGCGCGGCTGATCAGGCGCTTGGGGCTTTCGAGGAAAAGCCGCAGCACCTCACCCTCGGCATGGGAAAACGGTACTTCGGTCCCGTCGGCGGCAACGAGGAGGTAACGGTCGAACAGCGCCGTCCAGCCGGCAAAGCGCGCCACCTGCGGCTGGCCCGGCGCCTCGGTGCGCGGGCGGCGCAACCGCGCGCGCACGCGTGCCACCACCTCGGCGGGGTCGAAGGGCTTGATGATGTAGTCGTCGGCGCCGAGTTCGAGCCCCGTCACCCGGTCCTGCACCTGCGCCCGGCCCGAGATGATGATGATGGCCGAGCCCGATTCCAGCGCCAGGCGATGCACAACCGCCAGCCCGTCGCGGTCGGGCAGCCCGAGATCGACCAGACAGACATCGGGCGTGGTGCGGTTGAGGCTCGCCTCGAACTCGGTCGCGCGGGCGAAGGCGGTGGTGCGGAACCCCGCCTCGTCCAGCGCGTCCTTCAGCATGCGACGGATCTCGGGCTCGTCGTCCAGGATTGCGACATGCGGCGGCGACTGCGGCGCCCGCGTCATGCCGCCGCTCCGGTCAGGAAGGCCGCCAGTGCGCCGGCGTCGAATGGTTTGGCCAGCACCGGAAACCGCGCCGCGGCGCGGGCGCGCAGCGGGTTTGCAGGCGGAAGCGAGGTCATCAGGCAGGCGCGCGCAGGGTGGCCGCGATCGGCCAGCCGTTCCACCAGATCGACGCCGGTGATGGTGCCCGGCAAGGTGATGTCGGACAGGATCAGATCGATCCCCGGCAGGTCGGCAAGCCCCAGCCCCTCATCCGCCGTCGCGGCCTCGATCACCGCGTGGCCCTGGGCAGTCAGCATGCCGCGCACGGTTTCGCGGATCTCGGCGCTGTCCTCGACCAGCAGGACCATCCTCGGCGCCGGTGCGGGGTCGGCCAGACGCAGCGGCAGGCGCAGCGCGACCCGTGCGCCCGTGATGTCGGCCGCCGTGCCGGTGTTGCCCAGCCGCACCGTGCCGCCCGCCAGCGTCACCTGGTCATAGACCATCGACAGGCCAAGCCCCGACCCCTCGCCCCCCTTGGTGGTAAAGAACGGGTCGAGCGCATGGTCCAGCGCCGCCTCGGTGAACCCTTGCCCCTGATCCTCGACCGCAAGCTCCAGCCAGGTGTCGCGCAGGCAGCGGACCGTCAGTCGGATCGTCCCCTGCCGCCCCGCCATGGCGTCGCGGGCGTTCAGGATCAGATTCAGCGCCGCGTCCTGCACCATCCCGGCATCCAGCAGCAGCGGGCGGGCGGGCGTGTCCTCGACCGCCGCCGACAGCACCAGACCCTCGGGCAACGCGGGGGCGGCCAGCGTCGTCAGGTCGGCCACAAAGGCGCGCAGGTCGGTCGGAACCGGCCGCAGTTCGCGGCGGCCCGACATGCTGGCGATCCGGTCCAGCAGGACGCCGCCGCGCCGCGCGGCGGCCAGCGTGGCAGCCACAAGGTCCGGCCCACCGCGCGGCAGGGGCAGCTTCGACAGCCGTCCCTGAAGTCCGAGGATGATGGTCAGGAGGTTCGCGAAGTCATGCGCGAGACCACTGGTCAGCTGCGCCGCCAGTTCGCGCTTGCGCGTCTGCGTCAGCGCGGCGCGCGCCTGCGCCTCCTCGGTCACGTCCATCGACAGGATGTAGACGCCATTGATCGGGCCGTCGCCGATCCGGTCGGGGGTGAACGCGCCGCGGATGCGCCGGCCGGTCTCGTCGTCCGAGAATTCGATGACCGAGGCCTCGCCGTCCAGCGCGGCCATGAGACTGGGCAGGATGCGGGCAAAGCATCCCTCGCCCAGCGCCTCGCGCCCCGTCAGCCCGATGATGTCCGACGGACGCCCCGGCAGGACCGAGGACAGCCGGCGGTTGGAATAGGTATAGCGCAGGTCGCGGCCGACATGGGCGATGTGGGCCGGCATCATCTCGGTCGTCAGTCGGGTGCGCGCCTCCATCTCGGTCAGTTCGCGCTTGGCCTCTTCCAGTGCCGCATTGGTCGCCGCCAGCGCGCGATTGGCCTGGCCCAGCCGCTCGGCATGGGCCAGAAGCTGGCCGGACAGTTCCTCGGACCGGCCGCGCAGCATCGTCTCCTGGATCTTGATCTCGGTGATGTCGGTATAGACGGTCACCCAGCCACCCTGCGGCAACGGCGCACCTTCGACACTGACCCAACGGCCGTTGGCGCGCTCGCGCTCCATGTAGTGGGGCCGGAAGGCGCGGGCAGTCTCGACCCGTTGGCGCACCGCCTCCTCGGGGTCGTCCTGGGGCCCGTATTCGCCGCGGTCGACCAGATAGCGGATCGTTTCCTCGAAAGGCGCGCCGGGGGTGACGAGGGCATCCGGCAGGCCGAACATCTCCTGATAGCGGCGGTTGCAGACGGCCAGCCGCAGGTCGCGGTCGAAGATCGACAGCCCCTGCTGGATCAGGTTCAGCCCGGCGCGGGTCAGCGCCGACAGCGCGTCCTCCATGGCCCCCCTCCCCGGCCGCTCACTGAGCCATTGCGGGCTCTCCTGCTTGCCATCCGTCCCGCAGCAGGGAAGCCTGTCAAGGCCGACCAGCAGCCGGTTACAATTCGCAAGGATCCCGAAAAACTCGCGCAAGCTTTCGCCGCCAGCTTCCGGCCTGCCGGACGGGCGCCAAGACCCGAGGCACCACGGGAGGATGCATGACCGAGGCCGCGGGTTCGCCCGACCCCTGTTCCATTCCAGGCCTTCTGGCCCGCAACGCCCGGCGCTTCGGGGGCCGTCCCGCCTATCGGGAGAAGGAATACGGCATCTGGCAGGCCTGGACCTGGGCCGAGGCAGAGGCCGAGGTGCGGGCGATGGCGCTGGGGTTCCTGGCGCTGGGGCTGAACCGGGGCGACCATGTCGCCATCATCGGGCGCAATCGGCCGGTGCATTACTGGGCGATGGTGGCGGCGCAGATGTGCGGCGCGGTGCCCGTGCCGCTCTATCAGGATGCGGTGGCCGAAGAGATGGCCTGGGTGCTGGATCATTGCGGCGCCCGCTTTGTCGTCTGCGGCGACCAGGAACAGGTGGACAAGGTGCTCGAGGTGCAGGCCCGCCTGCCGGGGATCGAGCAGATCGTCTATTCCGACAAACGCGGAATGCGGAAATACGACCACGCCCGCATGAACGCGATGGACGACGTGCTGGGCGAGGGGCGCGCCGCCCATCACCGGTTCGAGGGCGAACTGGCGGCACGCGTGGCGGAGTTGTCGTGGGACCACACCTGCGTCATGCTCTACACCTCCGGCACGACGGGCAAGCCCAAGGGCGTCGTCCTGTCGAACCGAAACATCATCGAGACCGCCCGCGCCAGTTGCGATTTCGACCGGCTGACCGAGGCCGAGGAGATCCTCGCCTACCTGCCCATGGCCTGGGTCGGCGACTTCATCTTCTCCATGGGGCAGGCGATGTGGGCGGGGTTCTGCGTGAACTGTCCCGAGTCGGCCGAAACCATGATGACCGACCTGCGAGAGATCGGGCCGACCTATTTCTTCGCCCCGCCCCGGGTGTTTGAAAGCCAGCTGACCCAGGTGATGATCCGCATGGAGGATGCGGGGCGGCTGAAGAAGCGGATGTTCGACCGCTGGATGGCGGTGGCGCGCCGGGTGGGGCCGGCAATCCTGGACGGCGAGCCCGTGTCGGCCGCCGACCGGCTGGCTTACCGGATCGGCGACCTGCTGGTCTACGGGCCGCTGAAGAACACGCTGGGCTATTCCCGCATCCGCGTCGGCTATACGGCCGGAGAGGCGATCGGGCCGGAGATCTTCGACTTCTACCGGGCGCTGGGGATCAACCTCAAGCAACTCTACGGCCAGACAGAGGCTTCGGTCTTCATCACGCAGCAGCCCGACGGGCAGGTGCGGTCGGACACGGTGGGGGTGCCGAGCCCGGGGGTGGAAGTGCGCATCGCCGACAGCGGCGAAGTGTTCTACCGCAGCCCCGGAACTTTCGTCGAATACTTCAAGAACCCCGAAAGCACCGCCTCGACCAAGGACGCAGAAGGCTGGGTCGCCACCGGCGACGCCGGCTTCTTCGAGGACGGCACCGGCCACCTGCGCATCATCGACCGCGCCAAGGATGTGGGGAAGACGGCCGACGGCCGGCTGTTCGCGCCCAAGTATGTGGAGAACAAGCTGAAGTTCTTCCCCTCGATCCTCGAGGCGGTGGTCTTCGGCGCAGGCCGGCCCTTCTGCACGGCCTTCATCAACATCGATCTGACGGCCGTGGGCAACTGGGCCGAGAGGAACGGCATCGCCTATGCGAGCTACCAGGAGCTTGCCGGCCACCCGCGCGTCTACGACATGATCGGGGGCCATGTGGACGAGGTGAACGCCAGCATCGCCCGGGACCCGATGCTGTCGGGCTGCACGATCCGCCGCTTCCTGATCCTGCACAAGGAACTCGACGCCGACGACGGCGAGTTGACGCGCACCCGCAAGGTGCGTCGCCGGATCATCGAAGAGAAGTTCGCCGACCTGATCGAGGCGCTCTACGGAGGGGCCGACCGCGTGGCGACCGAGACGGAAGTGACCTACGAGGACGGCCGCAAGGGCGCCATCCGCGCCACGCTGACCATCCGCGACGCGGGCGGGCCGGGAGTGTCGGCGCCAAGGATGGCCGCGGAATGAACGCCCTGTCGCCAGAAGGCTACACCACCGCCGACGGCCGCCAGATCGGCGGCGTGCTGATGGAGATGCGCAACATCACCCTGCGCTTCGGCGGCGTGAAGGCGATCACCGACATCAGCTTCGACATCCGCGAGGGCGAGATCCGCGCCATCATCGGGCCCAACGGCGCGGGCAAGTCATCCATGCTCAACGTCATCTCGGGCTTCTACGTCCCGCAGGAGGGCGAGGTCTGGTTCCGCGGGCAGCGGCGCGGGCCGCTCAAGCCCTATCAGGTCGCCCGCCAGGGCATCGCCCGCACCTTCCAGAACATCGCCCTGTTCGAGGGGATGAGCGTGCTGGACAACATCATGACCGGCAGGCTGACGCATATGAAGGCGACGATGCTGGATCAGGTCATGTGGTGGGGCCGGGCCGAGCGGGAAGAGACGGCGAACCGGGGCGTGGTCGAGCGGATCATCGACTTTCTGGAAATCCAGCACATCCGCAAGACGCCCGTGGGGCGCCTGCCCTACGGCCTGAAGAAGCGGGTGGAACTGGCCCGCGCGCTGGCGGCCGAGCCGAAGCTCCTGCTGCTGGACGAACCCATGGCCGGCATGAACGTCGAGGAGAAGGAGGACATGAGCCGCTTCATCCTGGACGTGAACGACGAGTTCGGCACCACGATCTGCCTGATCGAGCACGACATGGGCGTGGTGATGGACCTGTCCGACCGCGTGGTCGTGATGGACTACGGCAAGAAGATCGGCGACGGAACGCCCGACGAGGTGCGCGCCAACAAGGCGGTGATCGACGCCTACCTGGGGGTGTCGCATGACTGAGCCCGCAACAGCGCCGCTGACGCTGGCGGCGGTGCTGGACCACTGCCTGCGCTCGGTCGTGGCAGGCAGCGCCAGCGTTCCGGCGGGCACGCGGCCCCATTTCGGCGAGCCGGGGATGGAACTGCGCACATGGGTCGCGACCGAGGCTGGCGACGCCCTTCTGCTCTTCCGGCCGACAGCCGCGAATGTCACCGGCTGCGAGCTCTGGGGCGGCGATTTCTCGGACCCCGACGCGCGCTTCTCGATCTCGTGGCGCGACCGGGGAACGGAGCTGTTGGCCTGGATCGACGCCATGGCGGCGCGGCCCGAGGCGATCGACCTGCGCGGGCACCCCGACTACGAGGCCGTGTTCCTGTGTGACGGCCCGGGCCGCGACCCCATCGCGTTGGGTGCAAGTTCGTTCCGGCCGGAAGACG
>DAOLBY010000130.1:0-10144 GCA_035324325.1 Paracoccaceae bacterium | reverse complement strand
GGCGTTGCAGGCGGGTGTTCAGCCGGGCGACCACGCGTTCCATCCGCCGGCGCAGATACCAGCGCACCCCCGGCCCGATGATCCGGTCCAGCGCCGCGATGGCCGCCAGCGCCAGCACCACCACCAGCAGCCAGACAGGAAGCTCTACGGACTCATTCATCGACCGACCCTAGCGGCGGCCGGCGCGTTGGTAAATCCGGCCATGCCGCAGTGCAGCGGATTGACAACCGTACGGAAATGTCGTCTGCCTCCCCGTGAACGCAACGAAGTTGCGCGCCCGATTCACAGCGAGGCCCCGATGACCGCCCAGAAGGACGCACCCAGAGACGCCCCCTGGCTGTTCCGCACCTACGCCGGGCATTCGACCGCCGCGGCCTCGAACACGCTCTACCGCACCAATCTGGCCAAGGGACAGACGGGCCTTTCGGTGGCTTTCGACCTGCCCACCCAGACCGGATACGACAGCGACCACGAGCTGGCCCGCGGCGAGGTCGGCAAGGTCGGCGTGCCGATCTGCCATCTGGGCGACATGCGCGCGCTGTTCTACGCAATCCCGCTGGACCGCATGAACACCTCGATGACGATCAACGCCACCGCGCCGTGGCTTCTGGCGCTCTACGTCGCGGTGGCCGAGGAACAGGGCGCCGACATCGCCGCCCTTCAGGGCACGGTGCAGAACGACATCATCAAGGAATACCTCAGCCGCGGCACCTACATCTGCCCGCCCAAGCCGTCGTTGCGGATGATCACCGATGTCGCCGCCTGGTGCGCGCAGGCGGTGCCCAAATGGAACCCGATGAACGTCTGCTCCTACCACCTGCAGGAGGCGGGTGCCACGCCCGAGCAGGAACTGGCCTTTGCGCTGGCCACCGCGCAGGCGGTGCTGGACGACCTGCAGGGCAAGGTGGAGCCCGCGGCCTTCCCGGCCATGGTCGGGCGGATCAGCTTCTTCGTGAACGCGGGCATCCGCTTCGTCACCGAGCTGTGCAAGATGCGTGCCTTCACCGAACTCTGGGACGAGATCTGCCGCGACCGCTACGGCGTGACCGACGAACGCTTCCGCCGCTTCCGCTATGGCGTGCAGGTCAATTCCCTCGGCCTGACCGAGCAGCAGCCGGAGAACAACGTCTACCGCATCCTGCTGGAAATGCTGGCCGTCACCCTGTCGAAGAACGCCCGCGCCCGCGCCGTGCAGCTGCCCGCCTGGAACGAGGCCCTGGGGCTGCCGCGCCCGTGGGATCAGCAATGGTCGCTGCGCATGCAGCAGGTTCTGGCCTATGAGACCGACCTCCTGGACTATGGCGATCTGTTCGACGGCAGCCCCGTGGTGGCGGCCAAGGTGGCGGAACTCAAGGACGGTGCGCGCGCCGAGCTGGCCCGGATCGACGCCATGGGCGGCGCCGTGGCCGCCATCGACTACATGAAGGGTCGCCTGGTGGAGGCCAACGCGGAACGCATCGCCCGCATCGAGGCGGGCGAGACGGTGGTGGTGGGCGTCAACCGCTTCACCACCACCGAACCCTCGCCCCTGACGACGGGCGAGGATGCGATCATGACGGTGGACCCTGCGGCCGAGGCCGACCAGGTCGCCCGCCTTCGCGCCTGGCGCGCCGACCGCGACGAGAGAGCCGTTCAGGCCGCGCTGGCCATCCTGCGCGCCGCCTGCGCCAGCGGCGAAAACGTCATGCCCGCATCGATCGCCGCCGCCCGCGCCGGGGCCACCACCGGCGAATGGGGCGCCGTGGTGCGCGCGGCCTTCGGCCAGTACCGTGCGCCCACCGGCGTGTCCAAGGCACCGTCGAACCGGACCGAGGGGCTGGACGGCGTCCGCGAGGAGGTTGCGCGCGTCGCCGCCCGGCTGGGGCGCCCCTTGCGCTTCCTCGTCGGCAAGCCCGGTCTCGACGGGCACTCGAACGGCGCCGAGCAGATCGCCGCCCGCGCCCGCGACTGCGGCATGGAGATCCATTACGAAGGTATCCGCCTGACCCCGGCCGAGATCGTCGCGGCCGCGGCCGAGCGCGGTTCCGATGTCGTGGGCCTGTCGATCCTGTCGGGCAGCCACCTGCCGCTGGTGAGCGAGGTGCTGGACCGGATGCGTGCTGCGGGCCTCGGCACCGTGCCCCTGATCGTCGGCGGCATCATCCCAGAGGAGGACGCCGCGCGCCTGCGCGCGCTCGGCGTCGCGGCCGTCTACACGCCCAAGGATTTCGAGCTGAACCGCATCATGCTCGACATCGCGCGGCTGGCGGACACGGCGCCGGTCGCGGCGGAATGAGTCAGGGCACCCAGACCACGCGGAAGCGTTCGCACAGAAGCGGGGTCACGGCGGTAAAGCCGGGGTCGAGCGCCCGGTACCATTCGGTCATGCCGGCCCGGAAGGCTGCCGCATCGGGCCATTCGGCGTAGGCTGCGATGAAGTCGGGCGGCATGTCGTCCAGGCTTTGCGGCTTCATCGACACCGTCTCGACCACCGCGCGGGGCACGCCACCCGCGCCAAGCAGGATGGACAGGTCGCCCGGCTTCGGCGGCGGCTGATCGCCGAATTCGGCGGGCAGGGCCGAGGTCGCGGTCTTGGCACCGGCGATGACCATTGCCGCCCCTTCGTCCGACCCGCCGCCGATGCCGAAGGCGGAATGGAAGCGGGCGTCGGCATCGGGGGGCGCGGCCCCCGATGCCTTGAACGCAGCCCAGAACGCTGCCTGTTCCGGCGTCACGCGTGGATCGGCCCGTCGCCGCAGGCCAGCGCCGCCTCGCGCACCGCCTCGCTGTAGGTGGGGTGCGCGTGGCAGGTCAGCGCCAGATCCTGGGCCGAGGCGCCGAACTCCATCGCCACGCAGATCTCGTGGATCAGGTCGCCCGCCATCGGTCCGATGATATGCGCGCCCAGAATGCGGTCGGTCGCCTTGTCGGCAAGGAGCTTCACGAACCCTTCGCCCTGGAACACCGCCTTGGCGCGGCCGTTGCCCATGAAGCTGAACTTGCCCACCTTGTAGGCGCGCCCCTCTTCCTTCAACTGCTCCTCGGTCTTGCCCACGTTCGACACCTCGGGGGTGGTATAGATGACGCCGGGGATGACGCCGTAGTTCACATGCCCGTGCCGCCCGGCCAGGATTTCGGCCACCGCCATCCCCTCGTCCTCGGCCTTGTGCGCCAGCATCGGCCCGACGATGGCATCGCCGATGGCGTAGACCCCCTTGATGTTCGTGGCGAAATGGTCGTCCGTGCGGACCTGCCCGCGCGGCAGCATCTCGACCCCCAGCGCCTCGAGCCCCAGGCCAGCGGTGTAGGGCCGGCGGCCGGTGGCGACGAGAACGCAATCGGCCCCGAGCGCATGTTCGCTGTCGTCCTTGCGCCGCTTGTAGCCCCCCGTCGCCTCCCCCCCCTTGCCCTCGCCCCCCTGCCCCGCCGCTCCGAGGATGAACTTCAGCCCCTGCTTGGCGAGTATCCGCTGGAAATTCTTGGAAATCTCGGCATCCATCCCGGGTGTGACATGGTCGAGGAATTCCACCACCGTGACCTCGGACCCCAGCCGCGCATAGACCGACCCCATCTCGAGGCCGATGACGCCCGCGCCGATCACCACCAGCCGCTTCGGGATGGCCCTGAGCGCCAGGGCGCCGGTCGAGGTGACGATCACCTCCTCGTCCACCGTCACGCCGGGCAGGGATGACGCCTCGGAACCCGTTGCGATCACGATATTTTTCGTGCCGTGAACCTCCTCGCCCACCTTGACCTGCCCGGTCGCGGGGATCGAGGCCCAGCCCTTGAGCCAGGTCACCTTGTTCTTCTTGAACAGGAACTCGATGCCCTTGGTGTTCTGGCCGATCACGTCGTCCTTGTAGCCCAGCATCTTCGGCCAATCGACCGTGGGCGCCGCCCCCGTCAGGCCCATTTTGCCAAAGTTCTCATGGGCTTCGTGCAGCATGTGGGTGGCGTGCAGAAGCGCCTTCGACGGGATGCAGCCGACGTTCAGACAGGTGCCCCCCAGCGTCGCGCGCCCCTCGACCACGGCCACCTTCAGGCCCAGTTGCGCCGCGCGGATGGCGCCGACATAGCCGCCGGGGCCGGCGCCGATGAAGATCACGTCAAAGTCTGCCATGGGTCGTTTCCTTGGGTTTCCGGCGAGGCGCCGGGCGTGCACCCCCTGTACACCCCCCGTGCATGCGCGGGTTCATATCAGGGTGGAGAGGATCATCAGCATGGTGGCCAGGAACCCCACGAACCAGATGACGGATCGCCAGGGCACCCAGCCGAAGGCATAGGCGGGCACATAGAGGATGCGGGCCCCCAGATAGGCCCAGGCGCAGGCCGCGGTGAAGGCACCCTGCCGGTCGGACAGGGTGACCACGACAACGGCGAGGGTGAACAGGATCAGCCCCTCGAAATGGTTGTTGAGCGCGCGGTAGAGCCGCCCGGTGCGCGGGCTGACCTGTTCCATCAGCGGCCGGCCCAGCCGGTCGGGATCGCGCGGCGAGGCGGTCTTGCCGGGGCCGAGTTCGAGGTTGGCGGGCACCGCCACCAGGACGAACTGGATGCCCTGAAGGAGGCCGGCAAGCGCGAGGACGGTGAGTTCGGGGGTCATGGCTGCGCCTCTCTGGCCATTGCTATGTCCTCTGCCAGGCTGCGCCCGCGACGCGCGAGATAGCTGGCATGAAGTGCCGCGCCTTTGGCGGGATTGTCGCGGGGAAGGTGGCGCATGGCCCCCATCGCATCGCGCAGCGCCGAACGAACGCCCGCCACAAGCTGCGATGGTGTCCGCCCCGTTTCCAGCCAAGACAGCATGTCATCGCGCGAAATGACAGGAAGCTCACGGTAGTCGATCCCCTCGACGGGGCCATGGGCGGCGAGAAATGCGTCAAAACAGTCATAGAGCCAATGGAATTCGGCCAGGACCTGTTCCTTGCTGCGTCGCGCGCCGCCCATGCCGATCTCACAGATCCATCAGCAGCCGCCGCGGGTCCTCGAGCGCCTCTTTCACCCGCACCAGGAAGGTCACCGCCCCCTTGCCGTCCACGATGCGGTGGTCGTAGCTGAGCGCCAGATACATCATCGGGCGCACGACGATCTGGCCGCCGACGACCACCGGGCGGTCCTGGATCTTGTGCATCCCCAGGATGCCCGACTGCGGCGGGTTCAGGATGGGCGAGGACATCAGCGAGCCGTAGACGCCGCCGTTCGAGATGGTGAAGCTGCCGCCCTGCATCTCGGCCATGGACAGCTTGCCGTCGCGGGCGCGGACGCCGAGTTCGGCGATCTTCTTCTCGATCTCGGCGAAGGACATGCGGTCGGCGTCGCGCACCACCGGCACCACGAGGCCCGAGGGCGTGCCCACGGCCACGCCCATGTGGACGTAGTTCTTGTAGATCACGTCCTGGCCGTCGATCTCGGCGTTGACCTCGGGCACCTCCTTGAGCGCGTGGACGCAGGCCTTCACGAAGAAGGACATGAAGCCCATCTTGACGCCGTGCTTCTTCTCGAAGGCGTCCTTGTAGGCGTTGCGCAGGTCCATGATGCCGGACATGTCGGCCTCGTTGTAGGTCGTCAGCATCGCGGCGGTGTTCTGCGCGTCCTTCAGACGGCGCGCGATGGTCTGGCGCAGGCGCGTCATGCGCACGCGTTCCTCGCGTGCGGCGTCATCGGCGGGAACCGGCGCGCGGGGGATGGGTGCCGGGGCGGGGGCCGCAGCGGCGGGGGCCGGGGCCGGTGCGGCCTTGGCGGCGGCGGCGACCACGTCCTCCTTCATCACGCGGCCGTCGCGGCCGGTGCCGGTGACCCGGTCGCGGGACAGGCCGGCCTCGGCCATGGCCTTTTTCGCGGCAGGCGCATCCTCCACGTCCTTCGCTGGGGCGGCGGCGGCGGCGGGGGCGGGTTCCGCCTTCGGCGCCTCGGCCTTCTTCGGGGCGGCGGCGGCGGCGCCCTCGGAGATGATGGCGAGGCGCGCGTTGGCGGCCACGGTGGTGCCCTCGGGCGCGAGGATCTCGGCCAGCACGCCCGCAACCGGGGCCGGCACCTCCACCGACACCTTGTCGGTTTCCAGTTCGCACAGCATCTCGTCCTGCGCCACCGCGTCGCCCGCCTTCTTGAACCAGGTGGCCACGGTCGCCTCGGACACGCTTTCGCCCAGGGCGGGCACCATCACGTCGGTCATGTTACATCTCCTGCGGGCCGGGGGGCACCCCGGCGGGGTTCGGGTCTCAGCCGATGGTCAGCGCATCGTTCACGAGCGCCTCCTGTTCGGCCTTGTGGCGGGAGGCGAGGCCCGTAGCGGGCGAGGCCGAGGCATTCCGGCCGGCATAGCGGGGCCGGCTGTAGGCGGCGCCGATGCGGGTCAGCACCCATTCGAGGTTGGGCTCGACGAAGGTCCAGGCGCCCTGGTTCTTGGGTTCCTCCTGGCACCAGACGATCTCGGCCTGCTTGAAACGCTCCAGCTCCTTGACCATGGCGAGCGCCGGGAAGGGGTAGAACTGTTCGAGCCGCAGCAGATACACGTCATCGGCGCCGCGCTTGTCGCGTTCGGCCAAGAGGTCGAAATAGACCTTGCCCGAGCAGATCACCACGCGGCGGATTTCGGCGTCGGGTTTCAGCGTCAGCTCGGAATGGCCCTTCTGCGCATCGTCCCAGAGCACGCGGTGGAAGGCCGAGCCCGTGGTGAAATCCTCGGCATCCGAGATGCACATCGGATGCCGCAGGAGCGACTTGGGCGTCATCAGGATCAGCGGCTTGCGGAAGGTGCGGTGCAGCTGGCGGCGCAGGATGTGGAAGTAGTTGGCGGGCGTCGAGCAGTTGGCGACGATCCAGTTGTCCTCGGCCGAGAGCTGCAGGAAGCGTTCCAGACGGGCCGAGGAATGCTCCGGCCCCTGCCCCTCGAAGCCGTGGGGCAGCAGGCAGACAAGGCCCGACATGCGCAGCCACTTGCGTTCGCCCGAGTTGATGAACTGGTCGAACATGATCTGCGCGCCGTTGGCGAAGTCGCCGAACTGGGCTTCCCACATCACCAGGGCGTTGGGCTCGGCAAGGCTGTAGCCGTATTCGAAGCCCAGCACGGCATACTCCGACAGCATCGAGTCGATGACCTCGTAGCGCGCCTGCCCCTCGCGGATGTGGTTTAGGGGGTAGAAGCGTTCCTCGGTCTTCTGGTCGATGAAGGCGGAATGGCGGTGGCTGAAGGTGCCGCGCGTGCAGTCCTGCCCTGAAAGCCGCACCGGAAAGCCCTCGGTGCAGAGCGAGCCGAAGGCCAGGGCCTCGGCGGTGGCCCAGTCGAAGCCTCGGCCGGTCTCGAACATCCCGCGCTTGGTTTCCAGCTGGCGGCCGATGGTCTTGTGCAGGTCGAACCCTTCGGGCACCCGGGTCAGCGCGGCGCCGATCTCGGCCAGGGTCTCCGGTTTGATGGCAGTGGCGCCAGGGTGGTAATCCTCCTTCTCGCGTTCCAGACCCGACCAGCGGCCATCGAGCCAGTCGGCCTTGTTGGGCTTGAAGTTGCGGCCGGCCTCGAACTCCTCGTTCAGATGCGCCTGGAAGGCGGCCTTCATGTCCTCGATCTCGCCCTCGGGGATCAGGCCGTCCTTGACCAGCCGCTCGGTGTAGAGCTGCAGCGTCGTCTTCTGCCTGCGGATGCGGTTGTACATCGCCGGGTTGGTGAACATGGGCTCGTCGCCCTCGTTGTGACCGAACCGGCGGTAGCAGAAGATGTCGATGACCACGTCCTTGAGGAACTTCTGGCGGAACTCGATCGCCACGCGGGCGGCGTGGACCACCGCCTCGGGGTCGTCGCCGTTGACGTGGAAGATCGGCGCCTCGACCATCAGCGCGATGTCGGTGGGGTAGGGGCTGGACCGCGAGAAATGCGGTGCGGTGGTGAAGCCGATCTGGTTGTTGACCACGACATGGATGGTGCCGCCGGTGCGGTGCCCCTTGAGGCCCGAAAGCCCGAAACATTCCGCCACCACGCCCTGCCCGGCAAAGGCCGCGTCGCCGTGCAAGAGGATCGGCAGCACCGAATGGCGCGTGGGGTCACCCATCTGGTCGCCCTTGGCCCGCGCCTTGCCCAGCACCACGGGGTTTACCGCCTCGAGGTGGCTGGGGTTGGCGGTAAGGCTGAGATGGACGGTGTTGCCGTCGAACGTCCGGTCCGACGAGGCGCCGAGGTGGTATTTCACGTCGCCCGACCCGTCCACGTCCTCGGGCTTGTAGCTGCCGCCCTGGAACTCGTGGAAGATCGCGCGGTAGGGCTTCATCATCACGTTGGCAAGGATGTTCAACCGGCCGCGGTGCGGCATGCCGATGACGATGTCGCGCACGCCCAGCGCGCCGCCCCGCTTGATGATCTGCTCCATCGCCGGGATCAGCGCCTCGCCCCCGTCGAGGCCGAAGCGCTTGGTCCCCATGTATTTTACATGCAGGAATTTCTCGAAACCCTCGGCCTCCACGAGCTTGTTCAGGATGGCGCGGCGGCCCTGGCGGGTGAAGCTGATCTCCTTGCCATAGCCCTCGATCCGCTCCTTCAGCCAGGCGGCTTCCTCGGGGTTCGAGATATGCATGTACTGCAGCGCGAAGGTGCCGCAGTAGGTGCGCCGCACGATCTCGAGGATCTGGCGCATCGAGGCGTGGACGAGGCCCAGCACGTTGTCGATGAAGATCGGCCGGTCCATGTCGGCCTCGGCGAAGCCATAGGACTTGGGGTCAAGCTCGGGGTGCGGCGTCGTCTCGCGCATCCCCAGCGGATCGAGATCGGCGATCAGGTGGCCGCGGATGCGGTAGGCGCGGATGATCATCAGCGCGCGGATCGAGTCGAGGACCGCTCGCTTGATCTGGTCCTCCGACAGCGAAACGCCGGCCTCGGCCGCCTTGGCCGCGATCTTCTGTGCCGTGCCCTTCGCGGCAGGCGGGGCGGGCCATTCGCCGGTCAGCGCCGCGGTCAGGTCGTCGGCCGGCACCGGCGGCCAGTCGGCGCGCGCCCAGGACGGCCCGCGGGCGGCGCGCTGGGCGTCCACCTCGGCCTCGCCGATGGCGCGGAAATACTCGGCCCAGCCGGGTTCCACGCTGGCCGGGTCGGCCGCATGGCGGGCCTGCAGCGCGTCGATGTAGTCGGCATTGGCCCCGTCGAGCATGGTCGAGGCGCGGAAGGCGGCGTTGGTCTGTTCGGTCATGGGATCACCTCGGGGCGATGGGGCCGGATTGGGCGAGGATACGGGCCGCGACAGGCCACGGGCTGCCGCCGTGCTGCACGGTGCGATGGAAGGGGGCGTCGGGCGACAGCACGTCCAGCCGGACCCGGCGCAGCGGAAACTGGGCGTCCGTGCCGTCAAAGAACGCGGTGGAAAGGCCGGTGATGCCGGAGGCTCCGTCGAGGGGGCCGGTCAGGCCGAGCGTCGCTGCCAGGGCTGCCAGCGCCACGGGGTCGGGCGGCTCGGCCAGCAGGACCTCGCACTCGATCGCGCCGGCCCCGTCGCGCAGCGGGGCGCGCAGCACGAGCACGGCGGATAGGTCGTCGGCCGCGAGCGCGGCGCGGAAGGGAAAGGCGGGCGTTCCTGCGACAGCCTCGACATCGGCCAGACCGACAGCCTGCCCGGCCGGCAGGACCTGCGGCGCCGGCGTGGCGATGGCGCCGCGCAGCGCTTCGGCATCCGCCTCCGCAGGCGCCGACAGGTTCCGTGGAAAGCGGAACATGGCCAGAATCGCCAGCCCGGCGCGCGCTTCCGGCGTGTCGGCGGCGGTGCGCCAGCCCGCGGCCGCCAGCCCTGCCAGCCGCTTGTCGGCCGTTGCCCCGGCACCGCCGCAGGACGAGACCGCCGCGGCCACAGCCGGAGGCAGGTCGGCCGCAGCCGCCCCGCAGCAGCACAGCAGGCCGGTCAGGGCCAGGGCCGCAGAGCGGCCTGTCGGGCGCGGATCAGCGACCGGCATGGAGCACCGAAAGGAAGGCGGGGCGGTGGCGTTCGGCCATGTCGAGGGTCGCGACGAAGGTCAGCCCAAGCCCGGACAGCAGGATCGCGAAGCACCACACCCCAGCCTGCGAACGGCGGGCATCGTCCGGCACGGGGCTGCGGGTCGGTCTGTCGGGTGTCATCCTGCCCTCCCTTCGGCCGCCCCGCCCTACCGCCCCATGGCCTTGAGGACGGCCTGTCCGAGGTGTGCGGGGGATTCGGCG
>DAOLBY010000129.1:5178-10298 GCA_035324325.1 Paracoccaceae bacterium | reverse complement strand
ATGACGCCTTCGCCGCGGAAACCCCCGCCTTCGCTCGCCACGCCCTCCCCGCGGCCGACCCCGAGCCGCGCCGCCTGGTGCAGACCGCCGCGATCCGGCAGCCGGCCCCGTCGCGCCAGGCGATGGCCGAGGCACAGCCGCGCCTGCGGCTGGAGGACACCACCGGCCCGGCCTACGAGTTTCCGCCGCTCGGGCTGCTGGCGAACCCGGCCGCCATCCAGCGCCACACTCCGTCCGAGGAGGCGCTCGAGGAAAACGCCCGGATGCTGGAAACCGTTCTCGACGACTACGGCGTGAAGGGCGAGATCGTCAGCGTCCGCCCCGGCCCGGTCGTCACGCAATACGAACTGGAACCGGCCCCGGGGCTGAAGGCCAGCCGCGTGATCGGCCTGGCCGACGACATCGCGCGGTCGATGTCGGCGCTGTCGGCCCGCGTCTCGACCGTTCCGGGCCGGTCGGTGATCGGGATCGAACTGCCGAACGCCGTGCGCGAGAAGGTCGTGTTGCGCGAGATCCTGTCCTGCCGCGACTTCGGCGACAGCCAGATGCGGCTGCCGCTGGCGCTGGGCAAGGACATCGCGGGCGAAGCGGTCGTGGCCAACCTGGCCAAGATGCCCCACCTCCTGATCGCGGGCACCACCGGGTCGGGCAAGTCGGTCGCCATCAACACGATGATCCTGTCGCTGCTCTACCGGCTGACGCCCGAGGAATGCCGGCTGATCATGATCGACCCCAAGATGCTGGAACTCAGCGTCTATGACGGCATTCCGCATCTGCTGTCGCCGGTCGTGACCGACCCCAAGAAAGCCGTGGTGGCGCTGAAATGGGTCGTGGCCGAGATGGAGGAACGCTACCGCAAGATGTCCAAGATGGGCGTGCGCAACATCGAGGGCTACAACGGCCGGGTGCGCGAGGCGCTTGCCAAGGGCGAGATGTTCAAGCGCACGATCCAGACCGGGTTTGACGACGACACCGGCGATCCGGTTTTCGAAACCGAGGAAATCGCCCCCGTCACCCTGCCCTACATCGTTGTCATCGTTGACGAAATGGCCGACCTGATGATGGTCGCTGGCAAGGAGATCGAGGCCTGCATCCAGCGGCTGGCGCAGATGGCGCGGGCTTCCGGCATCCACCTCATCATGGCGACGCAGCGCCCCTCGGTCGATGTGATCACCGGCACGATCAAGGCCAACTTCCCCACCCGCATCTCGTTCCAGGTGACCTCCAAGATCGACAGCCGCACGATCCTGGGCGAACAGGGGGCCGAGCAGCTTCTGGGCATGGGCGACATGCTCTATATGGCCGGTGGCGCGCGCATCACCCGCATCCACGGACCCTTCGTCAGCGACGAGGAGGTTGAGGAAATCGTCAATCACCTCAAGAGCTTCGGGCCGCCGCAGTACATGTCGGGCGTGGTCGAGGGTCCGGACGAGGAGGCCGCCTCCGACATCGACGCGGTGCTGGGCCTGGGTGCCGGCGACAACTCGGACGAAAGCCTTTACGATCAGGCGGTGGCCATCGTCGCGCGTGACCGCAAGTGCTCCACCTCCTACATCCAGCGCAAGCTCGGGATCGGCTACCAGAAGGCCGCGCGACTGGTCGAGCAGATGGAGGACCAGGGCATCGTCACCCGCGCCAACCACGTCGGCAAGCGCGAGATCCTCGTGGAAGAACGGTAGGTTGCGATGCACCCCCTGTGCACCCCCCGTACACCCTGCGTGCAGACGGACGACGGCTGACACCGCGGGACCGTCGGCCACCGGCCGTGGTGTGGCAGGTCCTCGGTGTGGGGCGCGAGGATGCAGACCTGGTCACGGCGCTTCGGGTCGATTGTATCCGCCATGTGGAAGCTCTCACGCCCGCGGCCGAGGGGCCCTTCCGCAGCGGGCATGTTTGGCAAAACGCACTGACGAGGGCGGACAGGGCCTCGGCCATCGCGACACGCTGCGTCCGCCCGCCGAGGACGGCACGGGACAGCCAGTACCAGAGTTCGACGAGCACGGCTTCGATCCCTCCGATCGTCTTCGCGGGCCGACAGAAGGTCCGGGCGGTGCTGCAACATGCGTCAGGTGCCGGATGCGACCGACACCGCGCCGGTGACCGGCAGCATTGCCCAGCCGAGGGGCGGCAGGGCCAGAAGCCCGTCGGCCAGCGTGCCGCAAGCAGGGCCGACCGGGGCGCCGGTGCCCTGCACCGCCAGTTCCAGTGCCGTGGAACCGAGATTGAACAGGCAAGCCAACGCCCCCGCCCCCTGACCGCGCGTGAAGGCCAGCAACGGCTCGGGCAGGTCCAGGAACCGCGTGCCGCCCGTCACCAGTGCCGGTGTCGCACGGCGGAAGGCGAGCATCGCGCGGTAGTGTTCCAGCACCGACCCCGGCACCCCCCGCTGCGCCGCCGCATTGCGCGCCAGCTGCGGGGCCTTGACCGGCAGCCAGGGCGTGCCGCTGGTGAAGCCGCCCTGCGGCCCGGCATCCCAGACCATCGGCGTGCGGCAACCGTCGCGCCCCTTGTAGTCGGGCCAGAAGCGGATGCCCGGCGGGTCGGTCAGTTCGTGAAGGGCGAGGTCCGTCTCGACCTGGCCCAGTTCCTCGCCCTGGTACAGACAGACCGACCCGGGGAAGGACAAGAGCATCGCCGCCGCCAGCCGCGCGATGGCCTCGGGGGGGCCGTGGTCCTGCCAGCGGCTGGCGTGGCGGACCACGTCGTGGTTCGAGAACGCCCAGCAGGGCCAGCCATCGGGGGCGGCGTGGAAGAACCCTTCGATCCGGCTGCGGAAATGCGCGGCAGTGAACTCGGGCCCCAGCATGTCGAAGGAATAGGTCATGTGGAGCCGCCGGCCGCTGGTGTAGTCGGCCATCAGTTGCAGCGAGCGGTGCGGCGCATCCCCCACCTCGCCCACCATCATGCGGGCGCCGTAGCGATCGGTCAGGGCGCGCGTCCGCCCCAGCCAGCCCAGGTTTTCCGGCTGCGACTTGGAATGCGCATGGTCCTGCATCTCGTAGGGGTTCACGGCGGGGCGGCCGTCGCGCGTGGGCAGGGGGCCGTTGTCGCGCAGGGCGGTGTCGTGGAAGTAGTAGTTGACGGTATCGAGGCGGAACCCGTCCACCCCCCGCTCCAGCCAGAAGCGCAACACGTCGAGCGCCCAGTCCTGCACCCCCGGGGTGTGGAAGTTCAGGTCGGGTTGGCAGGGCAGGAAGTTGTGCAGGTAATACTGCCGCCGCCGCGTGTCCCATTCCCAGGCCGGGCCGCCAAAGACCGACAGCCAGTTGTTGGGCGGGCCGCCGTCGGGGCGGGCGTCGGCCCAGACGAACCAGTCGGCACGGGGGTTGTCACGGCTGGCGCGGCTTTCGGCGAACAGCGCGTGCCGGTCGGAAGTATGGCTGATGACCTGGTCGATGATGACCTTGAGGCCAAGCCTGTGCGCGCCTGCCAGCAGGTCATCGAAATCGGACAATGTGCCGAACAGCGGGTCGATACCGGTGTGATCGGCCACGTCATAGCCCATGTCGGCCATGGGCGAGGTAAAGACGGGCGACAGCCAGATGGCGTCCACACCCAGGTCGGCAATGTGGCGCAACCGACCGATGATGCCGCGCAGGTCGCCCAGGCCGTTGCCCGTGCTGTCCTGGAAGGACCTCGGATAGACCTGATAGGTCACCGATCCGCGCCACCAGTCGTGCAGGCCTGCACCCTTGCCCTGCCTCGCCGCGGGCGCGTCAGGCATTCACGTCCACCACAACCCGGCCGCGTACCCGACCCTCCAGGATCGCCGCGCCGAGGCGCGGCAGGTCGGCCAGGGTCGCGGGCTCCACCATCGCCTCCAGCCGGTCGAGCGGCATGTCGCGCGCCAGCCGCGCCCAGGCCTCGACGCGACGCGGGGTCGGCTGCATCACGCTGTCGATGCCCAGCAGGTTCACGCCGCGCAGAAGGAACGGCACGACCGATGCAGGCAGGCCCGCTCCGCCCGCCAGGCCCACGGCGGCGGCCGAAGCGCCGTATTTCAACTGCCCCAGCACGCGGGCCAGCATCGCGCCGCCCACGGCATCGACGCAGCCCGCCCAGGTCTCGGTCTCGAGCGGGCGCTTGACCGTCTCGGCCAGGTCGGCGCGGGGCACGATGCGGGTGGCGCCGAGGTCGCGCAGGTAGGCCTCGGTCTCTGGCCGGCCGGTGACGGCCGCCACCTCGTGCCCCAGGGCCGCCAGCAGCGCGACCGCGACCGACCCGACGCCGCCCGCCGCACCGGTGACCAGCACCGGCCCCCTCCCGGGCGCCAGCCCGTGACCTTCGAGCGCCATGACGGCCAGCATGGCCGTGAAGCCCGCGGTGCCGATCGCCATGGCCTGCCGAGTGGTCAGCCCGTCGGGCAGCGGCACCAGCCAGTCGCCGCGCACCCGCGCCTTCTGCGCGTGGCCGCCCCACTGCACCTCGCCGACCCGCCAGCCGGTCAGCACCACCCTGTCGCCGGGGCGCCAGCGCGGGTCGTCGCTGGTCTCGACCGTGCCGGCGAAGTCGATGCCCGGAACATGCGGCCAGGCCCGCACGAGACCGCCGCCGGAACCCAGACACAGCCCGTCCTTGTAGTTCACGGTGGAGTATTCGACCGCCACCAGCACGTCGCCCGAGGGCAGATCCGATTCGTCGACCTCGCGCACCGCCGCATGGGTCGCGCCGGTATCGTCCTTCGTCACCACCAGTGCCCTGAATGCCACCGCCCCGTCTCCCCGCGCGCCCCGCCTGTTCCGGGCTTAGCACGGATCGGCGGGCGGGTAAGCCCCCGGAAACGCCCGCGCTATCCGATAACGCGTCCGCGTTTTTGCCTAGCGCGGCACCGGCTGCCACATCGTTCGGCATGAAGGCCGCTGCGGCCGTCACAATCTGCTGCCAACCGAAGGAACACAGCCATGTTCGCCACCGCCACCCGCACCATGACCGCCGCCGCCACCGCCCTTGCGCTGGCCGCCGCCACCGCCGCCCCGGCCCATGCCTGGGGCAAGAACGAACAGAACTTCCTCAAGGGGGTTCTGGCTGCCGTCGCGGTCGGCGCGATCATCGAGCACAACCGCAAGAGCCGCGCCCAGGCCGCCCCGGGCGGCCAGCACGGTCCACAACAGCAGCGGCGT
>DAOLBY010000129.1:0-5168 GCA_035324325.1 Paracoccaceae bacterium | reverse complement strand
CACCGCACTACTTCGTGCAGCCCGCGCCGCAGCCCTACCCGCCGCGACACGTCGCCCCGGCGCCGACCTACACCCCGGCCGCCGCCGCCTTCGCGGAATACTCGCCCGCATCGAAGCGCGCGATCCAGCAGCGCTTGCGGGCCTATGGCTATTACCGTGGCGCCATCGACGGCGCCTGGGGCCCCGGCACCCGCGCCGCGGTCGAGGCCTATGCCCGCGACACCGGGAACCTGTCGGCGCTGCAATCGCGCGACGGGACGGTGCGCCTGCTGAACGGCCTTCTGGTCTGATCCCCGTCTCGGGGTGCGGGGGCCGAGCAGCCCCGCCCCCGGTCCCGGGCGCGCGTTGTCTTGCCCCCAGCCGGCAGCGCGCGCCCGGCTCTATCCGCCAGCGGCGAACCGGTCGGCATGTTCGGCACGCAACGCGGCCTTCTGCACCTTGCCCATGGCGTTGCGCGGCAGCTCTGCCACAACCGCTGCCGCCTTGGGCTGCTTGAACCGCGCGAGCCGTCCCGACAGGCCCGCCAGCACCGCCGCGGGGTCGAGCCTGGCGCCGGGTTCGGGGACCAGAACGGCAAAGACCGCCTCGCCGAAATCGGGATGCGGCAGACCGATCACGGCGCTTTCGCGCACCTCGGGCAGGGCGTCCAGCGCCTCTTCCACCTCGACCGGATAGACGTTGAAGCCGCCCGAGATGATCAGGTCCTTCGCGCGGCCGACGATGCGGATGTAGCCGTCGGCGTCGCGGGTGGCCAGATCGCCGGTCACGAACCAGCCGTCGGGGCGCAGATCCTCGGCCGTCTTGTCGGGCATCTGCCAGTAGCCCTTGAACACGTTCGGGCCACGCACCTCGATCGTGCCGACCTCGCCCGGGGCGACCTCTGAGCCGTTGGCCAGGATCCGCACCTCCACGCCCGGCAGGGGCAGGCCCACGGTGCCGGCGCGCCGCTCGCCTTCGCAGGGGTTCGAGGTGTTCATGCCGGTTTCCGTCATCCCGTAGCGTTCGAGGATGCGGTGGCCGGTGCGCGCCTCGAAGGCCGCATGCGTCTCGGCCAGCAGGGGCGCGGAACCGGAGACGAAGAGGCGCATTCCTGCGGCAACCTCGCGCGTGAAGTCGGCGCGGTCCAGAAGTCGGGTGTAGAACGTGGGCACCCCCATCATCGCGGTCGCCAGGGGCATCAGCCGGATCACCTGGCCCGCGTCAAAGCTGGGCAGGAAGATCATCGCGGCGCGCGACAGAAGGCTGACATGCGTGGCCACGAACAGCCCGTGCGTGTGGAAGATCGGCAGCGCGTGGATCAGCACGTCGTCGGGGGAAAAGCGCCACAGGTCCGCCAAGGCCCGTGCGTTCGACAGCATGTTCGTCTGCGTCAGCATCGCCCCCTTGGCGCGCCCGGTGGTGCCCGAGGGGTAGAGGATGGCCGCAAGGTCGTCCCCGCCGCGGTCCGCCACCCTGACCGGACCGGAAGCCGGGAGCAGCACATCGCCCTGCCCCGCGGTGTCGAGCGTCGCAAGGCGCGCGCCCGCCGCCCGGGCCACCGGGGCCAGTTCCTCCGCCCGCGCGGGGTCGCAGACGAACAGGCGCGGTGTGGCATCGTTCAGGAAATAGGCCACCTCGGGCGCCGTGTAGGCAGTGTTGAGCGGCAGGAACACGGCCCCCGCAGCAACCGCCGCGGCATAGACCGCCAGCGCCTGCGGCGTCTTGGCGACCTGCACGGCCACCCGGTCGCCGGCGTGCACCCCTGCGGCCTCCAGCCCTGCCGCGGCCCGTGCTACCAGCGAAAGGAACCGCGGCCCGTCCAGCGCCGACCCGTCGGCCATCATCAGCAAGGGACCCGGCCGCCCGGCCAGCGGCGCGAACAGGGCATCCCACATCGGATTGGCCATGTCCGCGCCCCCGTCAGAAATCTGCGGTGACGCCGGGCAGGCGCAGTTCCGCGATCAGGTCGCGCAGTTCCTGCCGGGCGGCGACATGGCTCAGGCTGAAGCTTTCGATGCCGGCATCCTTCAGGTCCAGCAGGGTCAGGCCCCTGGGGAACAGTTCGCGGTAGATCACCCGCTCGGACAGACCCGGCGCCACGCGGAAGCCGATGCGGCGGGCAAGGTCGGTCAGCGCCTCGCCGACCTTGCGCTTGTTGTGCATCTGCTGGGCCCCCAGACGGTTGCGCACAACCACCCAGTCGATCGGCCTCAGCCCTGCCGCCGCGCGCAGCTGCCGCGCCTGCCAGACCATCTCGGCATAGATCGAAGGGCCCTTCACGCGCCCCGTCTCGGGGTCGAGGCGGGCGAGCAGGTCGAAGTCCACGAAGCTGTCGTTGAGCGGCGTCACCAGCGTGTCGGCCAGCGAATGCGCGACCTGGCTGAGCCGTGTATGGCTGCCCGGGCAATCGATCACGATGAAGTCCGAGCCCGCATCAAGCTCGGCAATGGCGGTGGCCAACCGCGCGTCCTGAGCGTTCTCGCCGTCGGGCAGGGCAGCCGCGTCCACCTCGGGCAGCGGCATCACCTGCGGGCAGGCCAGCACCTTGCCCATCCGCGCGGCCTGCGCACGCCGGTTCTCGACGTAGCGGGCAAAGGATTGCTGGCGCAGGTCGAGGTCGAGCGCGCCGACCCTGCGGCCCATTCGGGCCAGTGCGGTCGCGATGTGCATGCAGGTGGTGGACTTGCCCGACCCGCCCTTCTCGTGCCCGACGACGATGATATGCGCCATGCGGCCCCCCGTGCGTTGCCCGCCTTTTGGCAAGACACCGCAGCCAGGGGAAGGGGGCGCGGGCGATTTCCTGCCGGCTGTGGGGCGGGTGCCCGGAATGCAGAACGCCGCCCCCGGGGGGGCGGCGTTCGGGTCCGTCCGGTGGCAGGGGCGTCAGAACCCCAGGCCCGCGTACTTGTTCTTGAACTTCGACACGCGGCCGCCGGTATCCATCAGCTTGGCATTGCCGCCGGTCCAGGCCGGATGCGCCAGCGGGTCGATGTCGAGCGCCATGGTCTCGCCCGCCTTGCCCCAGGTGGAGCGGGTGCGGAAGATGGTGCCGTCGGTCATCTTCACGTCGATGAAGTGATAGTCGGGGTGGATGCCCTGTTTCATCGGCCTTACTCCGCCTTTTCCTTGTAGTTGGTGAGTTCGGCGATGCGGGCCGACTTGCCGCGGCGCGACCGCAGGTAATACAGCTTGGCCCGACGCACGCGGCCGCGGCGCACGACCTCGATCGACTCGATGTTGGTCGAGTAGAGCGGGAAGCAGCGCTCGACGCCCTCGCCAAAGCTGATCTTGCGGACGGTGAAGCTGGCGCCGATACCGTCGCCGCCGTTGCGGCCGATGCACACGCCCTCGTAGGCCTGCACGCGGCTGCGGTTGCCTTCCTTCACCTTGTAGCCCACGCGCAGCGTGTCGCCGGCGCGGAAATCCGGGATGGTCTTTGCCAAGGCGGCGATCTGCTCCGCCTCGATCTGCGCAATCAGGTTCATGCGCGGTCCTTTCCTCTGTGCCCGCGGTTGTCCCGCGAAGGTCTGTGCCGCCCGAGAGCTTCGGTCTTCGACCGGGTCGGGGCGCCCCTTGCGGGGTGCCGCGCCCGCCGGAGGTCGGGGCCGCGTTCCTTGGTGCCTGCCCTTGCGCGGGCCGGGTCCGCCGAAGTCAGCGGGGCAACGCGAAGGGGTCCGGCAGACCGATTCCGGCCCCGGACCGGGGGCGTATAGGGGTGCCTGCCCGCGCGGTCAAGCGGCCGTCACTGCGCGAGCGCCGCCAGTACAGCGCGCGCCTCGGGCGCCGACCAGTCGGCATCGCCCGTCAGGCGCGCGACCTCCTGCCCCTCGGGGTTCAGGATCACCGTCACCGGCAGCCCCAGAATGCCGATCTGGCGGGCAAGGTCGGACCGCGGGTCGCGCAGGGCGGGCAGGTGGGTGATCCCGGTCTCGGCCCAGAACCGCTCGATAGAGGGCACGGGGTTGCGCCCCGTGGCGATGGTGACGACCGGCTGGCCGGTGGCCGCCAGCGCGTCGAGCGAGGGCATCTCGTGCCGGCAGGGGGCACACCAGGTGGCCCAGAAGTTCACCACCACCCATTGCCCGCGCCATTCGTCCAGGCTGCGCGGGCTGTCGTCGAGCGTCACGAGGTCGACTGCGGGAAAGGGCTGCGGCGCGGGGTGGATGACAAGCTTGCGCATGTCGCCCGCCCGCGCGGCCTCGGCAGCAGCGCGGTCGGCAGCCGCCGGGGTGGCCCCGATCAGGGCGAGCGTGTAGAGAACCGCCAGAAGAACCCGCATTCCACCCCCGGCCAGACGCCCATGACCGATGCACCCAAAACCCCGGACGCCAACACGATGTGGGGCGGGCGCTTTGCCGCCGGGCCGGATGCGATCATGCAGGCGATCAACGCCTCGATCGGGTTCGACCGGCGGCTCGCCCCGCAGGACATCGCGGGCAGCCGGGCGCATGCGGCGATGCTGGCCGCCTGCGGCATCATCAGCGATAGCGATGCGACGGCCATCGGGGAAGGGCTGCTCACCGTCTTGTCAGAGATCGAGGCAGGGCGATTCGACTTCCGGGTGGAACTTGAGGATATCCACCTGAACATCGAAAGCCGGCTGACCGAGATCGCGGGCGAGGCCGGCAAGCGGCTGCACACCGCACGGTCGCGCAACGACCAGGTAGCGGTCGATTTCCGGCTGTGGGTACGCGAGCAGTGCGATGCGGCGGTGGCCGGGATCGAGGCGCTGCAACGGGCGTTCCTGGCGCAGGCGGCCGCCGGGGCCGACTGGCCGATGCCGGGCTTCACGCACCTGCAGACCGCGCAGCCGGTGACCTGGGGCCACCACATGCTGGCCTATGTGGAAATGCTGGGCCGCGATGCGGGCCGCTTCCGCGATGCCCGCGCGCGGATGAACGAATGCCCGCTGGGGGCGGCGGCCCTGGCCGGCACGTCCTTTCCGATCGACCGGCAGATGACGGCGGCGGCGCTGGGGTTCGACCGGCCCACGGCCAACAGCCTCGACAGCGTGTCGGACCGCGATTTCGCGCTGGAGTTCCTGGCCGCCGCGGCGATCTGCGCCATGCACCTGAGCCGGTTCGCCGAAGAGCTGGTGATCTGGTCCTCGGCCCAGTTCCGCTTCGTGCGGCTGTCGGACCGCTGGACAACCGGGTCCAGCATAATGCCGCAGAAGAAGAACCCCGATG
>DAOLBY010000128.1:0-10345 GCA_035324325.1 Paracoccaceae bacterium | reverse complement strand
CGATATGGGTGCCGACGTGTTCGTTCAGCCGCCATTCGTTGCCGTAGAGGCCCTGCGTGGCGATGTCGAACACCTGCGTGCGGAACGCCCATTGTTCGCCGAAGAAGGTCGGGAAATCCTCGGTCAGCGTGTGCGTCAGGTCATGCACCTGCCGTGCGCCCTGCGCCAGCACGGGCGCCGCGGGCAGGCTGACGGCCGCCGCCGCGGTGGCCGCCCCCGCGCCCCAGCGGAAGAAGCTGCGGCGGCTGAGCATCGAGTCCTTCACTCGGTCCATGATGCAGACGTGGCACATGACGGCGCTCCCTGTTATGGTGTAACGTTCCGATCCGGCGAGCATTGCTGTGCTGCCGTGTCCAGCCTCTGCCCGTGGCCCGGCCGCTGTCAACGCCTGCGTCCATGTCCCGCGTGTCAGTCCCGCACGACGCGCAGGTCGGGCTGGTCGATCAGGACGCCGCCGCGGGCGGTGCGGCGTTCGCCGCAGGATCCGTCTGCCGCAATGTCGTGCAGCGTCTCGAAGATCTCGACCCGCGGGCTGCCCTCTGCCGTTGTCGTCTCCCATCGCACCTGCATCCGGGCGGCGCCGAACACCTCGCCGGACGTCCCGAGCGCCTTCTGGAAGAACGCGCGGGTGCCTGCGATCTCCTCTGCCATCACCGGGCTGCGGCACGGCGCGGCAAGGACCCCGGCCAGCGCTGCGCGCAGGTCGGCGTCGGGCAGGTCGGCGTAGAGGGGCGCCGGCGCCGCAAGCATCACCGAGAACACCCCAATACCATCCGGCGTCTGGGCGAACGAGCCGCGCAGGAACACCTCCCATCCGTCGGGCAGCGGCAGGCCGTCCAGCGCCGCGGCCTGGGTTGCGGCCGTGGCAAGCGCTGCGGCACCGGCGAGCATGCGGACGAGGCGGTGCATGCGCGTCACCCCTCCATCGCCTCCAGTTCGTCGATGAACCCCGCGATCATTCCCAGCCCCTTGTCCCAGAAGGCGGGGTCGGCGAGGTCGAGGCCGAAGGGTGCCAGCAGGTCCCTGTGGTGCATCGACCCGCCGGCCTCCAGCAACGCGAAGTACTTCTCCTCGAATCCCGGCAGACCGCCCTCGTAGGCGGCATAGAGCGCGTTCACCAGGCCGTCGCCGAAGGCATAGGCGTAGACATAGAAGGGCGAATGGACGAAATGCGGGATATAGGCCCAGAAGGTCTCGTATCCGTCCATGAAGTCGAAGGCATCGCCGAGCGATTCCGCCTGCACCGACATCCACAGCGCGTTGATGTCCTCGGGCGTCAGTTCGCCCGCCTTGCGCGCGGCATGCAGCTTGCACTCGAAGTCGTAGAAGGCAATCTGTCGCACGACCGTGTTGATCATGTCCTCGACCTTTCCGGCCAGCAGGACCTTGCGTTCCGCGGGCGTCGCGGCCTGCGACAGGAGGCGCCGGAAGGTCAGCATCTCGCCGAAGACGGAGGCGGTTTCGGCCAGCGTAAGGGGGGTGGACGACAGCAGTTCCCCCTGCGCCGCCGCCAGCCGCTGGTGGACGCCATGGCCCAGTTCATGCGCCAGCGTCATCACGTCCCGCGGCTTGCCGAGGTAGTTCAGCATCACATAGGGGTGGACCGTGGTGACGGTCGGGTGCGCAAAGGCCCCGGGCGCCTTGCCGGGCTTCACGCCCGCATCGATCCAGCCCTTCGTGAAGAAGGGTTCGGCCAGGTCGGCCAGGCGGGGCGAGAAGGCGGCATAGGCCTCGGTCACTGTCGCGCGCGCGGTGGCCCAGTCCACCAGCTTTGGCGCCTCCATCGGCAGGGGCGCGTTGCGGTCCCAGACCTGAAGCCGGTCGAGCCCCATCCATCGCGCCTTCAGCCGGTAGTAGCGGTGCGACAGCCGCGGATAGGCCGCCACCACGGCATCGCGCAGCGCCTGCACCACCTCGGGCTCCACATGGTTCGACAGGTGGCGCCCGTGCTGGGGCGTGGGCATCTTGCGCCAGCGGTCGTGGATCTCCTTTTCCTTGGCCAGCGTGTTGTGCACGCGGGCGAACAGCTTGACCTTGCGCCCGAAGCCCTCGGCCAGCGCCCGCGCCGCCGCCTCGCGCCGGGCGCGTTCGGTGTCGGTCAGCAGGTTGAGGGTGGATTCGAGGTTCAGCGCCTCCGCCTCGCCGGCCACCGCGAATTCCATCCCCGCCATGGTCTCGTCGAACAGCCGGTTCCAGGCGGCCGCGCCAACGGTCGACTGGTCGTGCAGGAAGCGCTCCAGCTCGTCCGACAGCTGGTGCGGCCGCATCGCGCGCATCCGGTCGAAGACGGGCCTGTACCGGGCGAGGTCGGCGCTGTCGGCCAGCAGGCGCGCCAGATGGTCGTCCTCCAGCCGGTTGAACTCCAGGCTGAAGAACACGAGCGCGGTCGTCGCCTCGGTCACGCGGTCCTGCGCATCGGCCATGAACTTGGCCCGCCCGCTGTCCATCGTGTTCTGGTAGTAGCGCAGGCCGGCAAAGGACATCAGCCGCCCGGCCAGGATGTCGATTGCCTCGTAGGCCCGCACGCAGGCCAGCAGGCCGGACGCGTCAAGGAGCGCGAGCTTTCCCTCATAGGTCGCTGCGAAGGCAGCGCAATCTGCGGCAAGCCGATCCATGTCGGCCGCGAACTCGGGCGCCTCGGGTGCGGTGTAGAGGTCGCTCAGGTCCCAGTCGGGCAGGTCGCCAAAGGCGCCCCCCCCGGCACTTGCGGCGGCATCGAACAGGGGGCGTGCATGCGTCATGGGTCACCTCTCTTTCCCCCCATCTAGGGGCGGCACGGCCGGGGCCGCAACCCGTGCCCCTTTCATCTTGGCTCAAATACCCCGGGGGGTCCGGGGGGCAGCGCCCACCGGCACATCCAGCAGGCGCCGCAATCCCTCGAGCGTGTCGATCTCGGCTGCCGGCTTGTCGCGCCGCCAGCGCAGCATCCGGGGAAAGCGCAGCGCGACGCCTGCCTTGTGGCGCGGGCTTTCCTGGATGCCCTCGAAGGCCAGTTCGAACACCAGCACCGGCGGCACCCGCCGCACCGGGCCGAACCGTTCCAGCGTGTTGGCGCGCACCCAACGGGTGATTTCGCCGAACTCGGCATCCGTCAGGCCGGAATAGGCCTTGGCGAAGGGAACGAAACCGCCTTCGCCATCGGCCACCCCGAAGGTGTAATCGGTGTAGAGGTTGGCGCGCCGGCCATGCCCGGCCTGCGCGTAGAGCATCACGGCGTCAACGGTATGGGGGTCGATCTTCCACTTCCACCACGGTCCCCGCCGACGCCCCGCCGGATAGGGCGCGGCGGCATCCTTCAGCACAAGCCCCTCGGCGCCGCGACCGCGTGCCTGGGCCCGGCGGGCGGCAAGCGCTTCCCAGCCGTCGAAGTCCAGCAGCGGCGAGGGCGCCACCGGCACACCCGCGGGCAGGGCCGACAGCAGCGCCACCAGCCCTGCGCGGCGCGCGTCGAACGGCTGCCCGCGCAGGTCGCGGCCCTTGTCCTCCAGCAGGTCATAGGCCAGCACCCGCACAGGCGCCTCGGCCAGCACGCGCCGGGGCACCGTCTTGCGCCCGATCCGGCGTTGGAGCACGGCAAAGGGCATCGGGGTGCCGGCGGCCGCATCCCAGGCCAGCACCTCGCCGTCGATCACGGTGCCGGGGGGCAGCGCGCGGGCCAGCACCGCCAGTTCCGGAAAGCGGTCGGTCATCAGTTCCTCGCCCCGCGACCAGATCGCAAAGGCGCCGGGACGGACGACGATCTGCGCGCGGATGCCGTCCCATTTCCACTCCGCGCGCCAGCCGGCGGGGTCGCCCAGCGCCTCTGCCCCGCCCTCCAGCGCCGAGGCCAGCGCGAAGGGATAGGGCCGGCTGCCCGCCCCGGCGCCGCCGGGCTCGCCCGCGGTCAGGTCGTCCCAGGTGGCGGCGGCGGGGTCCCAGTCGCCCATCAGGCGATGCGCGATCTCGGTCTCGGCCCGGCCCGCCGCCTGCGCCAGCGCGCGGGTCATCAGGCCGCGGCTGACGCCCATGCGGAAGCCGCCGGTGACAAGCTTGTTGAACAGGAGGCGCTCTGCCCCGTCCAGCGCGTCCCAGGCGGCCAGGACGGCGGCGCGCCGCTCTGCCGGCGGCCTGCCGGGCAGGGCGGAGAGCATCGCCATCCAGTCGGCCAGCGGCCGGTCCTGCCGCGCCGAGGGCGGCGGCAGGACCAGTGCGATCGTCTCGGCCAGGTCGCCCGCGACGCTGTGACTTTCCTCCATCAGCCAGTCGGGCAGACCCGCCGCCTCGGCCGCCCAGGCGCGCAGTTCCGCCGCCCCCGCCGCCCGTTTCGGCCGCCGACCGGACAGGAGGCCCGCGCACCAGACGCGGTCGGCCGGTGGCGCGGCGCGGAAATAGTCGGCCAGCGCGGCCACCTTGTCGGAGGTGCGGGTGGTGGCATCGAGCGCGGCGAAGAGGGCGGCGAAGTCCTTCATTCCGCGCCCTCGGGATCGCCACCCTCGGCCGAAAAGGCGGTGGGGACCACGGCGGCATCCAGGCCCTGGTCCGTCAGCCAGCGGGAGAAGGGGGCGGTATAGCCATGGGTCACGAAGACCCGGGGGGCGCCGGTCGCCGCGATTGCGGCGTTGAGACCCGGCCAGTCGGCATGATCCGACAGCACGAAGCCCCGCGTGACCCCGCGCCGCCGGCGGATGCCGCGCAGCGCCATCCAGCCGCTGGCAAAGCCCTGTGCCACGCCTTCCGCCCCGGGCGCGGGCAGGCGCGCGGCCCAGGGGCCGGCCAGCGCCGAGGGCGGGGCGATGACGAGCGCCCCCGCCGGCACCCCACCCGCCCGGGCGAGCGCGGTTGCGGGCAGGCGATAGCCCTGCGCCCGCAGGATTGCTGTCGGCGCCTCGACCGCGCCATGGGTGAAGACGGGCCCGAGGCCGGGCAGGGCGGCCAGGATGCGCTGCGCCTTGCCCAGGCCATAGGCGCCGATCAGGCTGACGCGGCCCGCGGCCGCATTGGCGCGCCACCATGCGGCGATTTCGGCCATGACCTCCGCCTGCGGGCGCCAGCGGAAGATCGGCAGGCCAAAGGTGCATTCGCTGACGAAGGCATGGGCGCGGACGGGTTCGAACGGCTCGGACAGACCGTCGGGTTCCACCTTGTAGTCGCCCGAGACGACCCAGACCTCGCCCCCGCGCTCGACCCGGACCTGCGCCGATCCCGGCACATGGCCCGCCGGGTGCAGGCTGACCGCCACGTCCCCGATCCGCCGCTCCTCGCCCCAGCCCAGCCCTTCGGCCGCGATCTCGCCCAGCCGGTGGCGCATCACCGGCAACGCGGCCTGGGTGGCCAGATAGGCGCCGTGGCCGGGCCGGGCATGGTCGGAATGGCCATGGGTGATCACGGCGCGGTCCACCGGGCGCCAGGGATCGATGTGGAAGCCGCCCGCGGGGCAGAAGATGCCGCGGTCGGTGAAGGTCAGGAGGGGCTCGCGCGCCATGCGATGCATCCTAGCGCGACCCGGGCCGAGTGGAAGGACGCGGGGCAAGCGCCCCCCTGCAACACGACCCCGTGCGCAGGCTTGCCGGTTGCGGGGTTCCGGGGCAGGCTGCGGGCATGAGCGACCGGGGCATTTCGCGGCGGACATTCATGGCGGCGACGGGTGCGGCCGTGCTGGCGGGACCGGCGGCGGCGGGGCTGTCCTGTTCGGCCTTCACCGGGCCGCCGCCCTTCGGCCTGCAGCGCTGCCGCGTCGGGCTCGAGGGGATCGAGGTGCTGGGGGCGGGGCAGCTCTGCCCGCACTGGTGCTGGGCGGCCTGCATCCAGTCGGTCTTTGCCACCGCCGGCTACATCATCGCCGATCAGCGGCGCATCGTGGCGGCGCTGTTCGGGCGGGCCGACCTCTGCGCCTCGGCCACCGGGTCGCAGATCGTGGCCACGGTCAGCCGCGCCTGGCAGGCCGACGACGGGCGCTGGTTCCGCGCCCGTGCGCAGCCGCTTCTGGACCTGTCGCTCGGGCTGTGGAACCCGCGCGTGGTGCAGGCGGTCGCCTGGGATCTGGCCAACGGCTTTCCGCTGATCAACGGCGCGCTCGGCCATGCGACGCTGCTGACCGGCATGACCTACCTGACCGACCACGCCGGCGCGCAGCGCGGGATCGAGGACATCATCGTGCGCGACCCGCTGGTGCCTCTGGGCCAGCCGGCGCTGCAGCGCGCGCTGTCGGTGGCCGAGGCGCAGGGCACCTTCTTCGTCGGGCAGGTGCGGGTCTATGCCTGAAGTTGCCCGTTTTCCGTGCAGAAGAGCCGGCGGCGCGCGCGAAATCGGCAGCACCCCCTTTCCGCCGCCGGATGCGGGCGGTTAGCATGGTCGGACAAGGCAGCGGGGGCGGGGCAGCGTGACGGCCACCTTCAACGAGATGTTCGACGGCGGTGAGGTGCGGGTTCCCTATGCCCGGCTCGACGCCTGGATGCGCGAGATGCCGGCCGAACTGCGGCAGATGAAGCAGGCCGAGGCGGAACAGCTTTTCCGCCGCATCGGCATCACCTTCGCGGTCTATGGCGAAGGCGGCGACCCCGATCGGCTGATCCCCTTCGACATGTTCCCCCGCGTCTTTTCGGGTGCCGAATGGGCGCGGCTGGAACGCGGCATCAAGCAGCGGGCGCGGGCGCTGAACGCCTTTCTCGTGGACATCTACGGGCGGGGCGAGATCGTGCGCGCGGGCCGCATTCCGGCGGCGCTCGTCTATCGCAACGAGGCCTACGAGAAGGCGGTGGCGGGCTTCCTGCCGCCCAAGGGGGTCTATTCCCACATCGTGGGCATCGACCTGGTGCGCACCGGCCCCGACGACTTCTTCGTGCTCGAGGACAACTGCCGCACCCCGTCCGGCGTGTCCTACATGCTGGAAAACCGCGAGATCATGATGCGGATGTTCCCCGACCTGTTCCGCGAGAACCGCATCCAACCGGTGGATACCTACCCCGAGCTTCTGCGCCGGACGCTGGCCAGCGTGGCCCCCGCCCGCTGCGAGGGCGAGCCCAAGGTCGTCATCCTGACGCCCGGCCATTTCAACAGCGCCTATTACGAGCACAGCTTCCTGGCCGACCTGATGGGGGTCGAACTGGTCGAGGGGCAGGATCTGTTCGTGGAGGGCGACCGCGTCTGGGCGCGCACCACCGAGGGGCCGAAGCGGGTGGACGTGATCTACCGCCGGATCGACGACGCCTTCCTCGACCCGCTGTGCTTCCGCCCCGATTCGATGCTGGGGGTGCCGGGGCTGATGGATGTCTACCGCTCGGGCGGCGTCAGCATCTGTTCGGCCCCCGGCGCGGGCGTCGCCGACGACAAGGCGGTCTATACCTTCGTGCCCGAGATGGTGCGCTTCTACCTCGGCGAGGATCCGATCCTGAAGAACGTGCCGACCTGGCAGTGCGGGCGGTCGGACGAGCTGAAATACGTGCTTGAGCATCTGCCCGAACTGGTGGTGAAGGAAGTGCACGGGTCGGGCGGCTACGGAATGCTGGTCGGCCCCAAATGCACCGCCGCCGAGGTCGAGGCCTTCCGCGCCCGCATCCTGGACGACCCCGCGAACTACATCGCGCAGCCGACGCTCGCGCTGTCGGCGGTGCCGACCTTCGTGGAATCGGGCGTGGCGCCACGGCATGTGGATCTGCGGCCCTACTGCCTGGTGGGCGAACGGATCGAGCTTGTGCCCGGCGGCCTGACACGGGTGGCGCTGCGCGAGGGGTCACTCGTGGTGAACTCGTCGCAGGGCGGGGGCGTCAAGGACACCTGGGTTCTGGCGGAGTGAGCGCGCGATGCTGAGCCGGACCGCCGACAACCTCTACTGGTTGGCCCGCTACGTCGAACGGGCCGAGACCGCCGCGCGGCTTCTGGACGTGGGGGCGCGCATCTCGCTTCTGCCGTCCTCGCACGGCTATCGCAGCGAATGGGACAGCCTGCTGCGCGCCAGCGGCACCGCGGACGGCTTTGCGAAGAAATACGGCGATCCGGTGCAGCGCAACCTGGAAAGCTGGCTGTTCTTCGACCGCGACAACCCCTCGTCGGTCGCCTCCTGCATGACGGCGGCGCGCGAGAACGGGCGCATCGTGCGCACCGCGTTGACGACACAGATGTGGGACGTGCTGAACACCGCCTTCCAGGACATCCGAACGATGGAGCGCAGCCCGCGCAGCGAGATGGCGCTGTCGCGGCTGACCGAATGGACGATGCGGCAGGCCTCGCTCCTGCGCGGGGCGATGGAGGCCACGCATCTGCGCAACGACGGGTATGACTTCCTGAACCTCGGTTTCTACCTCGAACGCGCCGACAATACCGCGCGGCTGCTGGACGTGAAGTACTACGTCCTTCTGCCCAGTCTCGACTTCGTGGGCTCGGGCATCGACAACTACCAATGGACGACGCTGCTGCGCGCGATGTCCGCGCACCGGGCCTTCCACTGGGCCTATGGCGGCGAGGTGACGGCCGCCAAGATCGCGCATTTCCTGATCCTGAACCCGCAGATGCCGCGCAGCCTGATCACCTGCATCGAGGGGGCGAACGCCCATCTCGATCGCCTGTCGCGCGGCTATCGCCGCCGCACCGGGGCGCAGGACGAGGGGCGCGCAATGCTCGCGGGGCTGGCCGAACTCCGGGTCGAGGACGTGTTCGAGGAAGGGCTGCACGAGTTCCTGACACGCTTCATCCGCGAGGTTGCGGGCCTCGGCGGAGCGGTCCACGACTGCTATCTCAGCGGGGATGTGCGTTGATGCTGATCACGGTCGAGCATGTCACCACCTACCGTTTCGACCGCCCGGTGCGCGGGGTGGTCCAGAGCCACCGGCTGACGCCATCGGTGTTCGAGGGTCAGCGCACGCTGGCCTGGGATGTGGCTGTCAGCGACGGCCAGAAGGGCGGCGGGTTCCGCGACGGTGCGGGTGACTGGGTGCAGGGCTGGACGGTGTCCGGCCCGGTCGAGGAGATCGCGGTGACGGTGCGCGGCCTGGTCGAGACGGCGGACATGGCAGGTGTCCTGCGCGGGCATCGCGAGTCGGTGCATCCGCTGGCTTGGCTGTCCGACACCGGCGCCACCCGGCCCGATGCGGCCATCCGCGACCTTGCGGCGGGTGTCCGGGGGGCGGGCGGGGCGCTCGACACCGCACATGCGCTGTCGGCCGCGGTCGGCAAGTCCATCGTCTGGACGCCCGGCGCCACGCGCGCCCATACCACGGCGGCCGAGGCGCTGACGCTGGGCGAGGGCGTCTGCCAGGACCATGCCCATGTGATGATCGCGGCGGCGCGGGTGCTGGCCCTGCCGGCACGCTATGTCGCGGGCTACATGCTGGCCGATGACGCCACCGGCGAGGCCGCGCATGCCTGGGCGGAGGTCTGGGTGGAGGGCCTGGGCTGGGTCGGCTTCGACCCGGCCAACGAATGCTGCCCGGATGCGCGCTACATCCGGACGGGTTCGGGGCTCGACGCGCGCGACGCTGCCCCGATCCGAGGCATCACGCGGGGCGGCGCGGGGGCCGAGACGCTTGCGGTGGCGGTGCGGGTTGCCCTGGGGCAGGGGCAGGCGCAGGTCCAGCAGTAGCAGACGGGCGGCGGCGCCACACCGAAGGGGCCGTGTCACGCGCAGGCTTTCCCCGGGCAGGCGCGGGCGGTAGCGATGCGGGAGACGGGATCTGGGGGCGGGAACATGACCTATTGCGTGGGCCTCATGCTGGATGCGGGCATCGTGCTTCTGTCCGACACGCGCACCAACGCGGGCCTCGACAACATCGCCACCTATCGCAAGATGTTCGTGTTCGAGGAACCGGGCGACCGCGTCATCGTCATCCTGACCGCGGGCAGCCTGTCGGTCACGCAGACCACGCTCGCCCGCCTGCGCGAGGCGATCGAGGACCCCGAGGCGACGGAAGAAACCTCGATCATGCGCGCCCCCACGATGCTGAAGGTCGCGCAGATGATCGGCGACATGCTGGCCGATGTGCGCCGCACCGTCGACCAGAAGATGGCCATGGCCCAGGGCGTCAGTGCCAGCCTGATCGTCGCGGGCCAGCGCGCCGGCGGCGCGATGCGGCTGTTCCTGATCTATCCCGAAGGCAATTTCATCGAGGCGACCGAGGACACTCCCTTCGTCCAGATCGGCGAGCACAAGTACGGAAAGCCCATCCTCGACCGCGTGGTGAAGCCCACGACCAGCCTGACGGACGCGAAGAAGGCCGTGCTCCTGTCGATGGACTCCACGTTGCGGTCGAACCTGTCGGTGGGGATGCCGCTCGACCTGGCCGTGATCGAGGCCGACGCCTGCCGCGTCACCGAGCGCCGGCGGATCGAGGCCGGGGACGAGATGTTCCGCGCCATGTCCGGGGCCTGGAGCCGC
>DAOLBY010000127.1:0-10373 GCA_035324325.1 Paracoccaceae bacterium | reverse complement strand
GTCGGACGAGGGGCGCCGCGCGGCCATCTCGGACACGGTGGCCGCGCTGCGCGACGAGGTGAAGCACCGGCCCGAGTTCATGGTCATGCTTCTGTCGGTCGAGGGCGCGTCGCCCGAACTGGCCGAGACCGTGCGCCAGGCGCTGGCACTGCCGCTGCCGGTGTCCTCGCTCGATCTCGATCTGCCGGCGGCGCGCGAAAGGGTGCAGTCCATCGACGCCGTGCGCAGCGCGGCGCTGCGGGTCGTCACCGGGGGTGTGCTGTCCGTGCAGGTGACCGAGCGCGAGCCGGCGGTCGTCTGGCGGAGCCCGCAGGGGCTGATCCTGCTGGACGAGACCGGCCACCGCATCGCCGCGCTGGAAACGCGCACCGAGCGCGCCGATCTGCCGCTGGTCGCCGGCGAGGGGGCCGACGCCGCGGTGCCGGAGGCGCTGGCGCTGGTAGCGGCGGCGGGTCCGCTGCTGCACCGGCTGCGCGGGGTGCAGCGCATGGGCGAACGCCGCTGGGACATCGTGCTCGACCGCGACCAGCGCATCCTCCTGCCCGGGGCCGACCCGGTGGCGGCGCTGGAGCGGCTGCTCGCGCTCGATGCCGCACAGGACATCCTTGCGCGCGACATCGCGGCGGTGGACCTGCGCCTGTCCGAACGTCCCGTCCTGCGGCTCGCCCCCTACGCCCTTGTCGAAATGCGCCGCGCCCGCGGCATCCTTCCCCCGGAGGCCGACCTGTGACCGATCTCTACCAGATCCAGCGTTCCATGCGGCAGATGCGCCGCGCCGCCATCCAGCGCGGCGTGATCGCCGTGCTCGACGTGGGCTCCTCCAAGGTGGCCTGCCTGGTCCTGCGCTTCGACGGCGAGGCGCCGCCGCGCGGGGCAGACGGGGTGGGGCCGATGGCCGGGCAATCGGCATTCCGCGTCATCGGCGCCGCCACCACGCGCGCGCGGGGGGTCCGCTTCGGCGAGATCGCGGTGATGGCCGAGACCGAGCGCGCGATCCGCACCTCCGTGCAGGCGGCGCAGAAGATGGCCAATGTACGGGTCGATCACGTCATCGCCTGCTTCTCGGGCGCGGGGCCGCGCAGCTATGGCCTGGCGGGCGAGCTGGACCTGGAAGACAGCGTGGTCAGCGAACAGGATGTGGCGCGGGTGCTTGCGGCCTGCGACATGCCTGACATCGGCCCGGGCCGCGACGTGCTGCACGCCCAGCCGGTCAACTTCGCGCTCGACCACCGCACCGGGCTCGGCGACCCGCGCGGCCAGATCGGGCATCGCCTGGCCTGCGACATGCACCTGCTGACGGTCGAGGCGGATGTGGTGTCGAACCTCATCCACTGCATCAAGCGCTGCGACCTGGAGATCGCGGGCCTTGCCTCGTCGGCCTATGTTTCGGGCCTGTCGGCGCTGGTCGAGGACGAGCTGGAACTGGGCGCGGCCTGCATCGACATGGGCGGCGGCACGACCGGACTGTCGATCTTCATGCGCAAGCACATGATCTTTGCCGACAGCGTGCGGATGGGGGGCGACCACGCCACCTCCGACATCGCCAAGGGGTTGCAGGTACCGCTGGCGGTGGCGGAACGCATCAAGACCAAGCACGGGGGCATCGTCGCCACCGGCATGGACGACCGCGAGATGATCGGGCTCGGCGGCGACTCGGGCGACTGGGACAAGGACCGCCGCGCCGTCAGCCGGGCAGAACTGATCGGGATCATGCGCCCGCGGATCGAGGAGATCCTGGAAGAGGTGCGCGCAAGGCTGGATGCGGGGGGCTTCGAAAGCCTGCCGAGCCAGCAGATCGTGCTGACGGGCGGCGCCAGCCAGGTGCCGGGGCTGGATGGGCTGGCGGCGCGCATCCTGGGCCAGCGGGTGCGACTCGGACGGCCGCTGCGCGTGCAGGGCCTGCCGCAGGCGACCACCGGGCCGGCCTTCGCCAGCGCGGTCGGGCTTTGCCTGTTCGCGGCGCACCCGCAGGACGAATGGTGGGACTTCGAGATACCCGCGGAGCGATACCCGGCGCGGTCGCTGCGCCGGGCGCTCAGATGGCTGAAGGACAACTGGTGACCGCTACATCCTGCGACCCGGCCGAAATGGCGCGGAAAACCGCCACAATACCGCCATATTTTGTGGCTCGGGCGCGTTTTTCTCGTGACCTTCGGGCTGCGCACAGGTAGATTCCGGCCCCAATGGAAGGCCGCGCATCGGGACGGGTGCGCGTGACGGCAAGAAACGGCGGCGTGTTTAGGCAGGGCGAACAGGGCAATGGCACTCAATCTGATGATGACTTCGCAGCGCGAAGAGCTGAAGCCGCGCATTACCGTGTTCGGTGTGGGCGGCGCCGGCGGCAACGCCGTCAACAACATGATCGACAAGCAGCTCGAGGGGGTCGAGTTCGTCGTGGCGAACACCGACGCCCAGGCGCTGGCGCAAAGCCGCGCGAATGCGGCGATCCAGATGGGCACCAAGGTGACCGAGGGGCTGGGGGCCGGCGCCAAGCCCGCCATCGGCGCCGCCGCAGCCGAGGAATCGATCGAGGCGATCGTCGACCACCTGGCCGGGGCGCACATGTGCTTCATCACCGCCGGCATGGGCGGCGGCACCGGCACCGGCGCCGCGCCGATCATCGCCCAGGCCGCGCGTGAACTGGGCGTGCTGACCGTGGGCGTGGTCACCAAGCCCTTCCAGTTCGAGGGCTCCAAGCGGATGCGCCAGGCCGAGGAGGGGATCGAGAGCCTCCAGAAGGTCGTCGACACCCTGATCATCATCCCCAACCAGAACCTGTTCCGGCTGGCGAACGAGCGCACCACCTTCACCGAAGCCTTCGCCATGGCCGACGACGTGCTCTACCAGGGTGTCAAGGGCGTGACCGACCTGATGGTCAAGCCCGGCCTCATCAACCTCGACTTCGCCGACGTGCGCTCGGTGATGGACGAGATGGGCAAGGCCATGATGGGCACGGGCGAGGCCGCGGGCGAGGATCGCGCGGTGCAGGCGGCCGAAAAGGCCATCGCCAACCCGCTGCTGGACGAGATCAGCCTGAACGGCGCCAAGGGCGTCCTGATCAACATCACCGGCGGCTATGACCTGACGCTGTTCGAGGTCGACGAGGCCGCGAACATCATCCGCGAGAAGGTGGACCCCGACGCCAACATCATCGTGGGCTCGACGCTCGACACCGCGATGGAAGGGTCGATCCGCGTGTCGGTGGTGGCCACCGGCATCGACGCCACCGCGGCAAACCGGGCCGAACCTGCGCAGCAGGCGCCCCGCCCCCCCCGCGCCCCGCGCAGAGGTCCCGCTGACCCTGGCGGTCACGCCGGCGCCGGCGCCGGCGGCCGCCGCGCCGGAACCCGATGACCTGCCGGACGACCTGTTCGCGACGACAGCTGCCGAGGCTGAGGAGGACGAGGTTGCGGCCGACGATCTGCCGCCGCCGGTCTACCGCCCGCAGGCACCCGCCGCGGTGCGCCCGGCGGCCGCCGCACCGGCCGCTGCCGAAACCTTCGTCGCGCCCCGCGCGCGCCCCGCAGGCACGCCGTCGCCCGAGGCGCTGGCGCGGTTGCAGGCCGCCGTCAGCAAGGCGCCTGGCGCCCGCATGGCCGCGGCCCGCCCCGTCGCCCCGGCCCCGGCCGCCGAAGGCACCCGTCCGCGCTTCGGCATCGGGTCGGGCATCGGGTCGCTGATCAACCGCAGGGCCGGCAGCAGGGCGGGGGCGGAGGCCCCGCCCGACCGCGCCATTCCGGCCCCGCGGACCCCGCCCGCCGTGCAGTCCTACGACGACGAGCCCGAGGCCAGCCCCGAACAGGAACGCATCGAGATCCCCGCCTTCCTGCGCCGCCAGGCGAACTGAGGAAGGCGTCACGAACACCCCGGGGCCCGCCGTCAAGGCGGGCCTTTTCCATTTCGGATCAGCATGTTGTGAGGCGATGTTGGCCTGTTACATGCGGTCACAAAGAGTGAGTTGTTGGCCGCCTCCCCGTCACTTATCTAAAATCCCGGAAAGCCGCGCCCGGCCTTTGGTTCGGGGTGCGGACAGGAAGGAAAGCCGATGTCGGTCCAGAACACATTGCGGTCGCCGGTCGCGTTCAGCGGGGTGGGGCTCCACTCCGGTGCACCGGTGCGCATGGTGGTGCGGCCGGCTTCGGCCGATTACGGGCTGTGGTTCCGCCGCATGGATGTGACGACGGGCGACCCGATGGTGCCCGCCCGGTGGGATGCGGTCGTGTCCTCGAGCCTCTGCACCGAGGTCGCGAATGCGGCGGACCACCGCGTCTCGACGATCGAGCATCTGATGGCTGCGCTCGCCGGCTGCGGGATCCACAACGCGCTGATCGAGATCGATGCGGCCGAGGTTCCCATCCTCGACGGTTCCGCCATTCCCTTTGTCGCGCGCTTCCTTCGCGCGGGCCTCCGCCCCCAGTCCGCGCCGGTGCGCGCCCTGCGCATCCTGTCGCCGGTCGAGGTGCGCGAGGGCGAGGCTTTCGCCCGGATCGAACCCTCCGAGATGCTGGAGATCGACTTCCGCATCTCGTTCAGCGAGCCGATGATCGGTGACCAGCACAAGCGCCTCAGCATGGCGAACGGCGCCTTCGTGCGCGAATTGTGCGACAGCCGCACCTTCTGCCTCCAGGCGGATGTCGACACGATGCGCGCCCGGGGACTGGCCCGCGGCGGCAACTACGGCAATGCGGTGGTGTTCGACGGCGGGCGCGTCCTGTCGCCGGGGGGGCTGCGCCACGGCGACGAACCGGTGCGCCACAAGATGCTGGACGCGCTGGGCGATCTGGCGCTGGCCGGCGGCCCGATCCTTGGTCGCTACACCGGCGTCCGGGCAGGCCACGCCCTGACCAACCGCCTGCTGCGCGCAGTTTTCGCCCATGACTCCGCCTGGGTCTGGACCGACTGCACCCGTCCCACGGGCAGCAAGCTGCCGGGCGTGGGTGTCGTTGCGGCCGATGTGCCGCGGGTCGCCTGATCTGCGGCAAAGGCGTTTTGCGCCCCGGATTTATCTGTGCTAGGACGGGCCGAACCGCCGGAAAGGGCGGGCCGGAAACGGGCCGGCGAAGAATCTGAGGGTAGGCAGGCAATGGCATTCGGCAGAGGTGCGCGGGTTCTCGGCACGGTGCTGTGCCTTGTGATCCTCGCCGGCTGCGGCGGCCGCGCAGCGCGCGAGGTGCCGCTCGACACGCTCGAGGCCGAGGACATCTTCAAGCGCGCGGAAATCGCGCTCGAAACCCGCCCCCGCCCGGACGAGGCGATCCGTCTGTTCTCAGAGGTCGAGCGGCTCTATCCCTATACCGAATGGGCCAAGCGGGCGCTGATCATGCAGGCCTTCGCGCAGCACAAGTCCCGCAAATACGAGGACTCGCGCGCCTCGGCGCAGCGGTTCCTCGACTTCTATCCGGGCGACGAGGATGCGGCCTATGCGCAGTACCTTCTGGCGCTGTCCTACTACGACCAGATCGACGAGGTCGGCCGTGACCAGGGCCTGACCTTCCAGGCGCTCCAGGGCATGCGCGAGGTGATCGAGCGCTATCCGGGCAGCGACTATGCGCGGTCGGCCATCCTGAAGTTCGACCTGGCCTTCGACCATCTGGCAGGCAAGGAGATGGAGGTCGGCCGCTACTACCTCAAGCGCGGGCACTACACCGCGGCGATCAACCGCTTCCGCACCGTGGTGCAGGACTTCCAGACCACCACCCACACGGCCGAGGCGCTGCACCGGCTTGTCGAATCCTACCTCGCGCTCGGCCTGACGGACGAGGCGCAGACGGCTGCGGCGATCCTCGGCTACAACTACCAGGCCTCGCCCTTCTATCAGGACAGCTTCAACCTGCTGCGGGGCCGCGGGCTGGAGCCCGAGGCGCGCGGCGACAGCTGGCTGCGCCGGGTCTATCGCCAGGTCATCCGGGGCGAATGGTTGTGACGGGGTGGTGCCTGGGGCCAGGCACCGGGCGGGCGACACCATGCTGACCAGCCTCGCCATTCGCGATATCCTCATCATCGACCGGCTGTCGCTGGCCTTCGGGCCGGGGCTGAACGCGCTGACCGGGGAAACCGGGGCGGGGAAATCGATCCTGCTCGATGCGCTGGGGCTGGCGCTGGGCTGGCGCGGCCGGGCCGAGGTGGTGCGCCTGGGCGCCGCGCAGGGCGAAGTCGAGGCGGTGTTCGCGCTGGCCCCCGGCCATCCGGCGCGTGCGGTGCTGGACGAGGCGGGGATCGAGGCGGAGGACGACCTGATCCTGCGCCGCATCGCCGGGGCTGACGGGCGCAAGACCGCCTTCGTCAACGACCGCCGCACCAGCGCCGAGGTGCTGCGCGCGCTGTCCGAGACGCTGGTGGAACTGCATGGCCAGCACGACGAACGGGGCCTGCTCAACCCCCGCGGGCACCGCGCGCTGCTCGATGCCTTCGCGGGGCTCGACACCGCGCCCTGCCGGGGCGCCTGGGCGGACCTGACGGCGGCCCGACAGGCCGTGGCCGAGGCCGAGGCGGCGCTGGCCGCCGCCCGGGCGGAAGAGGAGTTCCTGCGCCATGCGGTGGCCGAACTTGACCGGCTCGCTCCCGAACCGGGCGAGGATGCGGCGCTCGACGCGCTGCGTCGCACCATGCAGGGCGCCGCGCGCATCCAGGACGATGTGGCCCGCGCGCAGCGTGCCCTGGGCGAGGAGGGAGCGGAGCGGCTGATGTCGGACGCCGCGCGCTGGCTCGAAGCCGCCGCCGACCGGGCCGAGGGCCGGCTGGACGCGCCGCTGGCGGCGCTGGTACGGGCGGCGATCGAACTGAACGAGGCCGTGGCGGGGGTGGAGTCGGCGCTGGAGGCACTCTCCTTCGATCCGGGCGAGCTGGAACGTGCCGAGGAACGGCTCTTTGCCATCCGCGCGCTGGCCCGCAAGCATTCGGTCGCGCCCGACGACCTGTCGGACCACGCCGACCGGCTGCGCGGGCGGCTGGCCGCACTCGACGGCGGAACGCGGCGGCTCGACGCGCTGGCCGTTGCCTTGCGGGCGGCCGGGGCGCGCCATGCCGCGGAATGCGCGCGACTGACCGCGGTCCGGACCGCGGCGGCCAACCGGCTCGACGCCGCAATGGCCGCCGAACTGCCTCCCCTGAAGTTGGAGCGCGCGCGGTTCGAAACCGTTCTGTCCGCTGCTGACCCGGGGCCGGAGGGCGCCGATGCCGTGACCTTCACCGTCGCCACCAACCCCGGCGCGCCGGCGGGGCCGCTCGACCGCATCGCCTCGGGCGGGGAACTGTCGCGCTTCCTGCTGGCACTGAAGGTCTGCCTCGCCGGCTCCGCGCCCGGCCAGGCAATGATCTTCGACGAGATCGACCGTGGCGTGGGTGGCGCAACTGCTGCGGCCGTGGGGCGCCGGTTGCAGGCGCTCGCCGCGGGGGCGCAGGTGCTGGTCGTGACGCATTCGCCGCAGGTGGCGGCCCTGGCGGGGCGTCATTTCCGGGTGGAGAAGCAGGTGGCGGGCGGCGCCACGCTGACCACCGTCACACCGCTCGATCCCGCTGGCCGCGTGGACGAGATCGCGCGGATGCTGGCGGGCGACACGGTCACCGATGCCGCCCGCGGTGCCGCGCGGGAGCTGCTGGCGGGGTAGGGGGCCGGAGGCGGGCGTCCCGCCGCCTTCTTGTGCTCCTGCCTCCGCCCTGGTGTGGAGATGGTTGGCCGCCCGGTTTCCGTGGCGGTTGTCTCCCGCTACCCCTCGACCGCCGCGAAGGTCACGCTGGCGGCCCGCACCAGCACCGCCGACACGACGGCCCCCACGCGCCCCGCCGTTGCCCCGTCCGGCCCCGTCACGCCCGACACGACCAGCCGCTGCACCGCCACCGCCAGATCGGGGCGCGGCCACCGCACCTCGCCCCGCCCGGTGACCAGCCGCGCCCGCGCCAGCGCGCCGGCACGTTCCGCCTCCATCGCTTCGGTCATGGCCGCGGCCCCCTCGCACCACAGGCCGGTCAGCGTCAGCATCACGGCCTGCGGATCGACAAGTGCGGCCAGCGCCGTGCCGTCGCCGGCCACCCAGGCCGCCGCGAAGGCCCGGCCGAAACCTTCGGGTTCGGTCATTGCGGCACAACCTTGCCGGGGTTCATGAGGTTCGCGGGGTCGAGCGCCGCCTTGATCGCCCCCATCACCCCCCAGGCCTCGCCATGTTCCGCCTTCATCATCCCCAGCTTGCCGAAGCCGATCCCGTGTTCGCCCGTGACCGTCCCGCCCAGGGCAAGCGCCCGTTCCGCCATCCGCCCCGCCAGCCGCCTGGCCTCGGCCAGATCGGCTGCATCCTCCGGCCGGACCAGCAGGATCGCGTGGAAATTGCCGTCGCCCACATGCCCGAGGATCGGCCCCGGGATGGGGCTTTCCGCCAGATCCGCCCGCGTTTCCTCGACCGCCTGCGCAAGGCGCGAGATCGGCACGCAGACATCGGTGACCAGGCCCGTGCAACCCGGCCGCAGCGCGAGGCAGGCGTGATAGGCGCGGTGCCGCATCCGCCACAGACGCGCGCGGTCCTCAGCGCCCTCGGCCCAGCGAAAGGACTCGGACCCGAAGTCGGACGCGATGGCGCCGAACCGGTCGGCCTGTTCGGCCACGCCCGCAGGGCTGCCGTGGAATTCGACCAGCTGATGGGGCAGGGGGGCGAATGTCTCGCCGACATGGGCCGCGCAGGCGGCAACCGCGGTCGCGTCCAGAAACTCGATCCGCGCCATGGGGATGCCCGACTGGATCGTTGCCGTCACGCAATCCACCGCGGCGCCGATGGTCGGGAAGGCGCAGACCGCGGCCGAGATCGCCTCGGGCTGGCCCTGCAGGCGCAAGGTCAGTTCGGTGATCAGCCCCAGTGTCCCCTCGGCCCCCACGAACAGCGACGTGAGGTCGTAGCCGGCCGCGGACTTGGGCGCCGCGGTGCCGGTCCGGATCACCCGGCCGTCGGCCAGCACGACCTGCAGCGCGCGCACCGCATCCCGCATAGTGCCGTAGCGCACCGCCGTCGTGCCGCTGGCGCGGGTCGAGGCCATGCCGCCGATGGTGGCGTTCGCCCCCGGATCGACCGGAAAGAACAGCCCCGTCGCGCGCAGTTCCTCGTTCAGGCGTTCCCGCGTGATGCCGGGCTGCACCACGGCCAGCAGGTCCTCTGCCCGTAGCTCCAGCACCTGGTCCATGCGCGCAAAATCCACCGTCAGCCCCCCGCTCAGCGGCAGGGCGTGGCCTTCCAGCGAGGTGCCGGCACCCCAGCCCACCATCGGCACGCCATTCGCGGCGCAGATGCCGGCGATGCGCGCGACCTCCTCGGCCGTCTCGGGAAAGGCCACGGCATCGGGCAGGCCGGCCGTCACATGGCTTTCGGATGCGCCATGCGCGGCCAGCACCGCCTGCACGCGGCTGAGCCTCGGTCCGAGCAACGCGGCAAGCTGGTCGAGGGCGGTTTCAAGCGGCATGGCGTTCCCCTTTTGGCCGGCGGCGCGACCCTAGGCCGGCGCGCGCCCGCCGAAAAGGGTCAGCTCGAACGGTCGGCGAGGAAGCGCGCCAGATCGCCGTAGCCGGTGAAGCGCCGCTCATAGGCCAGGCCCAGCCGGTCGGCTGCCGCGCGGGCCTTCCGGTCAAGTTCGGGGTCGTCGGTCTGCGCCTGGTAGACCAGCTTCTCGTAGTTCCCGAAATACAGGTCGCGCAATTCCGGGTGGCGGTCGAGACCCATGGGCCGCCAGACGAAGGCATCGAACTGCCGGGTCAGGAAATCGGTCAGGTAGAAGGCTGCGATCTCGGTCTCGGCATGGGCGGCAAAGGTCTCGTTCCCTTCAAAGAACGAATAGCAATGGGGCCCCTCGATCATCTCGACGCCCAGTTCCTTGCACATTTCCGACAATCCACCCCCCGTCCCGCAATCGGCATAGAGGATCAGGATGGTCTCGTAGTCGGGCCGCCAGCGCGCCACCGCCGCCGCGACCGCCGCCGGGATCCGGTCGGGCCAGAGATGCAGGTTCGCCGGCAGGCAATGCAGGTCGAGATGGTCCCAGCCGTTCAGCCGTTTCAGCGCCAGAACCTCGTGCGCCAGTGCGCCGCAGGCGATGGCCAGCACACGGCCCCGCCCTTCGGGCGCCAGCCCTGTCTCGGTCAGCACACGGTCGTCGGGCGCAGCTACTTCCACGTCGGCCATGAGACGCCCCCGCCCTTCGCGCCCTGTCCCTTGCTCCGTTTGCTACTGGTGTACGGACTCAAATTTTTCCACCGCCGCAACCCCGGCCAGAGGCTGGCCAGCAGCACCGCAAGCCCCAGCGCCACCAGCGGGAACCCCGCCCAGAGCACAAGCGCGATCGTCGCGCCCGCCGCGGCGATCACGCCCGTCAGAAGCAGTGCGAAGGTCATCGGCGGC
>DAOLBY010000126.1:8875-10399 GCA_035324325.1 Paracoccaceae bacterium | reverse complement strand
CCCTTCCCCCACGCCGACTACCCCGCGTTCCTCGTGCTCGAGCAGCTGCTCGGCGGGATGTTCGCGTCGCGGCTGAACCTCGCGGTGCGCGAGCGCGCCGGGGCGAGCTACGGCTTCCACGCGCGCTTCGGCGCGAGCGCGACGGAGGGCGCGATCGAGATGGAGACCGCCGTCGACCCGCCGGCCACGCGCGCGGTGCTCGACGCCATGCTCGCCGAGGTGCGCCGGATGCGCGGCGAGCTCGGCGGCGTCGAGGCGGACGAGCTGGCGATCGCCAAGGCGCGCGCGCGCGAGCTGCTCCTCGCGCGGCTCGACGGCTCGCTCGGGCTCGCCCACGCGATCGCGCGGCGCCTCCAGATCGGGCAGGAGCCCGGCGCAGCGGGGGACGTGCTGCGCCGCATCGACGCGCTCGACGAGCGGGCCGTCGAGGCGGCGGCGCGCGCGTGGCTGCGGCCGGATCGGGCGCCGCTCCTGCTCGTCGTGCGACCCGAGCACCTCGGCGCGATCGAGGCGGCGGGGCTCGGCACGATCGAGGTCGTCCGCCCTCGCGAGGGGCGGTGAGCGCCGGCGGAGCGCCGGCCCCCGGCGGCGGGTCGCACGGGCGCGCCCCCCAGACCCCCGCCCCGCCGGACCCCCCCCCCCCCCCGCTGCACCCGGCACGGCCCCGCCCCGCGGTCAGTCCCCCCGCCACGCCAGCCCGCCGCTGCCGCGCCCGGATCATCCCCCGCGCCCCGTCACAGCACCGCGCGGATGTCATCGTCGAGCAGCAGCGTCGCCCCGCCGGATCCCAGCGTGAAGACGGCATAGCGCTGCCCGTCGATCGTCTGGAACTGCCCGGTCGCGGCAGCGTTCTCCAGCGTCACGGTGTCGTCGGCGCCGCCCTTGACCATCAGCCGGTTCTCCGGCCCAGTCAGGTCGCGCAGCTGCGCCTCGGTGATCGTCATGCGCGCATCCGGGGCAAAGGTCAGGTCGATGGCCGCAAAGTCGAAACCCGCCAGCCCGGCCCGGCCCAGGTCCACCGTGGGCGCATTGGTGTTGTCCACGATCAGCAGGGTCGAGGAACTGTTGCCGGCCGCGTCCGCGGTATTGATCACGAGATAGCTGCCATCCGGCACCGACGCCGCGAAACGGAAGTTCGCTTCGTTGAACACCGTGTCGTCGGAACGGATCGCGCCGACCTGGGCCGAATTGCCCCCCGCGTCGATCCGGCTGAAGCTGTAGCTGTCGGTCGTGGCTTCGGTCCCGATGGCGCGCAGCCCGGTGGCATCGCGCGAGAACGACACGACCTCGGGCGAACCCGGCGCCACGGTGTCAACGGCGAAGGTCTCGGCCAGGGTGGCGACGTTGCCGGCGCGGTCGGTGGCGGTGACCGTCGCCTTCACGCTCACCTCGCCACGCGGCAGGTCGGCCGCGCCGAATGCAACCGACCAGGTTCCGTCGGACGCGGAAGTCGTCGTCCGGACCGCGCCGCTTGACAGCCGCACCGAAACGGTGGCTCCGGGTTCGGCGATGCCGGTAATCGGC
>DAOLBY010000126.1:6724-8836 GCA_035324325.1 Paracoccaceae bacterium | reverse complement strand
TTCAGGATGCCGTCGCCGCCGATCGGCCCGCCTGTGCGGGCGAAGGGCTGAACCACGGTGTCCACGCGCACGGTTTCGGTCAGCGTGGCGACGTTGCCCACGCGGTCGGTCGCAACCATGGTCAGGGTGACGTTGCCTTCGCCCGGCGGAACCTCACCGGGGGGGATGGTAACGGTCCAGGTGCCGTCGGCGGCCACGCCGGCCGCCCGCTGCGCACCCGATCCGAAGCGCACCATGACCGTGCTGCCGGGTTCGACCGTGCCGGTGACGGTCAGGCCCTGGGCCGCCTCTGCCGCGTTCAGGATGTCGTCGGCGCCGGTGGACAGCCAGACGCGGCGGAAGTCCTTCACCTCGGTATCGATGTTCAGGCCATGCGAGGCGCTGGCCGTGTTGCCGGCGGCATCGGTCGATGTGACCGTGACCGTCGCGGAGTAGGTGCCCTGCCGGACCTCGTCCGGGGCAAAGCCGGCGCTCCATGTGCCGGCGGGGGTGGCGGTGACGCTGCGGGTCACGCCCTCGAAGGTCACCGCGACGCTGGCGCCCGGTTCGGCGCGGCCGGTCAGCACCAGGCCCGCGCCGCGCTCGGCCCCCGTCAGCATGTTGTCGCCACCGGCCTGGCCGGGATCGACCGACACGCTGGTGGTGGTGTCGATGCGCACCGCATGGGTGCGGGTGGCGGTGTTGCCCACGGCATCCGTGGACGTCACACTGATCGTGGATGCATATTCGCCGCCCGGGAAGGTCGATTGGGGGAAGGTGACGCCCCAGGTCCCGGCGGCATCGACCGTCGCGGGCAGCGTCATGCCGTTCCACGAGACGACAACCGTCGCCCCCGGTTCGGCACGGCCCGTCAGCGCCACGCCGCCTGCGGCCTCAGCCGCGTTCACCACATCGTCGCCCGCGACCGGGGCGTCGATCGTCACCTGCGTCAGCGTGTCCACCCGCATCGTGCGGGTGGCGGACGACGGGTTGCCGGCTGCATCGGTGGTTGTCGCGGTGACGGTGGCATCATATTCGCCGGGGGCCAGATGGTTGGGGCCGTAGCCGACCGACCAGAAGTCGTCGGCGCCGACGACCGCACTGCGTTGCGTACCGCCCATCGTGACCGTCACGGTGGCTCCGGCGGCCGAGGTGCCGGTAATCGCAAATCCGGCCGCGGCTTCTCCTGCGTTCACGATGTTGTCGGCCGTCACCTTGTCGATGGCCAGCGGGTGCGGCACGGTGTCGATGACGACCGTATCGGTGATGGTGGTGCTGTTGCCGGCCGCATCGGTCGCCGTCACGGTCACGCCGCGGGTGTATTCGCCGCCCGGCACCTGGGTCGGGGTGAAGGTGACGCTCCAGACGCCGCTGGCGCCGACCGTGGTGGTCTGCACCGCATCGCCGACGACGACGCGGATGGCCGCACCCGGTTCTCCGGTGCCGCCGATGGTGACACCGTCCTTGTGCATCACCGCGTTCTCGACATGACCGACGGTGCCCGTTCCTTCTGTCAGCGCGACCGCCGGGGGTGTCATGTCGATGACAAAGGTGGGGCCGTCCAGCGTGGTGCCCGTGCCACCACCAGGCGGGGTAGCGACGACGACGGCGCCATGGGTTCCGTCGGCCGGGAAGGTGTCATCCTCGAACACCACCTGCCATGTTCCGTCAGGGTTGACGGTGGTGGTCTGCGTCTGGTCACCGACCGTGACGGCGATGCTGTCGCCGGGCTCGCCTGTCCCGGTCACGGTGACGCGCGGATCGGGTGTCTTCGTGGTCAGCGAGTGGGTGGCCCCGGGTTCGTCCACGGTGGTCGGGCGACGCACCGGGCCGCCGCCGCCGCCGCCGCCGCCGAGACCGCCCAGGATTGCCGCGCCGCCCGCGATGGCCGCCGCCGTGCCCAGACCGCTGCCGCCCGCCAGAAGCCCCGGGATGAAGGCCGCCATTCCCACCGGATCGTCGTTGCCGACGCCGGCCACTGTCATCGTCTGGCCACCGTCGAAGCGCAGGTCGTCCAGCGCCGAGTACTTGGACCAGCCCTCGCTGGGGCCGTAGCTTGCCAGCAGCTGGCCGGCGCCGCCGTCGCCCAGGTAGACCGCGACCATCTCGCCGTCCGAGGACAGGTAGAGGCGG
>DAOLBY010000126.1:0-6714 GCA_035324325.1 Paracoccaceae bacterium | reverse complement strand
CGTCAGCGTGGCGCCGGCAATGTCGCGGTCGCGCACGACCTCGCGGCCGTCGGCCAGTCGGATGACCAGGTTGGCACCGTGTCGTTCGTATCCGACGACATGCCCGGGTGCGAGGTTGAGCGATATCGTCTCGCCCGATCCGACCCGGAGGGCCGCGCCTGTTCCGTTGCCGCCGACAGCGCCATGCGCCACGACGCCCGCAGCATTGCGGACGGCGTATTCCACCACCTTCGTCATAGTCCTACTCCGCCTCATGCCCGGCCCTCTGACGGGGCCTGACTGTTATCTGGGCGGCTTGGTGCCACCCTTGCCACCGCTTCTAGCGGCTTTCGGGCACAATTTCCAGCGTCTCGAACCGGGGATCAGGATAAATCGTGGGATTGCGACAGGATGCGCGACGTTCTTCAATCTTTGGGCGAGCGGGGTCGGCCGAAGGCCGCGGATCCCTTCGCGCCAAGCCATCCGGCGACGGCCGGTCCGACCGGGCGCCGCCCGCTTCCGTCTGCCGTCCAATGTGCTATCGGATGGGCGACGTGCCAGCCGGCCGCGCGCAGGAGCTGCGGCGAAAGGGGGGACAGGTGACGCATCTGTGGGTGCGGGCGGAGCAACGCCCCTTCGAGGAACGGGTTGGCATCACGCCCGAGGGTGTAGCAGCGCTGATCGCCGCCGGCATCCGCGTGACGGTGGAGCAATCGCGCCAGCGGGCCATCCCGGTCGACGGCTATGCCGCGGCGGGGGCCGTGATCGCACCCGAAGGAAGCTGGCCCGATGCACCCGCCGACGCCCTTGTGTTCGGTCTGAAGGAACTGCCCGAGGACGGCACGCCCCTGCGCCATCGCCACATCATGTTCGGCCATGCCTTCAAGGGCCAGCCGGCGGGGCAGGTTCTGCTGCGCCGCTTCGCCGCCGGGGGCGGAGCGCTTTACGATCTCGAATACCTCGTGGACGAGGGCGGGCGCCGCGTGGCGGCCTTCGGCTACTGGGCGGGTTATGCCGGCGCGGCGGTCAGCCTCAAGGCCTTCGCCGCGCAGGCCGGGGGCGGCATCTGCGGCCCCGTCGCCCGCGCCGCAGATCGCGCAGCCCTGCAGGCCGACGTGGCGGCCGACCTCGGGTCGCTGCGCCCCCGCGTCATCGTGATCGGCGCGCTGGGCCGCGTGGGAACCGGCGCCGCCGACCTGTGCGAGGCGGTCGGCCTGCGCGTGACCCGCTGGGACATGGCCGAAACCGCCCATGGCGGGCCGTTCCCGCAGGTGCTGGAGCACGAGGTGTTCCTCAACTGCATCCTCGCCCGCCCGGGGTGTCCGGTCTTCGTGCCGGCCGATGCCACCACCACGCCGCGCGCGCTGCGGGTGATCGGCGACATCGCCTGCGACCCGACGTCGGATTTCTCGCCCGTCAAGGTCTACGACCGCGCGACCGACTGGGAGGCGCCGGTGCTGCGGGTGCATGACGCGCCGCCGCTCGACGTGATGGCGATCGACAACCTGCCCTCGCTTCTGCCCATCGAGTCGAGCGAGGATTTCGCGGCGCAACTGCTGCCGCACCTCGCCGCCCTGCCCGACCTCGGCGCGGGCGTCTGGGGCCGGGCGCGGGCGGTGTTCGACGCGCAGATCGCGCGGATCAGGGGAGAGGCGGCATGACGATCCATTGGTGTGGCACAGGTCTGTCGTCCATCCCCGGCCTGCGGCGGCTGATCGGTGCGGGGCATCCGGTGACAGTGTGGAACCGCACGGTCACGAAGGCGCGGGCCGAGGTCGGCGACCTGACCGCCGACATTCGCGCCTTCGAGATGGGCGCGCTGGCGGCGGCCTTGCGGCCGGGGGATGTGGCGGTGTCGATGCTGCCCGCCGACCGGCATGTGGAGATCGCGCAGGCCTGCCTGACGGCGGGGGCGCATTTCGTCTCGTCCTCCTACATCGCGCCCGAGATGCGGGCGCTCGATGACGGCTTCCGCCAGGCGGGGCTGGTCAGCCTGAACGAGGTGGGCCTCGACCCCGGGATCGACCACCTGATGGCGCATGACCTGGTGGCCGGCTGGCGCGCCAGCACCGCCTTCGACCCCGGCGCGGCGCTGTCCTTCACGTCGTATTGCGGGGGGGTGCCGAAGGTGCCCAACGCCTTCCGATACAAGTTCTCCTGGGCGCCGGTCGGCGTGCTGAAGGCGCTGCGCTCGCCCTCGCGTTCAATCCGGCACTTCACCGAGCTGAACATCCGCCGCCCGTGGGAGGCGATCAGCCGCTACGACGCGCCCCTGCCGGTGCCCGAGAGTTTCGAGGTTTATCCGAACCGCGACTCGGTTCCCTTCATCGCCGATTACCGCTTCGATCCGGCCTGGACGATCAAGGACTTCGTGCGCGGAACGATCCGGCTGAACGGCTGGGCCGAGGCCTGGCGCGACGTGTTCGCGCAGGTCGAGGCGCTGGAGGGGGCCGATGCGGCGACGGTGGATGCCACGCTGGGCGCGCTGGCCGCCGACCTTCTTCGCGACAACGCCTATGCCGAGGACGAGCCCGACCGCGTGATCCTGGTCGTCGGCCTGAAGGCCGAGGTCGAGGGGCGCGCGGTCTTCGACCGGACCTGGGTGCTCGACGCCTGGGGAGACGCGCGCGGCAGCGCCATGGGGCGGCTCGTTTCGGGCCCGGTCGCGCTCGCGGTGGAATCGGTGCTGGCGCGCGAGGTGCCTGCGGGCGTCCACCCCGCTCCGCACGACCCGCGACTGGTGGCGCACTGGCTTTCGGCCGTCGAGACCATGGCGCAGGTCATGCAGCGGGTGGACCGCGCGGGCTGACCGCCGGCTCAGCGCCCCGTCAGTTCCGGGATCACCCGCACCGGCCCGCCGGTGCCGCGCAGCCGCGCGCGATAGATCACCAGCCCCTCGACCACCCGCATGATGTATGTGCGCGTCTCGGAGATGGGGACGCTTTCCACCCAGTCCACAGGATCGACCGAGGGCAGCCGCGGGTCGCCCAGCGTGCCGATCCAGCGGCGCGGCCGGCCCGGCCCGGCGTTGTAGCCCGCCGCGATCAGCGCGACCGAAGGGCCGAACTCGTCCAGCAGCTTTTTCAGATAGGCCGCGCCGAGGGTGACGTTGTAGCCGGGATCCGATGTCAGGCGCCCCCGGGCATAGGGCAGCGACAACTCCTTCGCCACCAGTTCCGCCGTTCCCGGCATCACCTGCATCAGCCCCAGCGCCCCGGCCGGACTCTGCGCCAGCGGGTCGAATTCGCTTTCCCGACGTGCGATGGCCAGCGCCAGCGCCCGGCTGACCGCCAGCCCCTCGGGCACGGCATCGGGCACGGGGAAAGCCGGGGCAGACAGGATGACCCCGCGTTCGGCCGCGAACTTGGCGACCAGAACGGCGAGGTTCGGGTCGTTGGCAGCCAGGGCGTAGCCGCCCAGACGGTCGAGTCCGTCCGCGTCCAGCCGGTCCGCCAGATGCAGCATGAACCGCCGCCCGTTCACCCGGTCGCCCGCCCGCACGAACAGCCGGCCCGCCTGGAACGCCGGATCGCGGACAAAGGACGCCTGCTGCCAGTCGCCCGGCGCGGGCGGTCGGACCAGGCGGGGGTCGACCTCCTGCCCCAGCCGCTCGGCGGACAGAAGTCCGTAATAGGTGGTCTGATGCCGGGCCGCGGCAGAATAGGCGGCGCGGGCGGCGTCGCCGCGCCCCGCAGACTCCTCCGCCCGGCCGATCCAGTAGTCGGCGCGCGAAAGGCTGATCGGCGTGCGCACGGCCTCTTTCAGCCGGCGGAAATGGGTCAGGGCCGACATCGGATCGTTGAGGCGCCGCAATGCGATGAAGCCCGCCAGGAACTCGAGGTCGGCGAAGGCGCCGCCCTGCGTCAGCCCGTGGCCGGCCGCCACCCTCAGCGCCAGCCGGTGCTGGCCGCGTTCATCCAGTTCCCGCGCCAGCGCGGCCCGGCGGGCGGCCCAGGCCTCGGGCCGGCCCAGCGTGCCGGCGGCCGAGCGTTCCAGGATCAGTTCCGCCGCACCGTCGTAGAGCTGCTTGTTCATCCGCCACTGGAAGCGGTCCTGCGCCAGCCCCGGGTCGCCCGCCAGCGCGGGCGGCACCCGCGCGATCAGCGGGTTCACCCCGTCACGCCCGTCGATCAGCGCGATGCGGGCCTCGGCCAGCGCGCGGTGGCCGGGGTCGAGCCGCGGCAGCATCCGCCGCGCCTCGGCCAGCTTGCGGTCCCAGAGCAGGCGTTCGGTGCGGGCGGCATGGGCCGATGCCACGTCCTGCCCGGCCAGAGCCAGGAACGCCGTTTCCTCGTCCAGCGCGAAGTCGAAGGCGACCCAGGCCCGACGCGCTTCAGCCGCCGCGTCAGCCGTCCGGCCTGCCCCGCGATAGGCGCGGATCAGCGCCATCGATCCCCCGGGGGTCGCCGGGGCACCGGCCGCGAACCAGCGGATCACCCGGTCGGGGGTGGCGGACCGCGCCACCGCCACCTCGCCACGCTGGCGCAGGAAGGCCGTGCCGGGGAAATCACCGCGGCGGGCGAGAAAGGCCTCGTAGTCCGACAGCGTGCCTTCGCCCGCGCGCAGGCGGAACCATTCGGCGATGTCGGGCCCGATCGCTCCGGCTCCGGGGGCCAGTGCCGCCGCGCGCGGCCAGTCGCGGGCCACCACGGCCTCCATCATCGCGCGCATCGCCGCCACCTCGTCGGCGCGGGCGGGGGACTGGCCGGACAGGACCAGCACGACAGACAGGAGCAGGACGCGCAACATGGCCGCAGATAGGCCGGGACCGGGCATTTGTGCAACTCACGTCGGCGCCAGTGCCCCGCTTGGCAACGGCGGCGCCCGGGTCTAGAAGGCGCGCAACCAGCCCCGGAGTCCAACGCCATGTTCAAGGGTTCGATGCCCGCCCTCGTCACGCCCTTCCGCGACGGTGCGGTCGATTTCGCGGCGCTCGAGGCGCTGGTCGAATGGCAGATCAGCGAGGGCAGCCACGGCCTCGTGCCCGTCGGTACCACCGGGGAAAGCCCGACGCTGAGCCATGACGAGCACGAGGCGGTGATCGAGGCGGTTGTGAAGTTCGCCGCCGGCCGCGTGCCGGTGATCGCCGGCGCCGGCTCGAACGCCACGGCCGAGGCCATCGGGCTGATCCGCCATGCCGAACGGGTGGGGGCCGATGCCGCGCTGGTGGTGACGCCCTACTACAACAAGCCGACGCAGGCGGGGCTGATCGCGCATTACACCGCACTGCACGATGCCAGTTCGCTGCCGATCATCATCTACAACATCCCCGGCCGGTCGGTCATCGACATGACACCCGAGACGATGGGCCGGCTGGCGCAGCTTCCCCGCATCGTCGGTGTCAAGGACGCCACCGGCAGGCTCGAGCGCGTGAGCCAGCAGCGCATGACCTGCGGGCCGGAGTTCATCCAGCTTTCGGGCGAGGATGCGACGGCGCTCGGCTTCAACGCCCATGGCGGCGTCGGTTGCATCAGCGTCACCGCCAACGTCGCGCCACGGCTCTGCGCGGCGTTCCAGGAGGCGACGCTGGCCGGCGACTACGCGACGGCGCTCGCCTGGCAGGACCGGCTGATGCCGCTGCACGAGGCGATCTTCCTCGAACCCGGGCTTGCGGGCGCGAAATACGGGCTTTCGCGTCTCGGGCGCTGCACCGAAGAGGTACGGCTGCCGCTGGTGGGCCTGACCGACCCGACCAAGGCGCGGATCGACGCGGCGATGCGGCACGCGGGCCTGCTGAACTGATTAATTGACAAAACCGGTTTTGTCGTGGCAACTGGGGTCATGAGCACCATGACCCCCGAAGCCACCGCCTTTGCCGCCCTGGGACATGACGTCCGGCTGGGCATCTTTCGCCTTCTGGTGCAGGCGGGCCCCGACGGACTGCGCGTGTCGGATGTGGCGGGCCACCTGGGGCTGGCACCCTCCACCCTCGCCCATCACCTCTCGGCGCTGGTGGCGGCGGGACTGGTGGAACAGGCCCGCCAGGGGCGCGAGGTGATCAACCGCGCGGTGGCCGGGCGGGCGCAGGCCCTGGCCGGTTTCCTGACCCATGCCTGCTGCGCCGGGGTCGCGCGGCAAGAGGATGCCGCCTGATCCCCCTTTTTTGCCCAGATGCAACGACAAACCCGGAGATGTCGAGATGACTGGCCTTCCCCTTCCCGCCGCCCCTTCGCCCGCCACGCGGCTGGGGGCCTTGATGTCGCGCGAACGGGTCTGGGTGGCGGTCGCCGCCATCCTGCTGGCAGTCTGGGTCTTCGATCCGGCACAGGGGGCCGGGTCGCTGCACTTCGCCGCGGCGGCCCTGCTGAGTGTGGCGCCGTTCCTGGCGGCCTCGGTCCTGATCGCCGCCGGAGCCGGCGCCAGCGGGGCCGACAACCTGATCGCGCGGGCCTTCACCGGCGCGCCGGCCGTGATGATCGTCGCGGCGGCGCTGATGGGGGCGCTGTCGCCCTTCTGCTCATGCGGGGTGATCCCCTTGATCGCCGCTCTTCTGGCGATGGGGGTACCGCTGTCTGCGGTCATGGCCTTCTGGCTGGCCTCGCCGGTCATGGACCCGTCGATGTTCGTGCTGACAGCGGGAGTGCTGGGGTGGGAGTTCGCGGTCGGCAAGACGCTGGCCGCGATCTTCCTGGGACTGATGGGCGGCACGGTGGTGCACCTTCTGGCGCGCGGCGGCTGGCTGACGGACCCGCTGCGCGAGGGCATCGGCAACGGCGGCTGCGGCGGGGCGAAGGT
>DAOLBY010000281.1:0-1921 GCA_035324325.1 Paracoccaceae bacterium | reverse complement strand
ATAAACCTGCCAGTCCCACCACTCGCATTGAAGCCAGTCCTCCATCCAGCCGTGGATCCGGTCGGCCCCGCCGGAGGTCGTATGGCACAGCCATTCGTCCGGGCCGAGGCGGGCCACCACGCCGTCGTCCATCAGGAAACCCTGTTCGCTGCACATCAACCCGTAACGGCACCTGCCGACCGGCAGCGTGGACATCACGCCGGTGTAGAGCATGTCGAGGAAGCGGCCTGCATCCGGGCCCTTGACCACGATCTTTCCAAGCGTCGATGCGTCAAGGATTCCAACGCCTTCCCGGGTGTTGTTGATCTCGCGTTCGACCGACTGCGCCGTGGTCTCGCCCGCCCGCGGGAAGGTGTAGGGGCGGCGCCAGAGCCCCACGGGTTCCCAGGTGGCGCCCGCCTTTTCGTGCCAGCCGTGCAGCGGCGTGCGGCGCAGCGGCTGGAACAGGTCGCCCCGCGCCTCGCCCGCCAGCGCGCCGATGGTCACGGGGGCGAAGGGCGGGCGGAAGGTGGTCGTGCCCACCGCCTGCGGGGCCCGGCCGGTGGCCGCCCCGAGGACCGAAAGGCCGTTGATGTTGCTTGTCTTGCCCTGGTCGGTGGCCATGCCGAGCGTGGTGTAGCGCTTGGTATGCTCGACCGAGACGTAGCCCTCGCGCGCGGCAAGTTCCACGTCCGACACCTTCACGTCGTTCTGGAAGTCGAGCCACATCTTGGCCCGCAGCGCGGGCGGCGCGGCCACCGGCACCGGGCCGGGGATGCGCCCCGGTGCCCCCTGCCCCGGCACCCGGGCGGCGCCGGCCACGGCGCCGGCGGTGTCGAACACGCCCGCGGCGGCGCCGACGGTCGTGACCAGCGCGCGGCCGTCATGGTTCAGCGCCGGGCGCGCGGGGTCGGGCACGAAGGCCGCAAGCCCTTCGTCCCACAGGAGTTTCCCGCCGCAATGGCTGTGGAAATGCACCGCCGGCGTCCAGCCGCCCGACATCGCGACGCATTCGCAGGCAATCTCTTCCAGCACCGCGCCCTCGCCCTGCGCCAGCCCGATGCCCACGCCCGCCACGCGCGCGCCGCCCCTGACCTTGACGATGCAGCGACCGGGTTCCACCCGGATGCCCATGGCACGCACCCGGTCGGGCAGTTCGCCCTGCACCACCGGGCGCAGGTCCAGCACCGCGGGCACGATCAGCCCGGCCTCGGCCAGCCGGATGGCGGTCAGGTAGGCGCTGTCGTTGTCGGTCAGGATCACCGTGCGGTCGCCGGGGCTGATGCCCCAGTTCACCAGATAGTCGCGCACCGCAGAGGCCAGCATCACGCCCGGCACGTCGTTGCCCGGGAACGGCACGGGGCGTTCGTGGGCGCCGTTGGCGGCCACCACCTGCCCTGCCCGGATGCGCCACAGCCGCTTGACGACGGGGCCATGGCCGCGCGTTTCCTCGGCCAGGACATAGCCGTGGTCGTAGAGGCCGGCGACCAGCGTGCGGGTCATCAGCCGGACGTTCGGGTTGGCGGAGAGTTCGGCCAGACCCGCGGCGATCCAGTCGGCGGGCGTGCGGCCCTCGACCGCCTCGCCCTCGACCGGGGCGCGGCCGCCCCAGTGCGGCGTCATCTCGGCCAGGATCACGCGCTTGCCTCCGGCCGCCGCCCGGCGGGCGGCGGCGATGCCGGCGATGCCGCCGCCGACCACGAGCACGTCACAATGGGCATAAGCCTGGTCGTAACGGTCGGCGTCCCGGTCCTTCGGCGCCTTTCCCAGGCCGGCAGCGCGGCGGATGACGGGTTCGAAGACATGTTTCCAGAACGGCCGGGGGTGGATGAAGGTCTTGTAGTAGAAGCCCGCCGGCAGGAACCGCGCCAGTCGCGCATTCAGCGCGCCGATGTCGAAGGCGAGGCTGGGCCAGCGGCTCTGGCTTTCGGCGACCAGGCCC
>DAOLBY010000125.1:0-10415 GCA_035324325.1 Paracoccaceae bacterium | reverse complement strand
CACTCTCCGGTTCCTTGGTCACGATCTTATCTTCGTGTCCACGAAACCGGCAGCACCTCAGGGTGACGGCCTGGTCAAGGACACGACCTATGTCCTCGACTTCGTCAACAGCAGCGAGGACATCCTCAAGGCCTTCCGCACCTACTACCAGACCGCGACCCTGGAGGACGTGACTGACCCGAACATCGTGTTCGACCTGCGGGCCAAGCTGGACGCGGCCGGGCACTACGACGACTTCGAGGTCGACCGCGTCGTACGGGTCGAACTGGACCCGAAGGGCACCCACGGTGACCTGGTGGCCGCCCTGTCGCCAGTGGCGGATCGTCTGCTGAAGACCTACCGCGCCGCGCAGGAGCGCCTGAAGGTGGCGCAGGACGGCGGGGATACGAAGACCGCGGCAGAGGCCCAGGACACGCTGAACGCGCTTCTCCTGTTCAAGAACGACATGGGCGCCTTCCTGCGGCTCTACAGCTTCCTCGCCCAGATATTCGACTACGGCAACACCGCCATCGAGGCGCGCAGCATCTTCTATCGCCGCCTGATCCCGCTGCTGGAGTTCGGGCGCGAACGCACGACCCTCGATGTCTCGAAGATCGTGCTGACGCATCACAAGCTCGCCTCGCAGGGCCAGCGCCCGTTGCAACTCGGCGGCGAGGCCGAGCCGCTGAAGCCCCTGACGGCCACGGGGTCCGGCGCCCTGCAGGAAAAGGAAAAGGCGCTGCTGGCCGAGATACTGGCCAAGCTGAACGACCTGTTCCAGGGCGACGTGACCGACGACGACCAGCTGATCTATGTGAACAACGTGATCCGGGGGAAGATGCTGGAAAGCGAGACGCTGGTGCAGCAGGCTTGCCACAACGGGAAGCAGCAGTTCTCGAGCTCCCCCGCACTGGACAAGGCGCTGGTCGACGCCGTCATCGACGCCCTGGAGGCCCACACGACGATGAGCAGACAGGCGCTCGACTCGGCGCAGGTGCGGAACGGGCTGAAGGAGATACTACTCGGGCCCGGCCAGTTGTATTAGGCCTTGCGGGCGCGGGGCGGCATGCCCGGCGCTGCGACAGCGTAGCGACTGTCGTCGAGATGTCCGGCATGTTGGGCATCGCAGAAGTTCAGCAGGCTTTGAGGCCGAGACGCAGCGATGAATTATGCGGGGCCGTGTGGGCCCAACAAACGCGCGTCACGAACCTGCGTTAGCTGCTTGTATGAGGGGGCGCAGATCAACGAGTTAGGGATTGAGTTAGGGTCGCTTCCCGAAAGTCCTAAATCATCCCTAGAAATCAACAGCTTGCAGATAGGCTATGGCGGACAGTGAGGGATTCGAACCCTCGAGACGGTTCCCCGCCTACACACTTTCCAGGCGTGCGCCTTCGACCACTCGGCCAACTGTCCTTGGGCGGTGCATAGCCCGGGGTGCGGGGGCGGGCAAGGGGGCCGCGCGGGTGGGGCGGCGAAGCGGGTCAGGCCAGCGACACCGGAACGCGACGGTTCTGGCGGCCCTTCTTCTCGATGCGGCCGATCTCGACCCGGCCGATCTCGGCGGTGCGGGCGACATGGGTGCCACCGCAGGGCTGCAGGTCGACCTGGGCACTGCCGCGTCCGATGCGGACCAGCCGCACGCGGCCTTGGCCCTGCGGCGGAGCCACCGACATCGTCTTGACGAGGCCGGGGTTGACCGCAAGCTCGGCATCGGTGATCCAGTCGTCGGTCACCGGCAGGTCGCGGCCGATCAGGGCGTTCAGCGCCTCCTCCAGTGCCGCAATATCTTCCACCGGCTCGGGCATGTCGAAGTCGAGCCGCCCGCGCCCGGCGCCGATCTGCCCGCCCGTCACCGGCAGAGGGATCACGACCGACAGCAGGTGCAGCGCGGTATGCACCCTCATGTGCAGGTGTCTGCGGTGCCAGTCGAGCACCTGGTGCACCGGGGCGCCGGCAGGCGGCAGGGGCGCGGGCTCGGCCAGGACCAGCGCGACGGCGCCGCCCTCGGCCTTGACGGCGGTGGCGACGGGCAGGCGCCCGCCGTCCCACACCAGCCAGCCGCTGTCGCCAGGCTGGCCACCCCCGGTGGGGTAGAAGACCGTCCGGTCGAGGATCAGCCCGCCTTCGGGTGTATGGCCCGCAACGCGGGCCGCGGCCTCGGTCAGGTAGGGATCGGCGCGGAACAGAAGCTCGGTCATCGTGCGGGCTCGGGCGGTTTGCCGTGGGCAGGCGGTGAGGATTGATCGGCAGGCCAGGGGTCAGGACGAAGAGGCGCGGGATCCTCGGGATCGGGCCGCCCGGCAGCGGGCAGAGGCGATGCGGCGCCGGCCAGCACCTCGGGGTTGCGCAGCCAGACGTCGCGCTGCGCGAAGGGGATCTCGATCCCCTCTTCGGCAAAGCGCTCGGCGATCCGGTGATTGATCTCGGTCCTGACCGACAGGCCGAAGTTCACGTCGCGCAGGATCACCCGGATCTCGAAGTTGAGGCTGTCGGCCCCGAAGCCCATGAAGGTGATCGTGGGCGGCGGGTTCAGGATGACCAGCGGTTGTTCTTCGGCGATCTCCATCAGGATTCGGCTGACACGGCGCGTGTCGGTGCCATAGGCTACACCCACCGGCACGATCAGCCTTCCGGTCAGGTTGAACCGCGTCCAGTTCGTGACACGCCCCGCGATGAGGTCGGTGTTGGGCACGATGACATCGGTGCGGTCGAAGGTCTCGATCCGGGTGGAGCGGACCGAGATCGACCGCACGCGGCCCTGAACGCCCCCCGTCTCGATCCAGTCGCCCTCGGACACCGGGCGCTCGATCAGCAGGATGATGCCCGAGACGAAGTTCGACACGATGTTCTGCAGGCCGAAGCCGATGCCGACCGACAGCGCACCGGCGACGATCGCCAGGCCCGACAGGTCGATCCCGGCGGTGGAAAAGGCGACCAGCGCGGCCACGAACACGCCCGCATAGCCCAGGCCCGAGACGACGGCCTTCTGCGCGCCCTTCTCCATCGAGGTCTTGGGCAGCACCGAGAAATATTCGCCGATCCTGGCATCGACCTGTTTATGGCGACCAGGGCCGCGAGGAAGATGCCGACATAGCCGGTGCCGGCGGTGATGGCGTTCTGCCCGCCCTTGTCGAGCGATGTCTTGGGCAGGATCGAGGATCGCAGCGCGCCCTGCAGCATCCGCGTCAGCATGAAGCCGAACGCAAAGACCACCGCGAAGGTCAGGAAATCGGTGGGCGAGATCCGTGTCTGACCGAGCGAGAAACCTTCGCGCAGGCGACTGAACACCCCGGTCAGGTCCGAGGTGCGCGCGCCCCAGACCAGCGCGAACACCGGCAGCGCGGCCAGCGTCACGAGAACCCCGATCAGGGCCGGCCCGAGCGCCTCGCGCCCCTCGTCGCCCGTGCCCGTCACCAGCGCGAAGAGGTCGCGCACGAAGGTCTGGACGAGGAACAGAAGGCCGACGAGCCCCAGCGACAGGGCTGCCGGATAGACCGTGCCGAGCCCCGCCGCCACGTAGCCCACGGCCGCCAGCAGCGGACCCAGGCCCCCGACGGCCATTGCGGCCGTGCCCAGGGTGCGGATCAGCCGGTTGCGGTAGGTGGCACTCTCGCCCCCGGCGGTGTCCTCGTTCACATGGCGACGCAGCAGGCGACCGAGCCGCCACAGCAGGAACCCCGCCAGAGCGATTCCGGGGAACGCCAGCACGGCGGCCGCACCTTCGGAGGTCACGGTTGGGCCGAACACCACGCCGCGCAGGGCCTCGGCCGCGGTCAGGAAGCCGAGTCCGGTGGCGACCAGCCGCCCCTCCCGTCGCGCCAGCGGCGGCAGTTGCAGGCCGTCGGCCGGCGACTCGCCCCTCGGAAAGACCTGCAGCCCCATCCAGCGTCCGGCAAAGACGGCGAAGGCCACGACGATCAGCGCGCGGGCGATCTCGTCGCCTTGCGGCCCGGCCAGCCCGGTGGTGCGCAGCGCCCCGACCAGGGCCACCACGCCGGCGACCGGCGCCACGATCTGGCCGAGTGAGGCGACAAAGCCCCAGACCGCCGCCGCGCGGGGCGAGGCACGCTCGCGTAACTGGTTCGGAAGCTGTTCGAACCACCGCCGGCCGCGCCAGATCAGGGCTATCCCCAGTGCCAATAGGCCGATCACCGGCGGCAGCGCATCCAGAAGGCCGCGGCGCACCTCGGGGTCGCGGATGCGCGCGCCGGTTTCCTGCGCCAGCGTCTCGGCCACGCCCAGGACAGCCGATGCCGCAGCGGGCCAGTTCGCCGGATTCACTGGCGCGGGCCAGAGCCGCAGCAGTTCCTCCGCCTGGCGCTCGCGCAACGACCGGTCGATCGACCGGATCAGCCCGTCAGCGCGGCTGTAGGCCTCCTCTGCCGCAATCACCGGGGCCTGGAGGCGCACCAGCTGTTCGGTCAGTTCGCGCCGCCGCGCGGCGATTTCCTCGGCCTCGGTCGCGCCCTCGGCCGGCGCGGGGCCGAGGGCGGCGATCTGGCTGCGCAGCGTCGCGATGCGGTTGCCGTTGGCGCCCTGCGCGGCCAGGAAGGCGGCGCGCCAGTCGGCAATCTGGGCGCGCAGCTGCTCGAACCGCAGCGGCGTCATGTCGCGCGCCTCGATCAGTTCCTCGGCGCGATCGGCCATCCGTTCCCAGGCGGCATAGTCCAGCGCCTCGGCGACCGGGACCTCGCCGCCGTCGGCGACCCGGGGCTGCACGTTCACCCCGCCGTCCTGCGCCGCGGAAGGCAGTGCCAGCCAGAGCGCGGCCAGCAGGACCAGCAGCGCCGGCAGAAGGGCCCGCAGCCGTCCCGTCATGGATCGGCAAAGACCGCCGGAATGGCCCGCGGCGCACGGTCCAGCCAGACCGGGAACGGCAGGCCCTTTTCCTTCAGGAACGCCGGGTTCCACAGCTTCGACTGGTAGCGGCTGCCATAGTCGCACAGGATGGTGACGATGGTGTGCCCCGGCCCCAACTCGCGCGCCATGCGGATGGCGCCGGCAATGTTGATGCCGGTCGATCCGCCCATGCACAGCCCCTCGTGCTCCAGAAGGTCGAAGACGATCGGCAGCGCCTCGGCGTCCGGCACGCGCCAGCTGAAATCGGGGGTGAAGCCTTCCAGGTTGGCGGTGATGCGGCCCTGCCCGATGCCCTCGGTGATCGAGGTGCCGGGCGCGTCCAGCCTGCCCTCGGTGTAGAAGGAATGCAGCGCCGCGCCCTCGGGGTCGGCCAGCCCGATCTTCACGCCCTTCGGCTGCAGCGACGCCGCCACCCCCGCCAGCGTGCCGCCCGACCCCACGGCGCAGACGAAGCCATCCACCCGGCCCTGCGTCTGTTCCCAGATCTCCGGCCCGGTCGTTTCCACATGCGCCTGGCGGTTGGCGACGTTGTCGAACTGGTTGGCCCAGATGGCGCCATTGGGTTCGGTCGCCGCCAGCGCCTCGGCCAGCCGGCCGGAATAGCGCACGTAGTTGTTGGGGTTGCGGTAGGGCGCGGCGGGCACCTGCACCAGATCGGCGCCGGCCAGCCGAAGCATGTCCTTCTTTTCCTGGCTCTGCGTCTCGGGGATCACGATCACCGTGCGGAACCCCATGCTGGCCCCCACCAGCGCCAGCCCGATGCCGGTATTGCCTGCCGTCCCTTCGACGATGGTGCCACCGGGCCGCAACGCGCCCCGCGCCACTGCATCGCGGATGATATACAGCGCTGCGCGGTCCTTGACCGACTGGCCGGGGTTCAGGAACTCGCACTTCCCGAGGATCTCGCAGCCCGTCATCTCGGATGCCTGGCGCAGCCGGATCAGGGGCGTGTTGCCGATGGCCTCGGCCAGGTCGCGGGACAGGCGCATGGGCGGCTCCTTTCGCTCTGGCCTTCCGGTTTATGGGCGGGGACGGCGGAACTCAAGCCGCCGCCGGGGCGGTGGCGCGGTAGATCAGTGTCGTCACGGCCGACGTGATCACCACCGCCACGGCATAGAGCGCGCAGGTCAGCAGCATCCGATCCTGCACGGCGTCGACCGGAAAGGACAGGCCGATGACGGCGATGGTCAGGGGCGTGTTCTGGATGCCGGTTTCCAGCGACACCGTCCGCCCCTCGGCCGGAGTCAGTCCGATGGCCCGCGCCACCGCCAGCCCCGCGGCGAACCCCGCGACCGACAGAAGCACCGCCGCCGCGATCTCGGCGGCCGGCGTGGCCCGCACCAGCGCGCCGTTCTCGATCACGAAACTCGCGATCAGTGCCAGGATCAGGACCACCCCCGCCGCGCTGCCCGCGCGTTCCAGCCATTCCCCCGCCGCCTCCGACCGCGCGCGCAGCGCAACGCCGATCCCGCAGGGCACCAGCACCAGGGCAAGCGTCGCCGCGATGGTCGCATAGGGAACCGTCACGCCGCCCGCGACCGCGCCCCCCGCGTAGAGGCCGATCATCAGGGGCATCATGACCACGGCCGCCAGCGTCGAGGCGACCGTCATCGCCACCGACAGCGCCACATCTCCCCGCGCCCAGAAGGCGAAGAGGTTCGACGTGGTGCCCCCCGGTGTCGCCCCCACCATGATCAGCGCCAGCGCGACGGGCGGCGGCAGGGCAAAGGCGACCGCCAGGCCGAAGGCGAGGGCCGGCATCAGACCGAACTGGCAGACCATCCCGGCCAGGAAGGCGCGCCGCGCCCGCAGGGCCGCGCGCAGGTCCTCGCCCCGGATCGACGCCCCCATCCCCAGCATGATCACGAAGATCATCGCCGCCAGCAGAACCTGTTGATGCGCACCCAGCATGAAGGCCCCCGTTCCCCGTGGCACAGGATCACCGCGCTGCCGCCGAAAGGCAACCGCGCCTTGCCGCCGCCCTGGCCCTTGCCTATAAGCCCGGCCATGCGAACCGGCGGGCAGCGGCGAATTAGCGGCCCGGCGTCCTGACCCGGGCGCCGGGACAACCTCCGTTTCCCCGTTCCGCCTGCCCCGAAGGACCGCCCCCATGTGCGCCGATACCGCGACCGCGCCCGACTACCGCGACACCGTCTTCCTGCCCGACACGGCCTTCCCAATGCGCGCGGGCCTGCCCGCCCGCGAGCCAGACTGGCTGGCCCGCTGGGAACGGATCGCAATCTACGACCGGCTGCGCGAACGGGCGGCGGGTCGCGCGCCCTTCGTGCTGCACGACGGACCTCCCTATGCCAACGGCCACCTGCACATCGGGCATGCGCTGAACAAGGTCCTGAAGGACATGGTCGTGCGCTCGCGCCAGATGATGGGCTTCGACGCGCGCTATGTGCCCGGCTGGGACTGCCACGGCCTGCCCATCGAATGGAAGATCGAGGAACAGTACCGGGCGAAGGGCCTGAACAAGGACGATGTGGACACCGTCGCCTTCCGCCAGGAATGCCGCCGCTTCGCCGAGGGCTGGATCGACGTGCAGCGGGCCGAGTTCAAGCGGTTGGGCATCACCGGCGCCTGGGACCGGCCCTACCTGACCATGGACTACCACGCCGAGGCGGTGATCGCGGCCGAGTTCATGACCTTCCTGATGAACGGCTCGCTCTACCAGGGCTCGAAGCCGGTGATGTGGAGCCCGGTGGAGAAGACCGCGCTGGCCGAGGCGGAGGTCGAGTATCACGAGCACACGAGCCACCAGGTCTGGGTGCCGTTCCGGGTAGTTCGTGCTCAGACAACGACCTCCGTATCTCATGGCAAACTGGACCCGGCCCAAGGGTTCAATCGGGCCTCAGCACGCTTCAACCAGCTTGAGGCTGCCCGCGTCCTGATCTGGACCACCACGCCCTGGACCATCCCGCAGAACCGCGCGGTGGCCTTCAACCCGGCCATCGCCTACGGGGTCTATGAGGTCACGGGCCGCCCGGCCGACAGCAACGCCACCATCGGCGCGACCTATCTGGTCGCCGACAAGCTGGCGGACCAGGTGTTCGCGGCGGCAAAGCTCGACGGCTCGATGGTGCGGCGCCTGCGGGATGTTTCGGCCGACGAACTGGGCGGCCTGACCCTCGCCCATCCCTTCCGCGGCATCGACGGCGCCAACGGCGAATGGGACTATGACGTGCCCATGCTGCCGGGCGAGCATGTGACCGACGACGCGGGCACGGGCTTTGTCCACACCGCCCCCAGCCATGGCGACGACGACTACACCCTGGGCCAGAAGTTCGGCCTGCCGATGACCTGGAACGTGATGGAGGACGGCAGCTACCGCGCCGACCTGCCGCTGTTCGGCGGCCAGCACATCATCACGCCCGAGGGCAAGGAAGGCCCTGCCAACGTCAGCGTCATCAAGGCGCTGCACGGGGCGGGCGCGCTGTTTGCCAAGGCGAAGCTGCGCCACTCATACCCGCATAGCTGGCGATCAAAGGCCCCGGTGATCTACCGCAACACCCCGCAGTGGTTCGTGGCGATCGACCGCCCGCTGGACGACGGCATGGGCGAACACGGGCAGACGATCCGCGAACGGGCGCTGAACTCCATCGACCATCTGGTGCAATGGACCCCGCAGACCGGGCGCAACCGGCTGCATTCGATGGTGGAACATCGCCCCGACTGGGTCCTGAGCCGCCAGCGCGCCTGGGGCGTGCCGCTCACCTGTTTCGTGAAGAAGGGCGCAAAGCCCACCGACCCCGACTTCCTGCTGCGCGACGAGCGGGTGAACGACCGCATCCTGGCGGCCTTCGAGGCCGAGGGCGCCGATGTCTGGTATGTGCAGGGCTTCAAGGAAAGGGTCCTCGATGGGCTTGTGGATTCATCGGCTTACGAACAGATCTTCGACATCCTGGACGTCTGGTTCGACAGCGGATCGACGCATGCCTTCGTGCTGCGCGACCGGGCCGACGGGGCGGCGGACGGGATCGCCGACCTCTACCTCGAGGGCACCGACCAGCATCGCGGCTGGTTCCATTCCTCGCTCCTGCAGGCCTGCGGCACCAAGGGGCGCGCACCCTACCGGGGTGTCCTGACCCACGGCTTCACGCTCGACGAGAAGGGCATGAAGATGTCCAAGTCGCTGGGCAACACGGTGGCCCCGCAGGAGGTCATCACCGAGTACGGGGCCGATATCCTGCGGCTCTGGGTCGCCACCTCGGACTACACGGTGGACCTGCGGATCGGGAAGGAAATCCTGAAGGGCGTGGCCGACAGCTACCGCCGGCTGCGCAACACCTTGCGCTTCATGCTGGGCGCGCTCGATGGCTTCGATACGGCCGAGCGGGTCGAGCCCGCGCAGATGCCCGACCTCGACGCCTGGGTGCTGCACCGGCTGGCCGAGCTCGACGCCGAGGTGCGGGCGGGCTACGAGGCCTACGACTTCCAGGGTGTGTTCCAGAAGCTCTTCGCCTTCGCCACCTCGGACCTGTCGGCCTTCTACTTCGACATCCGAAAGGACGCGCTTTACTGCGACGCGCCGGCCAGCCTTCGCCGGCGGGCGGCCCGCACGGTGATGGAGGCGCTGTTCCAGCGGCTGACCGCCTGGCTGGCGCCGATCCTGGTGTTCACGGCCGAGGATGCCTGGCTGGCGCGGATGCCTTCCGAAGACGACAGCATCCACCTGCACGACTTCCCCGCCACGCCGGGCGAATGGCGCGACGAGGCGCTGGCAGCGCGCATGGCGCGGGTGCGGGCGGCGCGTCGCAGCGTGACCGCCGCGCTGGAAGTACAGCGCACCGCCAAGGTGATCGGCGCGAGCCTCGAGGCTGCGCCTGTCGTACATGTGCAGGACGAGGCGCTTCATGCGGCGCTGAGGTCTGTGGATTTCGCGGAAATCTGCATCACCAGCAGTATCGAACTGACCAGCGGTGCGGCCCCGGCCGATGCCTTCACGCTGCCGGAGGTGCCCGACGTCGCCGTGGTCTTCGCTCCGGCCGCGGGCGCCAAATGCGCGCGCTGCTGGCAAATCCTGCCCGATGTGGGAAGCCACCGGCACGCCGGGACCTGCGCCCGCTGCGATGACGCCCTCGGATGAGGCGATCCGCGCCGCGGTCCTGACGCTGGCGCTGGAACGGGGGCGGGGGCGCAGCCTATGCCCGTCCGAGGCGGCGCGCGCGCTCGCCGTCGACTGGCGGGCGCTGATGCCTGCAGTTTGCCGGGGCGGCGCCGCGATGCCCGAGGTCCGCGCCACCCGGCGCGGGCACGAGGTTCCGGCCGATGCCCCGGGCGGGCCGATCCGGCTTTCGCTGCGTTGACCTTGCGCCCACCCGCGCCGGAGCGTAAGCGCGAGCTTCCGCCCTGCGTCCCGGACCCCGAAGCGTGAGCCTGCCGGTCTTTCTTGCCGTCCTTGCCGCAGCCTTCCTGCATGCGCTGTGGAATGCGCTGATCAAGGTCGGGCCTTCGCGCGTCGGTGCCATGGTCATCCTGTCGTTGATCGAGGTGCCGCTGGGGCTTGCCGTGGTGGCGGTAGCGGCGCCCATCGACCCGGCGGCGATCCCCTGGGTGCTGGCGGCGGGCTG
>DAOLBY010000124.1:6855-10440 GCA_035324325.1 Paracoccaceae bacterium | reverse complement strand
GCGCGGCCCGTCGCCCGGCCCCAGCGCGGCGGCGCGCTGGAGCGCACCCTGGAGGTGCCCCTGCCCTTCCCCCTCGGCCTCCTGGCGCCCCGACGCCCCGCCGAAGGCACCCGCGACTGGCACCGCACCGATCCGGGCCTGGGCGCGCTGCATGCCCGCAACCGCTATGGCACGCGGCTGACCTGCATCCCCGGCCCCTGCGGCGCCATGGAGATCGCGCCGGTGTCGCCCGAGAACCGGGCGGCGCTGATGAAAAGGGGCGTCAGGGCGCTGCCGCCCGACGCCCCGGTGTTCCAGCGCCCGCCTGCGGCCGCCGACTGACGCCGGCGGAAGGACGGGGGCGGGTGCCCTCACATCTCGTCGAGCGCCTCGACGGCTTTCTGAAGCTCGTCCTTCGTCGCGGCCTTCTCGGTCACCTTGGCGGCGGCGAAGAGGTGGTCCACAACCTTGTCCTCGAACAGGGGCGCGCGCAGTTGCTGCTGCATCTGCGGGTTCTTCTGGACGAATTCGAAGAACTGGCGTTCCTGCCCGGGATACTGCCGCGCGGCCTGAAGCACGGCCTGCGTCATCTCGGCGTCCGTCACCGCGATCTCGGCCTTGCGGCCGATCTCGGCCAGCAGCAGGCCCAGACGCACCCGGCGCTCGGCCAGCTTGCGGTGGTCTTCGGTCGGCTCGATCTGCGGGTGGTCGTGGCCCTGGTGGTCGGGGTTGTCCTCGTGCCACAGCTGGTGCGCGATCTGCGCCGCCTCGGCATCGACCAGCTTGGCGGGCAGGTCGAACTTGACCCGCAGGTCCAGCTGGTCGAGCAGTGCCCGCTTCATCACCGCCCGCGCGGCGCCCTTGTATTCGGCCTCGAGCCGTTCGGTGATCTGGGACTTCAGCGCCTCCAGGCTGTCGGCACCGAACTTCTTGGCCAGGTCGTCGTCGATGGTGGCCGCCTTGGGGCCCTTGACCGTCTTGACCGTGCAGGCGAAGACCGCAGCCTTGCCGGCCAGGTGCTTGGCCCCGTAGGTCTCGGGGAAGGTCACGTTGACGCTGATCTCGTCGCCCGCCTTGGCACCGACGAGCTGCGCCTCGAAGCCGGGGATGAAGCTGTTCGAGCCGAGAACGAGCGGATAGTCCTCGGCCGAGCCGCCCTCGAATTCCACGCCATCGACCGACCCCTTGAAGTCGATCACGACCTGGTCGCCGTCCTTGGCCTTGGAGCCCTTCTTGCGGTCCTCGAAGTCCTGCGCCGACCCCGCGAGGTTCGTCAGCGCCTCGTCCACCGCCTTGGGGTCGGCCGCCACCACGAGACGGTCGAGCGTCAGGGTGCCGGCGTCGATGCCCGGGATCTCGGGCAGCCTTTCATAGCTCATCTCGACGGTCACGTCCTGACCTTCGGCCCAGCTGTCGCCGCCCACCATGCGGATCTCGGGCTGGAGTGCCGGGCGGTCGCCGGTCGTGTCGAAATGCGCCTTCATGGCGCCGTCCACCGCCTCCTGCATCGCGTCGCCGAACAGACGCGGGCCGAACTGCTTCTTCAGGATCGGCAGCGGCACCTTGCCCTTGCGGAAGCCCTTCATCTCGATCTCGGGCTGCGCCTCGAGCAGCTTCGCCTGGACCTTCGCGTCCAGTTCGGCGGCGGTCACGGTGATCGTGACGGCGCGCTTGAGGCCTTCGTTCAGGGTCTCGGTGACCTGCATTCTGTCGTCCTTCCGCGGGTTCGCTGGGGCGGGGCCAGCCCGCCGTACAGTGCGTTCGGGTATGTCTGAGACGGGCCGCCGGCGGGACCGGCGGCGCGCAATCGGCGGCGTTCTAGCAAAGCCCGGCGAGGGATGCGAGGGGGAAATCGTGGTGCGGGTGAAGGGACTCGAACCCCCACGCCCTGCGGCGCCGGAACCTAAATCCGGTGCGTCTGCCAGTTCCGCCACACCCGCACGGCGTGGTGCCTAGCACCCGCCGGGGCGCCCGGCGAGGGGGTTGGGGCAGGAATGCGCGAAAAACGTCTCGTCCTTAACGCATTGTTGCCGTAATCATCGCCAAAAAAAGGCAGGCAGACCAGAGCGGGGTCACACCATGAACGCGATGACGGCAGGTCCGGCGGACGACGGCGCGACCTACGGGCTACTGGAAGGCACGAACGTGATGACCCTGCGCGGCGCGATGCCGGTCGAGGCGCTGGAACCCGGCGACCGGGTGATCACGCGGTCAGGGGCGCTGGCGCTGGAACGCGTGGCGATGCGGCGCGAGGCGGCGCCGCGGATGGTGCGCGTCGCGGCCTCGGCGCTGGCGACCGATCGTCCCGACGCCGACATCGTGATGACGGCGGACCAGCCGATCCTGGTGCGCGACTGGCGCGCCCCGGCAATGGCCGGCCAGCCGCAGGCGCTCATGGCCGCGGGCCGGATGGCTGACGGTGAATACATCCGCCCCGAGCCGATGGACGAGGCGCGACTCTACACGCTGCATTTCGCGGTGCCGGCGGTCATCTATGCCCACGGGCTGGAACTGGCCTGTGCGCCCGTGGCGGCCGTGGCGGTGGTCGCGGCCTGACCTCCCTCCCGCGGCGCGGCATCGGATCCTTCTCTGGACATCGTGCCGCGGCCTTCGATGGACCCGGCGCGGACTGAGCGGATATTCCGCCCTTCCACGCCCGGATCGTGCTGCCTTGCGCCTACAGCCCCAGCGACCGGAACACGCCCGGAAGGGCCTCGGGCAGGTCCTCGGCGATCAGGCCGGGGCCAAAGGCGCGGGCGCATTCGACATGCAACCAGGCCGCGGTGGCGCCGGCCTCGAACGGGTCGAAGCCCCGTGCCATGAGCCCGCAGATGAACCCCGCCAGCACGTCGCCCGATCCGGCCGTCGCCAGCCAGGGCGCTGCACGGTCGCCGCTCGCCGCACTGACCGCAGCCTGCCCGCCGGCATCGGCCACCACCGTCACCGGCCCCTTGAACAGCACCGTGCAGCCCGCCCGGCGCGCCGCCTCGCGTGTCGCGTCAAGCTTTGCCTCGCCCTCGCCCGACCGGGTGAGGCGCGCGGCGAGGTCGGGGAACAGGCGGCGGAATTCGCCCCCGTGCGGGGTCAGGATGCTGCCGGGATGCAGCAGGTCGAACAAGGTCTGCGGCTTCTCGGCATGGGCGGTCAGCGCGTCCGCGTCGATCACCACCCGCCGCCCCGAGGCCAGCGCCGCAGGCAGCATCGCGCGCGCGCGATCGTAGCCCATTCCGGGGCCGAGGCAGAGCGCGTTGTAGCGTGCATCCTCCAGCAGTCGGGTCAGCGCCGCCGCGTCGTGCAGGGGGCGCAGCATGATCGTGTCCAGCCGCGCTGAGTTCTCCGACAGCGCCGCCAGCGGGCAGGCGACCGTCACCAGCCCCGACCCGATGCGGAGCGCGCCCCGCGCCGACAGCCGCGCCGCGCCGCCCTCGCCCGGGCCGCCCGCCAGGATCAGCGCATGGCCATAGGTGTACTTGTGCGCCTCGGCCCGCTTGGCAAGGCGGTCGCGCAGGGTGTCGCGGTCGGGGTGCAGCGTCTCCATCCTCACCCGCAGGAAGAAGCGCCGGGCAGTCCGATGTCAACCACAACCAGCCGTCCGCAAAGCTGCGG
>DAOLBY010000124.1:457-6845 GCA_035324325.1 Paracoccaceae bacterium | reverse complement strand
CGCCCTTCAGGTGCCCGGGCTTCGGCCGGTGGAAGGTGACGGTCAGCCCTGCCGGCAGGCCCCGGCCGAGCGCGCGCCCGGTATCGGCGCAAAGGCCCGAAGGGATGTCGACGGCCACGACCAACGGCTGCCCGCGGCGGCCTTCGCGCCAGTGGTCGATGCCCCTGAGGATCTGCGACAGCCTTTCGGGCAAGGGGCGGGTCAGGCCGATGCCGAACAGCGCGTCCACGATCAGGTCCGGCGCCGGATCGGGGCCGCCGTCGCCAAGCTCGCCAAGTGCCCCGACCGGGCCGATGGCCGTCCAGGCGTCATGCATGGTTCGCGCATCGGACGGCAGGCGCTGCGGGTCTCCCCAGGCCAGCACCTCGACCTGCCAGCCCTGCCCCGCCAGCAGCCGTGCGATCACATAGCCGTCGCCGCTGTTGTTGCCCGGCCCGCAGAGCACGAGCGCCCGGCCGGGCTGGGGCAGGCGTCCGAGCACTGCCGCGACGACGCCCGCGCCCGCACGCTCCATGAGGTCGAGCCCCGTGACGGCGCCCGAGGCGATGGATGCGGCCTCTATGGCGCGCATTTGGGCAGATGAGACCGCTTCCTCCATGGCTTCACCCCGATGTCTTCTCAGACCGCACAATTTTTCACCGTTTCGTCCACCGATTGGGCGCCCGATCCGGATTCCCCCACCCCCGCGGCCCTTCCATCCCCTGCCCGATTGTCGCCCCGCGGCAGAAATGGTGTGACGGCCTCTGACGGGGATCGGGGAGTCGGGCGGCATGAAGAAGATCGAGGCCATCATCAAGCCGTTCAAGCTCGACGAGGTGAAAGAGGCGCTGCAGGACGCCGGCATCCAGGGCCTCAGCGTCACCGAGGTCAAGGGCTTCGGGCGTCAGAAGGGACATACGGAACTGTATCGCGGCGCGGAATACGTCGTCGACTTCCTGCCCAAGGTGAAGATCGAGGTCGTGCTCCCCGACGACATGGTGGATGCCGCCGTCCAGGCGATCATCGCCGCCGCCCGCACCGACAAGATCGGCGACGGCAAGATCTTCGTAAGCCCCGTCGAACAGGCCATCCGCATCCGCACGGGCGAGACCGGCGACGACGCGATCTGATACCGGCCCGGCCCGCGCGGCCGGCGCCGCTGACCATCCAGAGGAGAAGGAACCCATGAGCAAGGTCAAGGACGCCCTCAAGCTGATCAAGGAAGAGGAGGTCGAATACGTCGACATCCGCTTCACCGACCCGCGCGGGCGGCTCCAGCATGTCACGCTGATCGCCGATCTGGTGGACGAGGACTTCTTCGAGGAAGGCTTCATGTTCGACGGTTCGTCGATCGCCGGCTGGAAGTCGATCGACCAGTCCGACATGAAGCTCATCCCCGATGCGGGCTCGGTCTACATCGACCCGTTCTATGCCGAAAAGACCATGTGCGTGCATTGCAACGTGGTCGAGCCCGACACCGGCGAGCCCTATTCGCGCGACCCGCGCGGCACCGCCGTCAAGGCCGAGGCCTACCTGAAGTCGACCGGCATCGGCGACGCCGCCTATTTCGGCCCCGAGGCCGAGTTCTTCATCTTCGACGACGTGCGCTATTCGGTGGCGCCGAACAAGGTCGCGTTCCAGATCGACGCCGAGAATGCGGCCTGGAACACGGACACGGAGATGGAGGGCGGCAACCTGGGCCACCGCCCGACCTACAAGGGCGGCTACTTCCCGGTGAACCCCTCGGACGAGGGGCAGGACATCCGCTCGGAAATGCTCTCCACGATGAAGCGGATGGGCATGAAGGTGGACAAGCACCACCACGAGGTCGCCACCTGCCAGCACGAACTGGGGCTGATCTTCGGCGGGCTGACCGAACAGGCCGACAACATCCTGAAATACAAGTATGTCATCCAGAACGTGGCCGCCGCCTACGGCAAGACCGTGACCTTCATGCCGAAACCCATGAAGGGCGACAACGGCTCGGGGATGCACGTCAACATGTCGATCTGGAAGGACGGCAAGCCGCTCTTCGCGGGCGACAAGTATGCCGACCTGAGCCAGGAGGCGCTGTGGTTCATCGGCGGCATCCTGAAGCACGCCAAGGCGCTGAACGCGCTGACAAACCCCGCGACCAACAGCTACAAGCGCCTGATCCCGGGATTCGAGGCGCCGGTGCTGCGCGCCTATTCGGCGCGCAACCGGTCGGGCTGCGTGCGCATTCCGTGGACCGAAAGCCCCAAGGCCAAGCGCGTCGAGGCCCGCTTCCCCGACCCCTCGGCCAACCCCTATCTGGCCTTCGCGGCGCTGCTGATGGCCGGTCTCGACGGCATCAAGAACAAGATCGACCCCGGCCCGGCCTCGGACAAGGACCTCTACGACCTGCCGCCCGAGGAACTGGCCGCGATCCCAACCGTCTGCGGCAGCCTGCGCGAGGCGCTGGAGGAACTGGAGAAGGACCACGACTTCCTGCTGGCCGGCGACGTGTTCACCAAGGACCAGCTGGAAGGCTACATGGCGCTGAAGTGGGAAGAGGTCTACGCCTACGAACACACGCCGCATCCGGTGGAATACCAGATGTATTTCTCCTGCTGAACAGGCAGGCCAGATGATGGGGGGCCGCGCCTTGTGCGCGGCTCTTTCCATTCCGGGCAGCAGGGGGCGGAGGTCACAAGACCGTTTCCGTCCGCAGGCCGACTGCCGCATTTCGGCCATGGTTGCGACACCCTGAGGCCACCCGCGGCTGGCACGCTCCGCGCGATCCGAACCCTGCGAGCATGAACCCATGACCTCGGCCTTCACCGATCCGCGCAGTCCCGGCGAGAAGTCCGGCAACCGCCGCCCGGACATCTGGGCGGGCGGCAAGCGCCGCGCCGGCATCCCGGCGGGCGTGCTGTGGCGCCATTGCCGCGGCGGCGCGCGCGACTGGGCGATCCCGCGGGTGGAATGGCTGGCCCTGCAGGCCACCCGCGCCGGCCGCGCCGTCGAGGACGGGGCCGGCACCGCCACCGTCGCGCGGATCGGCCGCGCAGCAGCCGTGCTGCCGCCTCGCCGGCATGTCGCGGCGACGGGGATCGGCCTCGGCCGGCTTCTGACGGCCACCGCCGATGTGCTGGCCGGCCCGCCGCCGGTGGAACCGCTGGCGCTGCGCCCCTGGGACGGCGCGCCGGGCACGCTGGCACCGGCAGCCCCCCCGCCCGAGCCGGCAGCCGTTCCTGCGGCGGCCGCACCTGTCACGATCACCCCCGCGGCAGTCGAAGCGCCTGCGCCGATGCGCCGGGCGCCGGAGCCGCTCGATGCCTCGGACCGCTCGACGCTCGACGCCATCCGCGAGGCGATCCGCGCCCCCATCGCGCCGCAGCGCCCGGCACGCATGCCCCGCCCGCCGGCGCCGCCGCCCCCGCCTCCGCGCGGGGCCGAGGCGCTTCCCGACCTGTCGCCGCCGGAACCCTACGAACCGGGGCCGCTGATGCTGCTGGGAGCGCGCGGCGTGGCGCTGGTGGCGCTCGGCCTCTGCCTGCCGGTGGGCGCTGTCCTGACCCTGCGCACCGTCCTGCGCGGCGAGGGGCTCGAGGACTGACCCCTAGTCCGAGCGGTGGATCGGGTGCTCGGCCAGCGCCGCCACCTGGTCCGCCGTCAGATCCTCCGTCCGCACGAGCCAGGTGTGGATCGAGAAGACCACCGCCCCGCTCCTGGGCAGCCGCACCAGGCATTGGCGTTCCGAACGGATGAAGGGCATCGCGCCCTGGTCGGTCAGATCCTTCGGCTGGCTTTCGGGCAGCGGATTGTGCAGCGGCGCGCGGGAACGGTGGCCGTTGGCCCGCCACAGGGGCGCCCCCGGCCGCACCGCATCGAGCAGCCGCTGCACCCGTCGCCCCACATCGTCGGTGTATTTCGCGACCGGCAAATGGATGCGCATCATCGGGCGGCCGATCTTCTCGTCCAGCCGCCAGCCGGCCGGAAAGCACAGGATGGCAGCCGACAGGAGGTGCTCGCCCCGCCCGTCCTCCTGCATCAGGCAGAAATCCTCCTGGCAGAGCCGGCCGAGGGTGAGGAGGGGGCGCGTCGGGTCGAGCGGCACCACGGCACCATCGGGACGGCGCGCCGTTTCGGCCTGCATCTCGAAGCCGAGGGCAGGAAGGAGGGGCAGGATCACCGCGTAAAGCTCGTCGGCCGCGTCATGCGCCATGGGCAGGCAGGCATGGACCTCGGCGGCACGCTCGGCGATCAGCCGGTCGCGCAGGGCCATCTGGCCGGCATAGGCCTCGTCCACCTGCAGCCAGTCCGCCGGGTCGAGCGGCAACGTGCCGGGCAAGCGGCGGGTGCGCGGATCGGCCCAGGGGGCAAAGGGCAGGTGCGACTGCAGGGGATCGTGTGTCATGGCGCGGGCATAGCCGTGCGCCGCGCCGTTCGCCAGCCTCGCGTGGCGTCCCGCTTGCGACACGGGGCGGTCGCGGACAGCCATGCCCGGCGCCGCGCTGCGCCGGAAGCTGTCGGCAACGAAAGGCACCCCGATGGACCGTCCCCTCCTCCCCCGCCGCAAGATCGACCCTGCCCGCGGCGACCGGCTGGGCGACGGCAGCCCGAACGACAACGACCGGGTGGAGATCGGGCCGACGCCGCTGGCCTTCGCCGAATGGGCGGCGGCGGGGCTCGCCCTGCCCGACCTGGCGGCGATGCGCGCCTTCCGGCTGGACCGGCTGGTCCAGCAGCTGCAGGCCCGCGACATCGGCGGCCTCCTGATGTTCGATCCCCTCAACATCCGCTACGCGACCGACACCACGAACATGCAGCTGTGGAACAGCCACAATCCGTTCCGCGCCTGCCTCGTCACCGCCGACGGCTGGATGGTGCTGTGGGACTACAAGCAGGCGCCGTTCCTGGCCGCCCACAACCCGCTGGTGCGCGAGATCCGGTCGGGCGCGTCGTTCTTCTACAACGTCTGCGGCGACAACACGGCGCAGGATGCGGCGAGCTTTGCCGGCCAGGTCGACGAGGTGATGCGCGCCCGGGTGGCGGGCAACCGGCGGCTCGCGGTCGACAAGATCATGGTCCACGGGCTGCGCGCGCTGGAGCGGGCGGGCTTCGAGGTGCTGGAGGGCGAGGTCGTCACCGAACGCGCCCGCGCCGTGAAGGGCGCGGACGAGATCGCGGCCATGCGCTGCGCGATGGCCGCCTGCGAGGCGGCGATCGCGGAGATGGAGGCCTTCGCGCGTTCGGAGGTGCCCGGGGGCGGCGTGACCGAGGATGCGGTCTGGGCGGAACTGCACGCCGGCAACATCCGCCGCGGCGGCGAATGGATCGAGACGCGGCTGCTGGCCTCGGGGCCGCGTACCAACCCCTGGTTCCAGGAATGCGGACCTCGCGTGGTGCAGGACGGCGAGATCCTGGCCTTCGACACCGACCTGATCGGCGCCTATGGCATCTGCGTGGATATCAGCCGGACATGGTGGGTGGGCCAAGGCCGCCCCACCAACGCCATGTGCGACGCCTTTGCCCATGCCCGCGAGCACATCGCCACCAACATGGCCCTGCTGCGCCCCGGCGTCACCATCCGCGACCTGGTCCACGGCGGTCACCGGCTGGCGCCGGGGTTCGAGCGGCAGAAATATTCCTGCCGGATGCACGGCGTGGGGCTGTGCGACGAATGGCCCTTCGTGCCCTACCCCGACGGCTGGGTGGAGGGCGCCTTTGATGTGGCGCTGGAGCCCGGCATGGTGCTCTGCGTCGAGGCGCTGGTCAGCCCCGAGGGGGGCGATTTCTCGATCAAGCTCGAGGATCAGGTGCTGGTGACCGCGACGGGGTTCGAGAACCTGACGCGCTATCCCTTCGATCCGCGGTTCGGGGGGTAGGGCGCAGGGGGCGCTGCCCCCCGGGCTTCGCCCTCCCCCCGGGGATACTTGGGCCATCAGGAAAGGGGGGTCAGGTGCGGGGGTCGATGAGGCCGCGCACCAGCGCCGCGAGGTCGCGCCGCACCTCGGCCCCGGCGCTGCGCGACAGCGCGTCGAGGCCGATGGCCGCGGCCTGCACGGTGACGGATGCTCGGGTGGCCGCAGCGGCGCCGAGGCCTGCGGCGGCGAACCAGTCGCGCAGGGCCTCGACCCGTGCGGCATCGACCCGCCCCAGAACCTCGCGCGCCGCCGGATCCACCAGCCCCCAGGCGCGGACCGCGGGTTCCGGCCCCTCTCCTGCCGCCGCGAGGTCCACCCACAGCATCAGCCGCCGCCGCGGCGGCAGGCCGGTGGCCTGGACCCGGGCCAGCGCCGCCTGCGCCGCAGCTTCCCATTCCGCCAGCATGGCTGCGCGCAATGCGGCCACATCCTTGAAATGCCAGTAGAACGATCCCTTGGTGGCGCCGAGGTCCCGCGCGATGGCCTCGACCCGTATGCCCGCCTGGCCTTCGGCCAGG
>DAOLBY010000124.1:0-447 GCA_035324325.1 Paracoccaceae bacterium | reverse complement strand
GCATCTCGTCCATCAGCGCCTTGAACTGCTCGTCGGTCATGCGCCGACCCTAGGCGCCGTCGCGCCCCCACGCAACCGGCTTCATACGTCTGCGTATGGCGCCGCTACCTCAGGTCGACGTAGCGCATGATCACCACGCGCCCGTCGTCCCAGGTGATCCGCAGATCAAGCCCGCGGACATGCCGTTCCACCTTGCCGCAAAGCACCGGCGCCGACAGGCACATGGCGACCCCCTCCACCTGCCATGCACGCCATTCGGGCGCGCGCCGGCCCGGCAGATCGGTCAGCACGCGGCCGTCCTGCAGGAAACCCCATGTGCGCTCCGCGCCGGTCAGCGGCCAGGCCTTGCCCCGTTCGACCAGCGTGCGCGCCGTCAGGGCATCGCGCAGCGCCTCGCCTTCCAGCGGCTGCCATTCGCCGGCCACCGCTGGCCCCGCGACCAGCGCC
>DAOLBY010000280.1:0-1933 GCA_035324325.1 Paracoccaceae bacterium | reverse complement strand
CCTGATCAAGAACGCCTCCGAGGCGGCCGGTTCGCAGGGCGGCACGATCACGCTGCGCACCTATTACGACCTGTCGCTGCGGCTGCGGCGCAAGGACGGGCCGGGCCGAACGCTGGGGCTTCAGGTCGAGGTCATCGACGACGGCCCCGGCATCCCGCCCGAGATCGCGGCCAACGTGTTCGAGCCCTTCGTGAGCGGCCGCGAGAACGGCACCGGGCTCGGTCTCGCGCTCGTGTCCAAGATCGTGTCGGACCACGACGGGCTGGTGGCGGTCGAATCGGCGCCGGGGCGCACGGTGTTCCGCGTGTCGTTGCCGGTGGCAACGCGCGAGGAGGGGGCGGCAAGCCCCGATCTTTGAAGGCAGGGAAAGGACGCAACCGATGGACGGCACGGTTCTTGTGGCCGACGACGACCGGACGATCCGCACGGTGCTCACGCAGGCGCTCACGCGGGCCGGCTGCAAGGTCCATGCGACCTCCAGCCTGATGACGCTGATGCGCTGGGTCGAGGAGGGCAAGGGCGACCTGGTGATCAGCGACGTCATCATGCCCGACGGCAACGGGCTGGACGCGCTGCCGCGCATCGGCAAGCTGCGCCCCGGCCTGCCGGTCATCGTGATCTCGGCGCAGAACACCATCATGACGGCGATCCAGGCCGCCGAGGCCGAGGCCTGGGACTACCTGCCCAAGCCCTTCGACCTGCCCGACCTGATGAAACGCTCGGCCCGCGCGCTCGAGATGAAGCGGCGCGCGCCGGCGCGGGCGCCGGTGCCCCCGCGAGAGGCCGGAGACGACCTGCCGCTGGTCGGGCGCACGGCCGGGATGCAGGCCCTCTACCGCCTCGTGGCGCGGGTGATGAACACCGACCTGTCGGTGCTGATCACCGGCGAGTCGGGCACCGGCAAGAGCCTGATCGCCCGCGCCATCCACGACTTTTCCGACCGCCGCACGCAGCCGTTCGTGGTGGCCCAGGCGGCCGACATGGCCGGGATCGAGGGCCCGGTGCAGCTGATGGCGCGGGCCCGCGGCGGCAGCCTCGTGTTCGACGAGGTGGGCGACTACGACGACGAGGCCCAGGCGCGCATCGTCCGGATGCTCGATCTGGCGGGCGAACCCGCGCCGCGGATCATGGCGACCAGCCAGCAGGACCTGACCGCCCGCATGGAATCGGGCCGCTTCCGGCAGGACCTGTTCTACCGCCTCGGCGGCGTCACCCTGCAAGTGCCCAGCCTGCGCGAGCGGGTGGATGACATCCCGCTGCTGGCCGAGCACTTCCTCAAGAAGGCCGAACGCGAGGCCGGCAGCACCCGGCGCCTGTCGGCCGAGGCGCGCGACCTCGTGCGCGCCTACAGCTGGCCCGGCAACGTGCGCCAGCTCGAGAACACGCTGAAACGGCTGGTCGTCACCTCGTCGGAGCCCGAGATCACCCGGGCCGAGGTCGAGGCGGTGCTGGGCAGCCAGCCCACACTCGAACCCCTGCGCGGCGGCGGCGAGGGCGAAAAGCTGTCGGCCAGCGTCGCGCGCCACCTGCGGCGCTACTTCGACCTGCACGGCGGCGCGCTGCCCCCGCCGGGTGTCTACCAGCGCATCCTGAAGGAGGTCGAGGCGCCGCTGATCGAGATCGCGCTCGACGCGACTGCGGGCAACCAGGCGCGCTGCGCCGACCTGCTGGGCATCAATCGCAATACCTTGCGCAAGAAGATCACCGACCTCGATATCCGCGTGACACGGCGCCGGAAGCTGATGTAAAACCGCCACAGGCGGCGTGGCAGGCGTGCCGCGCCACCATATCTTGGGGGCGGGCGGCCAGTCTCGCCACAGGCCCCGGGGGGATGGCGGGTGACGGCGGCGCTGACAGGCAACACTGCGGGGCGGATGCTCGACCGGCTGGCCCGGCTGCGCCCGGCGCTGACCGGGTTCGACACGCGGGCGGC
>DAOLBY010000123.1:2742-10579 GCA_035324325.1 Paracoccaceae bacterium | reverse complement strand
GGGCCATCCGCTGGCGCGCCTCGTTGAACGGCAGGCCTGAGCGGTCGTAATAGGCCTGCAAGAGCGCCATGGCATCGGCCCGGTGACTGATCCTGGCCTCCATCGCCTCGGCCACCGCATCGTCGCTGACGGCGACGATGCGCGCCGCGCCGGAGCCGTAGATCGCCAGCGCCTCCTCGACAGGCACGCGCACCGCCATGCCGTCGGCGAAGGTGCGTGCGGCGGCGGTGGCGACCGGCCGGCCCGCCTGCACCGACAGAAGCGCGGTCGGCGCGCCTTCGCTCACCACGCCCACGACCTCGGTCGCCAGCCCCAGCGCATTGCGCGCCGCGATCACCCCGCAGATGCCCGAGCCGCAGCCGATCGGCACATAGACGGCATCGAGCGGCGGGGCCTGGTGGAAGAATTCCCAGGCATAGGTGGCGACGCCGCGGACCAGTTCGCGGTGGAAGGGCGGCACCGGGAACAGGCCGGTGGCCGCGGCGACGCGGAACACCTCTTCCCGCGCGGCGTCGAAATCGTCGCCGAACTCGACCAGTTCCGCCCCGAAGGCGCGCATCGCCGCATTCTTCTCGACCGCGTTGCCGTGCGGCACATAGACCAGCGCGCGCAGGCCCGCGGCGGTGGCGGCGCGGGCCTGGGCCTGGCCGTGGTTGCCGCGGGTGGCGGTGATGATGCCGGGGCAGTCGGGATGGCTGCGGCGCAGCCAGTCGATGAAGGTGATGCCGCCGCGCACCTTGAAGGCCCCCGTGGGCCCGTGGTTCTCGTGCTTCACCCAGACCTCGGCGCCGGTCCGGGCGGCCAGCGTCGGCCAGGCATGGGCGGGCGTCGGCGCCATATGGTGCTGCACAAGCGCTGTCGCATCGGCCAGTTCCGCGGGCGAAAACAGCATTCCGTCACCTCCGGCCCCGGGTTCGCATGCATCGACGCGCCCGGCAAGGCCGATTGAGGGTGGCCATGGGGCGCCTGACCGGGCTACACTTCGGCCCATGCGAAGGATCCTTGCCACCGCCGCGGCCATCGCCCTTGCCCCGGCCCTGACCGCAGCCCCCGCCGCCGCGCTGGGTTTCGACTGCGTGAAGGGACGCGAGGCGATCCTGCCCGAGGGCTACCGCGCCCGCGTCGTCGGCCGCAACGGGCCCCTGATGTGCGTGATGGAGCACGAGGAGGGCAGCGGCGTCTACATGCGCGACGAGATCGCCCCGCTGCCCAGGGACGATCCCCATGCCGGCCATTTCATTGGCGATTTCGCCTGCCAGATCGAGGGCGACGGCCCCTCGGTCTATGGCCTGACGTTCCGCGGCGACGGCACCTACCTGCGGTCGGACGGCGGGCTGGCCGGCACCTGGCGGATGGAGGCGCATGACAGCGCCGGACTGTTCATCGGCCGGATGGCCGAGACCCGGGTGATGCAGCAGTCCGACGGCGTGACCTTCGTCGACCCCGAAACGGGCTACATCATGGCCTGCGCCCCGGGCTGAGATGGCGCCGGCGGCGGGTGCCGGCCCGGCCAGTCGGTCGCGGCATGATACGCCGCCCCCAGCGCCAGCACCTGCGCATCGGCCCCGGCCCGGCCGACCAGCTGGAACCCCATCGGCAGCCCCTGCGGCCCGAAGCCGGCGGGACAGGCGAGGCAGGGCAGCCCCGCCAGGCTGACCGGCACCACGATCTCCATCCAGCGGTGGTAGGTATCCATCGGGCGGCCTGCGACGGTCTCGGGCCATCGCCATTCGACCGGGAAGGGCCAGACCTGGGCCGAGGGCAGCACCAGCGCGTGGTAGCGCTCGAACAGCAGGGCCGCGGCCGCATACCACCGGCTGCGGGTCTCGCTGGCGCGGAACACGGCTTCGGCGGTCAGGTCCAGCCCCTGCCGGATTTCCCACAGCGTCTCGGGCTTGGTGGCGGCGCGGGCGACGGGATCGTCCCAGAGCGCGCGCTTGGCGTTCGCGTTCAGGAAGGCCCGCAGCACCGTCCAGGAGTGCCAGAGGTCGGCGGCCGGGAACGGCGGCGCCACCTCCTCGACCCTGCAGCCCATGTCCTCGAACACCGGCAGCGCCCGGCGGCAGAGGTCGAGGATGCCCTGCTCCACCGGATAGGCGCCGCCCCAGTCGCCCAGCCAGCCGATGCGCCGCCCCTTCGGATCGGTGGCCAGCCGGTCGCCGAACCCGCCCCCCGGCCGGCCGAACGGCACCCGGGGGTCTTCGCCGGCCAGCACGTCCAGCAGGCGCGCCACATCCTCGACCGTGCGCCCCATCGGACCTTCGGTGGCCAGGGTGGCCATGAAGGCCTCGGTGCCTGCGTCGCCCGGCACCAGGCCCCAGGTCGGCCGGAACCCGTAGACGTTGCAGAAGGCGGCGGGGTTGCGCAGGCTGCCCATCATGTCGGAGCCGTCGGCTGCCGGCACCAGCCGCGCCGCCAGCGCCGCCGCCGCCCCCCCCGACGACCCGCCTGCGCTGCGCGCCTTGTCATAGGGGTTCCGGGTGGCGCCGAAGACCGGGTTGAACGTGTGCGACCCGTGACCCCATTCGGGCGTGTTGGTCTTGCCCAGGAACACCGCACCCGCCGCGCGCATCCGCGCCGCGACCAGGTCGTCCCCTGCCGCCACCTGCCCGGCATGGAGCGGCGATCCCATCGAGGTCGGCAGCCCCGCCACATGCACCAGGTCCTTCACGGCGACCGGCAGCCCGTGCAGCCAGCCCCTTCGGGGCGCTGCGTCCATCGCGCGGGCCTCGGCCAGGACGGCATCGGGGTCGCGCAGGGACACCAGCGCATTGACGGCGGGGTTCACCGCAGCAATGCGCGCAAGGTGGGCGTCCACCACCTCGGACGGCGCCACCTTCCGGGCCGCGATCATGCGCGACAGATCCGAGGCCGACAGACTGCACAGGTCCACCGCGTCCCCCTTCACCTTGGAAAAATACCCTCAGGGGGGGTGCGGGGGGGCAGAATGCCCCCCCGCCGCGGCGGCCGCATCAGCGGCCGCAACCCCTCATTTCTGCAACTCGGTCCAGATCGCCGTCATGTATTCCTGGCTCTTGGCCGAACAGGTGGGCAGGAACACGCCCTTGTCGGCGAACTCGGCCGGCACCACGATCTCGGGGGCGTCCTTCATGTCCTCGGGCATGAAGGGGGCCGAGCCGCTGACCGCGTTCGAATAGCGTGCGAAGGCCGAGATCGCGGCGGCATTCTCGGGCTGCAGCACGAAGTCCATGAAACGGTATGCATTCTCGACGTTCTGGGCGTCGCGCAGCAGCATCACCGAATCCATCCAGACGATGTAGCCTTCCCGCGGATAGCCGTACTGCACCGCCGGGTTCTGCAGGCGGGCCCGCATGCTCGACCCGTTCCAGTTGACCGAACCCGCCCAGTCGTTGTTGCCGAGCTTTTCGGTCGCGCCGTAGTCCATGCTGATCCAGTGCGGCTTGGCCGCCATCAGCCCGTCGCGCACCTTGCGCAGCACCTCGAGGTCCTCGGTGCAGGCCTCGCCGCCGTAGTAGAGCGTGGCGAGCGTCAGGATGTCCATCATCTCGGGCACGACGTTCATCTTGCCCTTGAGCTCGTCCGGCACCTCGATCCAGACCGCCGAGGTGTTGATGTCGCCCGAATAGACGCTGGTATTGACCGCAACCCCGGTCGAACCCCATTGCCACGGGATCGACCACTTGCGCCCTTCGTCCCATTCCACGCCCATCCACTCGGGGGCGATGTTGCCGTGGCTGGGCAGCTTCGTCAGGTCGAGCTCGGTCACCAGGCCCTTCTCGCGGAAGATGGTGACGTAGTTGGCCGAAGGCACCACGAGGTCGAAGCCATGCCCGCCGGCCTCGATCTTGGCCAGCGCGGTGTCGTTCGAATCGTAGTCGGTGACGGTGACCTTGATGCCCGTCTCGGCCTCGAACTTGGCGAGAAGCTCGGGGCTGGTGTAGTTGCCCCAGTTGTAGAGCTGAAGCGTGCCCTGCGCGGCGGCAAGGCCGGTGGTCGCGAGCAGCGCGGCAAGGGCGGTCAGGGTTCGTTTCATCGGTCTCTCCATGTTGGGCTTGCGGATCTCAGGTCCGCTTGCGGGTCAGAAGGAAGAAGGCGGTCAAGAGTATCACGGTCAGCCCAAGGAGCGCGGTGGAGATGGCATTGACCTCGGGCGTGATGGCGCGGCGCATCTGGCCGAGCATGTAGGTGGGCAGCGTGTCCTGCCCGGCGGACTTGACGAATTCGGTGATCACCACGTCGTCGAGACTGATCACGAAGGACAGCATGGCGCCGGCCGCGATGCCCGGCGCCATCAGGGGCAGCGTGATGCGCCGGAAGGTGACCCATGGGGTCGCGTAGAGGTCAGCGGCGGCGGTTTCCAGGCTCAGATCCATGCCTTCCAGCCGCGCCCGGATCGGCAGATAGGCGAAGGGGACGCAGAAGGCCGCATGGGCCACGATCAGGTAGCCGAGGCCCTGATACCCGGTGGCGACCTTGATCTGCGCGAAGAAGATCAGGAGTGCCACGGCCGTCACGATCTCGGGCACCATCAGGGGCTGGTTGATTGCGACGTAGATGGCCGTCTGCCCGCGGAAGGCGCGGCGCCGCGTGGTGCCGAGCGCGGCCATGGTGGCGACGGTGGTGGCGATGGCCGAGGCGCAGGTGGCGATGACGAGCGAGCGGACGGTCGCGTCCTTCACCGCCTGGTTCTTCCAGGCGTCGCCATACCAGTGCAGCGAGAACCCCTCCCAGAGCGCGATCGATTGCCCCGAGTTGAACGAATAGGCGACCAGCGTGACGATCGGCAGATACAGCACCACGAAGACGCCGACTGCGATCACGGCGAAGCCCGGCAGGTGCGAGGGCGAGAAGGCGCGGTCAGCCATGGGGTTGCGCCCCCTTGGTGGCCGCCCGCACGTAGACCAGAAGCGCCACCATCACCACCACGAGCAGCGTCATCGACAGCGCCGCGCCCAGGGGCCAGTTGCGGCCCTGGCCGAACTGCAGCTCGATGAAGTTGCCGATCATCATGTTCTTGCCGCCCCCCAGCACCCGCGGCGTGACATAGGCGCCGAGCGAGGGCACGAAGACCAGGATCGAGCCAGCGACGATCCCCGGCCGCACGATGGGCAGGATCACCCGGCGCAGGATCTGCCAGCGGCTGGCGTAGAGGTCATGCGCGGCCTCGAGAAGCCGCATGTCGAAGCGGTCGATGGCCGCGAACAGGGGCAGCACCATCAGCGGCAGATAGACATAGGCCATGCCGATCAGCACGGCGGTGTCGGTATAGATGATGCGGATCGGTTCCGAGATCAGGCCAAGCTTGATCAGGGCGGTGTTCATGACGCCTTCGTTGCGGATGATCTCGTTGATCGCGAAGGTGCGGATCAGGAGGTTGGTCCAGAAGGGAATGGTGATCAGGAACAGCCACATGGCGCGCTGTGCCGGCGGGGGCGGCGCGATGAACCAAGCGGGGGGGGAGCCCACGGCGAAGGTGATCGCGGTGGTCATCAGCGACAGTTTCACCGACCGCCAGAAGATCGCCAGATGCGCGTCGGCCAGATTGTAGGTGTCGTCGAAGATGTCGCGGGTCCACAGGATGCCGGTCCAGCCCTCGGTCGAGAACGCCCACCTGACGTTGCCGTATTGCCCCGGCGCCAGGAAGGAATAGACCAGCACGATCAGCAGGGGGCCGGAGGCGGCGAAGAACAACAGCGTCAGCGCCGGGGCCGACAGCAGCCAGCCGTTGCGGGCGGAGCGGGCGGCGGCGGCGGCTTCGGCGTCCATGCGCGTCAGTCCCCCAGCACCTGCACCGACCCCGGTGCAAAGCGCAGGCCGACCGCCGCGCCGGGGGCAAGCCCCGTCTCGCCCGTGGCGCCGCTCTGCACCCGCGCCACCACCTCGGTGCCGTCGGACAGCGCCATGTGGCAATGCGTGTCGGTGCCGAAATAGACCAGATCGCGCAGCGTGGCCGGGATGGCGCCGGCCTCGTCCGCCGCGGTCAGCCGGACCTGTTCGGGCCGCACCGCCACCGTGACGCGGCCTGCAGTCGCCGCGCCGCCGGCCTCGACCGTCGCGCCGCAGTCCAGCCGGATGCCGCCCGGCACGGTGGTGCCGGTCAGGAAGTTCGACTCGCCGATGAAGTCGGCGACGAAGCGGGTGGCGGGGCGGGTGTAGATCTCGCGCGGTGCGCCGGTCTGGCGGATGCGGCCGGCCTGCATCACCGCGATGCGGTCCGACATGGTCAGCGCCTCTTCCTGGTCATGGGTGACGAAGACGAAGGTGATCCCGGTCTCGCGTTGCAGGCGCTTGAGTTCCGTCTGCATCTCCTTGCGCAGCTTGAGGTCCAGCGCCGACAGCGGCTCGTCCAGCAGCAGCACCCTCGGCTGGGGCGCCAGCGCGCGCGCCAGCGCCACGCGCTGCTGCTGGCCGCCCGACAGTTGCGAGGTCCTGCGCCCGGCAAAGGTGTCGAGCTTGACCAGCGTCAGCATCTCGTCCGTCCGCGCCGTCACCTCGGCCCGCGACTTGCCCAGCATCTCCAGCCCGAAGGCCACGTTCTCGGCCACCGTCAGATGCGGGAACAGCGCGTAGGACTGGAAGACCGTGTTCACCGGCCGGCGGCTCGGGGGCAGGGCGGTGATGTCCTGTCCGTCCAGAAGGATGGTGCCGGCCGTCGGCGCCTCGAACCCCGCGATCAGGCGCAGGAGCGTGGTCTTGCCGCAGCCCGAGGGGCCGAGCAGGGTGAAGAACTCGCCCGCGGCGATGCTGACCGACACATCGTCGAGCGCCCGTACCGCACTGGCCCCCTGGCCGAAGGCCTTGACGGCGCCCCGCACCTCGATGCCCGTGGCCTGCGCCATGCCGCCCCCTTGGTTCCCAGGGTTTCAGGTTAGACGGGCGGTTTCGCACCTGTCCACCTGTCTTTTGATCAGATCAGGCGTGCAGCGGCGGGACACGGCCGGCCCAGGGCGCCGCCTGCTCGAGTTCGGCGCAGAGTGCGATGAGCGTTTCGTCATCGCCGAAGCGGGCGGCGAGGTGGATGCCGATGGGCAGGCCGTCCTGCGACATGGCCAGCGGGACCGAGGCGGCAGGCTGGCCGGAGGCATTGAAGGCCGCGCAGAAGGGCGAATAGGCGAAGATGCCCTCGGGGCCAGTGCGGAAGGCGACATAGTCCTCGGTGTCGTGGCTGAAGCGGCCGACGCGGGCCGGCGGTTCGGCAAGCGTGGCCGACAGGATGATGTCGCAGACCGGGCCGGTGGCGGGGTCGAACACCGCCGCCATGTCCCGCCCGAAGTCGTGGATCCGTCCGACCGCCTCCAGATACCGCGTCGGGTGCAGGGTTTCGGCATGGCGCAGGGCGCCGCGCGCCACGCCTTCCACGTCGCCGTCGCGCAGGGGGCGGCCGAGGGCGGCCAGACGGCTGCGGATCGCCAGCGCCGAGCCCACGGCCACGATGTCGGTCCAGGCCGCCATCATGCCCCGTACATCGGCATGCGGGCGGCCGGGTTCGACGTGGTGGCCGAGCGTCTCCAGCAGGCGCCCGGCATCGCGCACGGCCTGCGCCACCTCGGGGTGGATGGGCTCGCCCGTGAAGGTCGTGTCGCACAGCATCACCCGCAGGCGGCGGGGCGGGCGGCTGATCGCGTCGGCATGGCTGGTGTGCAGGGGCGGCGCCCAGTAGGGCGCGCCGGGGTCGGCGCCGTGGCAGGCATCCAGCATGGCGGCCGTGTCGCGCACGGATCGCGTCAGGAACCCGTCGATCGCCATGCCCGCCCAGCCCTCGCCCGCATAGGGGCCATCGGGCAGGCGGGCGCGGGTGGGCTTCATCCCGCACAGGCCGCAGCAGGACGCCGGGGTGCGCACCGATCCGCCGCCG
>DAOLBY010000123.1:0-2732 GCA_035324325.1 Paracoccaceae bacterium | reverse complement strand
CACGATCCCCGCAGCCACCGCCGCGCCCGCGCCGCCCGAACTGCCGCCCGGCGTGTGGTCGGGATTCCAGGGGTTGCGGGTGGGACCGCCATAGATGGCCGCCTCGGTCGCCGCGCCGATCCCGCCTTCGGGCGCGGTCGTGCGGCCGAAGGCGACAACGCCCGTGGCGCGCATCCGGTCCCAGATGGCGCTGTCGCGGCCGTAGCGGGTGTTCGCCCAGAGGCGCGAGCCCATGTGGCTGGGAAAGTCCACCGCCTCGGCGCCCAGGTCCTTGAGCAGGATCGGCACCCCCCGGAACGGACCTCGCGGCAGGCCGGCGGCAATGGCGCGGCGCGCGACCTCCTCCTGCACCAGGACCACGGCGTTCAAGGCAGAGTTCAGCCGTTCCGCCGCCGCCAGCGCCGCATCGAGCAGTTGGCCGGGCGTCACCTCGCCCCGGGCGGCCATGGCGGCGGTTTCGGTGGCATCGGGCAGGGCAGTGATCATCGGGCAACCTCGGCTGTGGCGGGCAGGACGGCGGCGATGGTCTCGGGCGTGACGGGCTTCGCCAGGTGCGCATCGAAGCCCAGTGCGAGGCAGCGCGCGCCGTCGTCGGGCATGGCATCGGCGGTCATCGCCACGATGCGGGCGCGGGCGGTGGCGCCGGGCAGCGCGCGCAGGGCGCGCAGCGTCGCCGCCCCGTCCATTCCCGGCATGTTGAGGTCGAGCAGGACGACATCGAAACCCTGAGCCGAGGCCCGGCGCAGCGCTTCGGCCCCCGATGCGGCCTCGACCGGATCGAGGCCCAGAAGCCGCAGGAAGGTCGCGGCGACAAGCCGGTTGGTGGCGATGTCGTCCACCACCAGCACCCGCAGACCGGCAGGCGGCCCCGACGCTCCGGCGGGCGGGTCCCGCAGGGCGGAGACAGGCGCCTCGGCCGGTGCCGCGGGCAGCGCCACCTCGAGCCGGAACCGCGCCCCGGTGCCGCCCCGCGCGTCGCGCAGCAGTTCCAGCCCGCCCCCCATCCGGCGCGCCAGGTCGCGCGTGATCACCAGCCCGATGCCGCGGCGCATGCCGGCCCCCGCGCTGTCGGGCAGCGGCGCCGCATCGAACAGCCGGGCCGCCGCTTCGGCCGACAGACCCGGGCCGCTGTCGGCGACCTCGATCACGAGCCGCTCGCCGGAGGCCTGCGCGTCGATGGCGATGCGGCCCTCGGCGGTGTGGCGCAGCGCGTTGGCCAGAAGGTTGGTCAGGCATTGCCGCAGGCGCGTCGCGTCGATCAGCATCGGCGTCTCCAGGCCGGGACAGATGCGGACGTCGAACCTCAGGCCCTTGTCCTCGACAGCAGGGCGGAACAGGGCGGCGGTGGACCGGATCACGGCGGCCGGCACCCCGGGACGCAGGCGCACCGGCATCTGCCCCGTCTCGACCGCGGCGCCGTCCAGGCTGTCGTCGAGGATCGCCGCCAGCCCCTGGGCCGAGGCGACCAGAACCCCCAGCCGTTCGCGTGACGCGGGGTCGCGGGCCAGGCGTTGTTCGGCGTGGGCGAGGCCGAGAATGCCGTTCAGGGGGGTGCGCAGCTCGTGGCTCATCTGCGCGAGGAACCGCCCCTTGGCGTTGTCGGCCGCCTGGGCGCGGCGCCGTTCGGCCGCGGTCGCGGAATGCAGGCGGTGGTTCGACACCATCGCCGCGACGAAATAGGCCACCGCGACCAGCCCGCAAAAGCTGGTGACGGCCAGCGCCGACATGTCGTCCTCGCGCAGCCCGCAGATCGCGTTCGACGGGAAGAGCGTGACCGACATCGCCACGGCGCCCGCCACCCCCTGCGGGAGGTGGGTCGACCGGACCGAGGCCATGTGCATCATCGAACCTGCCAGCGCCGCCACGGCCAGCGCCTTGGCGTAGGGATCCTGCACATGCCAGTAGAGCGCGGGCGGCAGCGCGAAGCAGGTCTCGATCAGAAGGACCATGACCAGCAGGCCGCGCCGTCGCCCGGCGTCATGCGCCAGCCGTCCGGGGTCGGACATCAGCCGCGCGGCCGCAATCTCGCCCGCCAGGTCGCCGAGCGCGAAGGCCAGCACGAGCCAGGGCGGCAGGTAGATTGTGGCCATGCCATAGGCGACGACGGTGGCGATCACGCGAAGGGGGCGTTCCTGCCGCAGGAAGTCGGCCTGGCGCTGCACCTCGTCGCGCAGGTCGGCCTCGTCCGTCGGCCCGCGGTCGAAAATCCGGGTCATGCGCGCCCCCCGCCCCTGACGGCCAGTCAAGGCCGAACCCGCGCTTCGGTCAACCCGCGACGCGCCTATTCCGGCGCCAGCAGGGTTTCGCCCCGCAACGTCCCGTCGGTGCCGTAGACCAGGATGCGCTGGCCGTCGGGTGCCCCGGCGACCACGGCGACCCAGCCCGGGCCGAAGGTCACCGCCTGCGGGGTTGTGCCCGCCGGCAGGGCGATGCTGTCGGGCAGGGTGGGCAGACGCGGCGCCATGGCCGCCGGCATCCGGGTGACAAGCAGCGCCACGACGGTTATGACGCCTCCGATCATGCTGAGCGTCAGCAGGATCACCAGCCATTTGAGGAAGCGCAGCGACGGCGGCAGGGCCGGCGCGGGTTCCTCCTGACCGGATGTGCGATCCATGGCCCCTCCTGCCCCTTCGTCAGCGGACGACGACGACGACGATGACGATGCCGGCCCGGCCGGGGGGGCTTTGTCGGTGACCTTGGGCCTAAGCCCGCCCGCCCGGCTTGACAAGGCC
>DAOLBY010000122.1:0-10595 GCA_035324325.1 Paracoccaceae bacterium | reverse complement strand
GCGCCGGTCGCGCCGGCCCGCGGCCCGATGATCCTGGTGCGCGAGATCGCGATGGTCCGCGGCTCGACCGAACGGGCCAAGGTCATGGGCCACCACTGGCGCGGCGCCTGCATGCTCGAGGTGATGTGCCGGCAGGCCTTACACCGCCACGCGGGCGAGGGGCCCTTCCTGCCGCCCTTCACCGCCGGCCAGATCGCCACCGCCGAACGCTACCGCGCCCTGGTCGAGCGGCACGGCGCCGCGGGCCTGCGCTGCGCCAGCGCCGAGACGCGGGCGGCCGGGTCGGGCGGCGGCGACGGGCGGGGCTTCATCGACGCCTACCTCGACGAGGGCGCCGAGATCGCGCGGATGCTGCGCCGGATCGGCGAGGGCGAGGCGCTGTCGGTGCGCCGGATCCGCCCGTCGCGGCGCGAGGGGCGGCGGGGCATCGGGCTGCGGGCGCTGGTCGATGACGTGGTGCTGCGCGGCCGGTCGATCAGCGCCGTGCTGCGGGCGGCGGGCTGGTCGGTCAAGGGCGACCACCGCGAGGCGCTGCGCCTCGCCCTGGGCGGGGCGCTCGACAGGATGCAGTCGGCCACGCGCTGGCCGCAGGATGATGGGGCTTGACACAAGGTCCGCCCTCGGGCATCTCTCTTTCTACCATCCGAAGTTGCGCCCGCCCGTCACCCGACCGGCGGGCGCAGTCGTTTCGGGTCCTTCCCCGCCCCCGCGTATACGGTGATGCGAAGCGTGTGGGTTTTCTTGTTGCGGGGGTGTTGGGGGGTGCAACGCGGGGGCGGTTCTCTGGCGGGGTGATGCAACGGCCATGACAGGCGAGCGGGTGACGCGGGCCGAGGCGGCGCGGCGTCTGAACATCGATCGGTCCACGGTGACGCGCCTCGTCAAGGCGCATCCCGCGCTGCTGGACGACGCCGGCCATGTCTGCCCCGACGAGATCGCCCGCCAGCGCGACGCGGTGCTGAACCCCGCGCTGCAGACGCGGCTGGGGCCGCAGGCGGGGCGGGCGGGCGGCGCCCCCGCCGTCGCTGCCGCCACCGGGCCCACGCTGAACGACAGCCGGACCCGGGCCGAGACCGCCAAGGCCGAGCAGGCCGAGCTGGACCTGGCCGAGCGGCTGGGCCTGACGCTCGACCGCCGGCAGGTCGAGGATTGCCTGGCCTCGGCCGGGCAGATGCTGGGCCAGCGCCAGGAGCAGGATCTGCGCGCCCATGCCGAGCGGCTGGCGCGCATCGACGACACCCGCGAGATGGAGCGCGCGCTGCGCGCCCTGTTCGACGCCCAGCGCGAGGCCTTCGCCCAGGCGCTGGCGCTGGCCGCAGCGCCCGCGGGCAGCGACACCCGTGCCGCCTGAGGTCCTGGCGCGCTGCGCGCCGGCGCCGCAGGCGGTGTTCGGGGCGCTGGCCCGGGCGATCCGGCCGCAGCCGCGGCTGTCGGTCGCCGACTGGGCCGGGCACTACCGCGAGGTGGCGCCGGAATCGGGGTCGCGCAACCCGGGCCGGTGGGACAACGCGCGCACGCCCTACCTGGTCGAGGTGATGGCGGCGCTGGGGCCGGACGACCCGGCCGAGGACGTGGTCTTCGTGGCCTCGGCGCAGGTGGGCAAGTCCGAGGTCGGGGTGAACTTCTTCGGCTGGGTGGTGGACCAGGACCCCGGGCCGATGATGATCGTGCTGCCCGGGCACGACGAGATGAAGAAATACACCCGGATCAAGCTGCAGCCGACGATCGACGCCACGCCCCGGCTGCGGTCGAAGGTGCTGGAATCGGCCAGCCGGGCCGAGCAGGGATCGACCGGCAGCCACAAGCGGTTCCGCGGCGGGTTCGCGCAGGTGACCTTTGCGGGGTCGTCGAAGAACCTGCAGATGATCAGCGCGCGCTACACGATCGGCGAGGAGGTCAGCGAATGGCCCGCCGTCGCCGGCGAGCGCGGCGACCCGGTCGAGCAGCTGAAGACGCGCACGAACATCTACGAGCGCGACCGCAAGCGGCTGTGGGTGTCCACGCCCGCCATCGCCGGCACCTGCCGGATCAGCGCCGACTACGAGCGGTCGGACAGGCGGCGGTTCTTCGTGCCCTGCCCGGATTGCGGCGCCTTCCAGGTGCTGGCCTGGGGCAACCTGAAATGGCAGTCCGACACCTGGCCGCACCGCGCCTGGTTCGGCTGCCCGGCCTGCGGCACCGCCATCGACCACACCGCCAAGGAGGCGATGCTGGCCGCGGGCCGCTGGGTGGCGACGGCGGGCGGGGACGCCCCGCCCGAGGTCATCCCGGCCGGCGAGATCGGCGCCTGGGCCGACCGGCCGCCGCGGGGCCGGCTGCGCGGGTTCCACCTGTGGCAGGCCTACAGCCCGTTCACGAGCTGGGACAGCATCGTGGCCGAGTTCCTGCGGTCGCGCGGCGGGCACGAGCGGATGCGCGTCTTCACCCAGCAGGTGCTGGGCGAGGCCTGGGAGGACCGCGGCGACGCGCCCGAGGCCGAAAAGCTGCTGGCCGCCCGGCTGGGCCGCGACGAGTTCCGCCTGGGCCGCCCGCCGCACGGGCCGGTGGTGGCGACCGGCGCGGTGGACGTGCAGGGCGACCGGCTGGAATGGGCCGTCTGGGGCTGGTCCGAGGGCATGACGCGCTGGCTGATCGACCGCGGCGTGATCGCGGGCGACCCGCTGGCCGAGGAGACCTGGCGCAAGCTGGCGCAGCTGATGGCGACCTGTTCCTGGCGGCCCGGCGGCGGCACGGGGCCGGGCGCGGCCGAACCCGCCGGCCCGGCGCTGGCGGTGGATGCCTGGGCGATCGACAGCGGCTATGCCAGCCACGCGGTCTATGCCTTCGTGCGCGGCCGGCCCGGCTGTTTCGCGGTCGATGGCCGGCACGGGCGCACCGAGCCGATGATCGGCACGCCGAAGCGGGTGGATGTGAAATGGAACGGCAAGCGGGTGCCCCGCGGCGCGGCGATCTGGCCGGTGGGCACCTTCGCGCTGAAATCCGACCACTACCACGCGATCCGCGCGGCGATCGCGGGGCCCGACGACACCGGGCGCTGGGCGGCGGGGGCGATGATGCTGCCCGGCGACATCGACCTGGCCTATGCCGAGCAGCTGACGGCCGAGCACCTGGTCGAGAAGGAACTGAAATCCGGCGTCATCGCCCGGGTCTGGCAGAAGCTGCAGGGCCGCCCGAACGAGGCGCTCGACATCGCCTGCTACGCCCGCGCGATGGCCGCGCACCTCAAGCTCGACCGGCTGACGCCGGAGGGCTGGGCGCGGCTGCGCGCGGAACGGCTGGGCCCGCAGGCGCAGCCGAGCCTGTTCGATGCCGCAGCCCCCGTGCGCGACGACGCGCCGGCCGCGGGGGCGGCAGCGGGCGGGGATCCCGGGGGACGGGACGGACGACCGGCCGACGGCGCGGGGCCGACCGGGGGGAACACCCCGGCAGCCCCGCGCAACCCCGCCGCCGCCCGGCCCTGGGTCGGCGCCCGCCCCGGCAAGTGGCTGTGACGACGAAACCCGTGCGAAAGGACTGCTGCTGATGGCCTACACCCAGGCGCAGATCGACGCGCTGCGCGAGGCCATCGCCTCGGGCACGACCGAGGTCAGCTATGACGGCAAGACGGTCAAGTACCGCAGCCTGGCCGAGATGCGCAGCCTGCTGGCCGAGATGGAGGTCGAGGCCTCGGGCGTGCGGCCGGTGCGGCAGCATTATCCGCGCTTCAGCCGGGGGCTCTGAGCCATGAACCTGATCGACCGGCTGCTGGCGCCGCTGGCGCCCGGCCTTGCCCTGCGCCGGGTCCAGGCCCGGCGGCGGCTGACGGCCTATTACGAGGCCGGGGCAGTGACGGAGCGCACCGCCAACCGGCGGGCCCCGGGCACCGACGCCGATGCGGCCGCCGCGCGGCGCGGCCGGATCGCGGCCGTCGCGCGCGACCTGATCCGCAACACGCCGCTGGCGGTGCGGGTGCAGCAGGTGGTCACCAACAACGTGGTGGCCGACGGCATCGTGCCGCGCATCACGCTGGCCGATGCGGTGTCGGGGGCGGTGCCGGCCGCGGTGGCGGCGCGCATGCAGCGGCGCGGCATGGCCATGATCGAGACGGTGCTGGACCGCACGACGGTGGACGCGGACGGCCGGCAGAACCTGTACGGGCTGCAGCGGCTGGTCACCAACACCATCGTCGATGCGGGCGAGGCGCTGGTCCTGCGCGTCAGGCCGCGCGCGGGCGTCGAGGCGCCGGTGCAGCTGCGCGTGCTCGAGCCCGACTATCTGGACACGTCGCTGGTCGGCCGCGCGTCCGGGGCGCGCGGCTGGGTGCACGAGGGGATCGAATATGCCGATGACGGGCGGCGCCTGGCCTACTGGCTGTTCGACCGGCACCCGGGGTCCTCGGCCTGGGGGCCGGGCGGCGCATCGATGGCCTCGCGCCGCGTGCCGGCGTCGGAGGTGCTGCACGTCTACCGGCAGGACCGCCCCGGCCAGCAGCGCGGCGTGTCCTGGTTCGCGCCGATCGCCACCGCGCTGGCCGATCTGGGCGACTACGCCGATGCCGAGCTGGTGCGCCACAAGATCGCCGCCACCTTCGTGGGCTTCCGCCGGCTGGGCGACACGATCGCCAGTGCCGGCGATCCGCGCGCGACCGAGCTGGGCGAGCTGCGGCCCGGGCTGATCCAGGACATCGGCCCGGACGAGGAGATGACCTTTCCTGAGCTGCCCGACGCGGGCGACTTCGACCCGTTCAGCCGGGCGGTGCTGCGCCAGATCGCGGCCGGGCTGGGCGTGACCTACGAGGCGCTGACGGGCGACCTGTCGAACGTCAACTTCAGCTCGGCCCGGATGGGGAGGGTCGAGATGGACCGCAACATCTCGGCCTGGCAGTGGCTGATGCTGATCCCGGGCTTCCTGCAGCCGATCGAGGCCTGGCTGCGCGAGGGCTGGGCGCGGCGCCACCCCGACGATGCGGCCTTCGTGAAGTTCCTGCGCTTCGAGTGGGTTCCGCCGCACCGGGTGCTGGTGGACCCGACGCGCGAGATCCCGGCGCTGAAAGAGGCGGTGCGCGCGGGTTTCACCAGCCGCAGCGCGGTGGTGCGGTCCTTCGGCTTCGACCCCGAGCGGCTCGAGGCCGACATTGCCGCCGAGAACGCCCGGGCCGACCGGCACGGGCTGCAGTTCAGCAGCGACGGCAGGCTGCCGGCGGGGACGCCGCCGGCCGGCGCGGCAGACGAGGCGGACGAAACCGATGAGCAGGCCGACGAGGCCGACCGCAACGTGGGCGCGGCCATGCCGTCGCGCCGCAGTGGAGGGACGATCCTGTGAACGAGATTTGCCTGTACGGCACCGTCGGCGAGAGTTTCTGGGGCGAGGAATGCTTTACCCCCACGCAGGTGCGCGAGGCGCTGGCCGGCATGTCCGGGCCCGTCACCGTGCGCATCAACTCGGGCGGCGGCGTGGCGATGGACGGCCAGACCATCCACAACCTGCTGCGCGACTATCCCGACCAGGTGCGGGTGGTGGTCGATGGAATCGCCGCCAGCGCGGCCAGCCTGATCGCCATGGCCGGCGACACGATCGCGATGCGCGACGGTTCGATCATGATGATCCACGATCCCGCCTGGGCCTGGACCGAGGGCCGCGGGACCGAGGAGGATCACCTGCGCACCGCGGCCACGCTGCGCCTGGTCGCGGATGGCTATGCGCAGGTCTATGCCGCGCGGGCCGGCATGCCGCCCGGGGAGGCGCGGCGCATCATGAAGGCCGAGACCTACCTCGACGGCGAGGGCGCGGTTGCGGCCGGCTTTGCCGACGAGGTCGAGCAGGGCGCGGCGCAGCAGGTCGCGGCCTTCGACTACCGCATCTATGCGCATGCGCCGCAGGAGCTTTTGAAGGCCGGGGCCGGCGTCGCCCCCCGGAAAAGGGCGGCCGTGCTGGCCGCGATGGCGGGGCTTGGCGCCCGGAACACAGGAGGAATCGCCATGACGAAGAAGGTCACGGTCGCAACCGATGACGACGAGACGATGGACGGCCTGACCGTCGAGGTCGAGACCGACGAGGACGAGGAGGAGATGCCCGAGTCCGAGGCCGCCGAGACCGAGGACGAGGACATGGCGGCCGAAGGCGGGGGGGAGGACGACGAGGACGAGGAGGAGACCGCGGCCAGGGCCTCGGCCGCGCAGATCCTCGATCTCTGCGCGGCGCTGCGGCGCCCGCTGAAGGAGGCGCGGGCGATGATCGGCCGCGGCCTGACCCTGAAACAGGCGGCCGAGCAGATCGCCGCCCGGCAGCGCAAGGAGAGCGCCGTGAGCAAGATCAAGCCGGGCATCGGTGCCCGCATCACGCGCGACGAGCGCGAAACCCGGAAAGAGGGCATGGCGGGCGCGCTGGTCGCCCGGATGTCGGGCGCACGCGAGGTCCAGGGGCCTGCGCGCCAGTACATGACGATGTCCCTGGTGCGCATGGCCGCCCATCTGACGGGGCACCGCGGCTATCTGGACACGCCGGCGGAGCGCCTCGATGTGCTGCGGCTGGCGATGAGCGGCGGCATGTCGACCTCGGACCTGCCGGCCATCCTCGAGAACGCTCTGAACAAGCGCCTGCTGGATGTGTACGAGCTGGCGCAGCCGACCTACCGGGCCATCGCCGACCGCATGGACTTCAGCGATTTCCGTCCGCACCCTGTCAGCGCCATCGGCGGCTGGCCCGGCCTGCGGGCGGTGCCGGAATCGGGCGAAATCCAGTTCGGCGCCATGGGCGACAAGAAGGAAACCGTGGCCCTGGTGACCTATGCCAGCGGCCTGCGGATCACCCGCCAGATGCTGGTCAACGACGATCTTGGCGCCATCGAGCGCGAAGTCGCGCGGGCCGGCGAAAAGGTGGCGGCCGACGAGGACCGGCTGTTCTACGAAATGTTCCTGTCCGGTTCCAACGCCGACGGCCCAACGCTGGCCGAGACCAGCCGCCAGGTGTTCAACACCACCGACGGCACCAAGGCGGGCACGCCTGCCGCGATCACGCCGGCGTCGATCGCGCTGGGCTACAAGGCGCTGCGCGAACGCCGCGACATCCCGTCCGGCGCGCCCGGTGCGGCGGGGGCGCCGTTCCTGTACCTGACGCCCGCTGTCCTGCTGTGCGGGCCGACCAAGGAGTTCGAGGCGCTGCAGCTGCTCGCCCCGATCCAGGCCGCGCAGGCGTCGAACGTCAACCCCTACGCGGGCAAGCTGCAGGTCGTGGTCTGCCCCTGGATCGCCGGCAACGCCTGGTACATGTTCGCCGCACCGTCGGCGCGCGCAACGTTCATGTACGGCTACCTGCAGGGCGAGGCCGGCCCGCGGGTGCGGATGGACGAGCCGTTCGGCACCCTGGGGATGGCCTGGACGATCCAGGAGGACTTCGGCTTCGGCGCGGTGGACTTCCGCGGCGGCTTCAAGAACGCGGGCGCCTGACCGGGCTGGCCTGCCTGACTGTCCGACCCGGGGGCGCCTGATGGCGCCCCCGGTCGTTTCAACCCTTCGCACAGGAGCGAGAGATGAAGAACTTCGTTCAACCCGGCGACGTGCTGGGCGTGACCGCGCCCTACGCCGTCGCCTCGGGCGCGGGCTGCCTGGTGGGCAGCCTGTTCGGCGTGGCCCAGGGCGCGGCCGGCAACGGCGAACCCGTGCAGATCGCGACCGTGGGCGTCTACGACCTGCCCAAGGTCGGGTCGCAGGCCTGGACGGTCGGCGCCCGGATCTACTGGGACGACACCAACAAGCACTGCACCACCACCGCCTCGACCCACAAGCTGATCGGCGTGGCGGTGGCGGCGGTGGGGTCGGGCGCGGGCGAGACGCTGGGCCGCGTGCGGCTGTCGGGCGCCTTCACGCTGTGACGGCCCTTGCCGCCGGGGTCGCGGCCATGTTCCGCGACCCCACCCTTTCGGTGGCCTGCACGGTGCGCTCGGTCAGGTCCGACGCCCAGCCGGTCGCCACGCGCGCGATCCGTGCCCGGCCCGACGAGGCCGTGGCCTTCGGCGCCTCGCGCGCGGTCGCCCGGACCGAGCGGCTGGACCTGCCGGTGGCGGGCCTGCCCGCGCTGGCCGAGGGAGACGAGATCGAGATCGGCGACGCGGTCTACGTGGTGGCCGACGCCCCGCGCCGCGACCGCGAGCACCTGGTCTGGCGCGCGACCGTGCGGCAGGTGGCCTGATGCGCCTGGTCGTGGGCCTGGATGGCGACATGGAGGCCTGGGCGCTGCAGAACGAGCGGCGCTGGGCCCGGGGCGTCACCACGGCCGTGGCCGATGCCGCCCGCGAGGTGCAGGAGGCCTGGCGCGCGCAGGTGCGCGGCGCGCTGGGCAACCGGCTGGCCGGCACGATCCGCCGCCAGGTGTTCCCCCAGGGCCAGCCCAGCCCCAACGCCGCGGCGCTGGTCTGGTCCAAGGCGCCCGACATCGTGGGCGCCCATGCCAGGGGCGTGACCATCCGGTCGCAGAACGGGTTCTGGCTGGCCATCCCGACCGCCGCCGCAGGGCGCGGCGCGCGCGGCACGCGCCTGACCCCCGGCGAATGGGAGGCCCGTCGCGGCCTGCGGCTGCGCTTTGTCTACCGGCAGGGGCGCACGGCGCTGCTGGTCGCTGACGGCGCCCGGCTGAACAGCCGCGGCCTGGGCGTGGCGTCGCGGTCGAAGACCGGGCGCGGCGCCGCGACCGTGCCGATCTTCATCCTGGTGCCGCAGGTGCGCCTGACGAAACGGCTCGACCTCGATGCGCCCGCCCGGGCCGCCGGGGCCGGGCTGCCCGCGCGCATCCGCGCGGCCGTCATCGCCGCGGGCGGCGGGGGCGGCGCGTGACCACGCTCGACGCCATCCTGACCGCGCTGGCCGCCGCGCTGGCGCCTGCCGTGGCGCCGGGCCGGGTGGAGCGCAACCGCGCTGCCCCGGCCGAGGTGCCCCGGGCCGGTCTCGCGATCCTGCACGACGGCCAGCCCGGCACGCCCGAGGTGACGCTGTCGCCGCTGATGTACCACTACCGGCACCGGGCCGAGCTGGACCTGGTGCTGGCGCGCGACCGGCTCGACGACCTCAACGCGGCCTTCGCGGCGCTGGTCGCCGCCATCGGCGCGCGGCTGGCCGCCGACCGCAGGCTGGGGGGCCTGTGCGACTGGCTCGAGGCCGAGGCGCCGGCGCCGGCCGACATCGCCCCCGGCGGCGGCCCGCCGATGCGCGCGGCCACCATCGGGATCGTCATCCATTTCGCCACGCCCGACCCGCTGGGCTGACACAGGAGAATTGCCATGGCCCGCGCCTACGGTTCGCGCGCGCAGCTCGCGCTCGCCTTCGAGACGACCTACGGCACCGCGCCGGCGTCGGGCTATACCTTCCTGCCCTTCGCCGGCACCACGCTGTCGTCGGAACAGCCCCTGATCGAAAACGAGCTTCTGGGCTACGGGCGCGACCCGCTGGCCCCGATCCGCGATGCGGTGACGGTGGACGGCGACATCACCATCGGCGTCGATGCGATCGGGATCGGCTTCTGGCTGAAGGCGCTGTTCGGCGGCCCGGCCACCACGACCGGATCGGGGCCCTACACCCACACCTTCCATTCCGGCGGCACCACGCTGCCGAGCCTCGCCATCGAGACGCAGATGCCCGAGGTGCCGCGCTTCGACATGGTCGCGGGTGCCCGCGCCAACACGCTGCGGATCGAGGCCACGCGCCGCGGCCAGCTGCAGGCCACCGTCGGGCTGATCGCGCAGGGGCTGACCGGCGCCGGGTCCAGCGCCGCGGGCACGCCGGCGGCCATCGCGCTGCAGCGGTTCGGGCATTTCAACTGCGCGATCACCCGCGACAGCGTGGCGCTTGGCAACACCGTCAGCGCGGAGCTGACCTATTCCAACGGCCTGGAGGCGGTGGAGACGATCCGCGCCGACGGGCTGATCGACGGGGTTGACCCCACCATCGCCGGCCTGCGCGGCCGGCTGGTCACGCGCTTTGCCGACACCACGCTGCTGGCGCAGGCGACCTCGGGCGGGACATGCGAGCTGCAGTTCGCCTGGACCATCGCGGGCGGGCCGAGCCTGACCTGGACGATCCACCGCGTCCACCTGCCGGTGCCGCGGCGCACCATTCCCGGCCCGCAGGGCATCCAGGCCGAGTTCGACTGGCAGGCGAGCCTGGCCGCCAGCCCGGCGCGCATGTGCACGGTGGTGCTGGTCAACGACCAGGCGGCCTACTGATGCTTCGGCTCGACCTTTCCCCGCCCGTTCCGCGCTGGATCGACCTTCTGCCGGGCGTCCGGCTGCAGGTCCGGCCGATGACCGGCGCAATCTGGGCCGCGGCGCAGCATGCGGCGGCCGCCGCCGGGGGCGACGAGGCCGACGGCGTGGCCCGCACGGTGCTGCGCGCGGCCGAGCTTGCGATCCTGGCCTGGGAAGGCGTCGGCGACGAGACCGGGACGCCGATTCCGCCCTCGCCCGGGGCGATCGGGGCGCTGCTGGCGCGCCGCGACGGCTGGGAGGCGTTCAACCGGCTCTATCTCGACCCCTGGTACGAGGTGCAGGCCGAAAAAAAAGGCTCTGCGCCCTCGCCCGGTGGGATTTCGGCGGGGGCGCCGGCTACTGCGGCGCCTGCGGCGGGCCC
>DAOLBY010000121.1:9559-10608 GCA_035324325.1 Paracoccaceae bacterium | reverse complement strand
CGAACGCCACCCCCATGTGAAGGCCGAACAGGGCCAGGCCTTCATCGACTGGATCGTGTCGGTGGCCGGACAGGAGGCCATCGCCGGGTTCAGGGTGGGCGGCGAGCAGCTGTTCTTCCCGCGCGCCGAATAGGGCGGGCCGGGCGCTGCCCCGGGCGGTCAGCCGCCCGCAGGCGGAATGCCGAGTTCCTGCGCAAGATCGTCGAGCGCCGCACGCAAGCCCGGGTGCAGGTCGATGCCCTCGGCCTCGCGCCGGGCGCGCATGGTCTCGCGCCCCTCGCCGGGCAGGCGGACGGGGTCGTGGCCAGGCAGTGGGCTGGCGGCGCGCAATTCGTCGAAGACGCGGGCGGCGGTGGCGGCAAAGGCCGCAGGGTCGGTGAAGGCCGCGATGTCGATGGCGGCGACAAACTGGCCGGTATTGGGCGGGCTGGCAGTATCGGCGGTGAAATCGACCACGTCCGCCCCGAAGGCCGCCTCATTCAGCACGCCGGCCAGAAGGCCGATGGCGACCGACAGGCCGTATCCCTTGGCCCCGCCGATGGGCAGCATCAGCCCGTCCTTGTGGCGCGCGGGGTCGGTCAGCGGCCTGCCGTCGCGCCCGACCATCCAGCCCTCGGGCATCGGCAGCCCGCGCTGGATCAGCGTCTTGATCTTGCCCATGGCGGCGACGGTGGTGGCCATGTCGAGCACGAAGGGGTCGGCCCCGCCCGAAGGCGCACCGATAGCGATCGGGTTGGTCCCCAGCAGCAGGTCCATCCCCCCCCAGGGCGCCACATGGTTGGCACTGCCCACCGCGGCACAAAGACCGATCATCCCCGCCGCCGCCTGCGGCCGGACATAGAGCGCCGCAGGGCCCGCGTGGTTGTTGTTGCGCACCCCGACCCAGCCGATCCCGGCCGCGCGCGCCTTCTGCATGGCAATTCCGGTGGCCATCGCCATGGCCAGGTGCCCGAGCCCGTTGTCGCCGCCGACCAGCGCCGTCGCGGATGTCTCGCGCAGGACATGCGGGCGGGCGGCGGGGTTGATGCCGCCGCCCTTCAGCCGCTCGG
>DAOLBY010000121.1:9163-9549 GCA_035324325.1 Paracoccaceae bacterium | reverse complement strand
GCGCAGGTGGTCGGCCTCGACCATCAGCCCGGCCACCTGCGCTTACGGGGCCCCGGGCACCCCCAGGGCACCGAGGGCACGCGCCACGAAGCCGCGCAGCGCGTCGGCCGGCACCGGGGCCGGGATCGCGCCCGCCGCCATGCCCCTACTCGATCCCCCGCATCACGCGGTCCTTGTGCCAGAACACCAGCTTGCGCTGGATCAGCGACACCAGGAGGAACAGCGCCAGGCCCACGATCGACAGGTAGAGGATCAACGAGAACACCCGCGGCGTGTTCAGCTGCGAGGCGGCCGTGCGGATCAGTTCGCCGAACCCCTTGCCGCCGCCCAGGAACTCGCCCGTGATCGCCCCGGCCATGACGCCGACCGAAGCGATCTTGAGGCCC
>DAOLBY010000121.1:4563-9145 GCA_035324325.1 Paracoccaceae bacterium | reverse complement strand
AGCTTCATCTTGACCAGCGTCTGCCAGCGCGAGGCACCCATGGTCTTGAACAGCATCCGCGCGTTGTGGTCGGCCGCATGCAGGCCCGCGGCGGTTCCGACGACGATGGCGAAGGTCGCGATGAAGGCCGCGAGTGCCACCTTGCTTTCGATCCCGAATCCCAGCCAGGCCACGAACAGCGGTGCGAAGGCGACCTTGGGCATCGTGTCGATGGCCACGAGATAGGGCATGATCGCCTTTTCCCCGAAGGAGGTCTCGCCCACGATCACGCCCAGGGTGAAGCCGATGGCGATGGCCAGCGCGAAGCCGTAGATCACCTCTTTCAGCGTCAGCCACAGCGCGGGCAGCATGTAGCCGCCGGACAGAAGGTTCTGGCCCACGAACAGGATGTCGCGCCAGGTCTCCCAGGGTGTCGGCAGGATGATGGGCGACACCATCTGGAACCGGGTCACGATGTCCCAGCAGGCGACGAACACGACAAAGACGAACAGCATCTGGATCCAGGCCGGCACGCGGTCGATCCAGGGCACTTCCTCGACCCAGACGGTGTCTTCCTCGGCCTCGGCACGGGTGTCGTTCAGATCGGTGGCGCTCACAGGAAGGCCTCCTTGTCCAGACGGCTGCGGATGCGTTCGACCAGCGCGCCGAACCGCGGCGTCGTGATCATGTCGAGCGTTCGCGGGCGCGGCAGGTCGATCTCCACCACCTCGGCAATGCGGCCGGGGCGGGGCTTCATCACATAGACCACGTCCGACAGGATCACCGCCTCGGGGATCGAGTGGGTGACGAGGAAGGCGGTCGCCTCGCGCTCCATGCAGATGCGCTGAAGCTCCATGTTCATGAACTCACGCGACAACTCGTCGAGCGCCGAAAAGGGTTCGTCCAGCAGAAGGACGGCCGGTTCGGTGATCAGCATCCGGCAGATCGCCGCGCGCTGCGCCATGCCGCCCGACAGCTCGTTCGGATAGACGTTCTCGAACCCCTTGAGGCCCACGACCTCGAGCAGCTGGACGGCCTTCTCGCGGGCCCTGGCCGCAGCGGCCTTGCCGTCGCGGATCTCGATGGGCAGCACGATGTTCTCGACCGTCGTGCGCCAGGGGAACAGGGTCGCCTGCTGGAACATCATCCCGATGTCGCGGCGGGGGCCGCGCACCGGCTTGTTCTGCAGGACGACCCGCCCCGCGGAGGGCGGGATCAGCCCCGACATGATCTTGAGCAGGGTGGACTTGCCGCAGCCACTGGACCCGATCACCGCCGAGAAGCTTCCCCGGGTCAGCGTCAGGTTCACGCCCTCCAGCGCCGTGACGGCATTGCGGGCATAGGTCTTGCCGACCCCGGTGAGTTCGTAGACGGGTTCCCGCCGCCGGGCGGCAAGATCGGTCACATTGGCTGCGGCAGGCATCGGTCAGCGGCTCCCGTTGACTTTCAGCGTGAAGTCATTGGTGTAGGCGGCCGTCAGGTCGGGCAGGGGACCGGGCAGGTCGCCGCCGGCGATCTGCACCTGCTGCCATTCCTCCCAGACTTCGGGGGGCTGGTAGCCGTAGCCGTTCGCCATGTCGACCGGGACGGTCTTGGAGCGCACCGCGTCGAACAGCGCCGAGGCGAAGGCCGGATCCTCGCTTTCCTGCGGGTTGCCGGCGGCAAGGTGGGCCAGCACCTTGTCGCGGTTGGCATCGTCCATGGCAAAGACATGGCCGCGCCAGATCGCGCGCACGAACTTCTCGACCAGGTCGGGGTTGGTGCGGATCAGTTCACCGGTGGTGATGAAGCCGTTGCCGAAGAAGCGGGCGTATTCCGGCGGCGTGATGTCGCGCATCGGCAGCCCGCGCTGGGTCAGGATCGCGGCATCGGCGGTCGAGGCCGAATAGGCCTTGATCTCGCCCGAACTGAAGGCCGCAGCGGCAGGCCCGCCGTCGCCCACGGCGAGGAAGGTGTAGTCGGTGTTCTCGGTCAGGCCCGAGCCCGACAGAACGTTCCGCGCAAAGCCCACCTCGGCACCATCGGCTGTGCCCACGCCCACGACCTCGCCCTTGAGTTCGGCGGGCGACTGGATCGGGCTGTCCACCGGCACCACGACGCCGAAGTTCGACCTTGCGGCGAAGTTGTAGATGAAAACCACGTCCACCCCGCGGCCGCGCGCCGCCAGCACCGGGCCGGGGCCGGGGCGGCCGAACTGGGCCTGTCCCGAGGACAGCGCCTGCAGGACGGCGGACGAACCGTTGATCGCCTCGACCGTCACGTCGAGACCTTCCTCGGCAAAGTAACCCTCGCCGATCGCCACGAAGACGTTGAACGAGTTGATGGCCGAGGGGCTGGGCTGCACGAAGGTCACCTTCGTCATGTCCTGCGCACCGGCCTGCCCGGCCCCGAGCGGCAGGGCAAGCGCGAGCCCTGCCAGGGTCGAAGTGAATGCACGTCTGCTGATCATCTGTCTTCCTCCCAGAAGTTGCAGTCTTGTCAGGGTCACGCCGGGCTCTCGTCGGCCCGTTGGCGTTCAGGCGGCACGGACCCGATTGACGAGCCGGCCGATACCGTCGATTTCGCAGGCGACCTCGTCGCCGTCCCTGAGGAAATTCGGCGGGGTCATGGCATAGCCGACGCCCGAGGGCGTGCCGGTGGCCAGGATGTCGCCGGGTTCCAGCGTGATTCCCTCGGTCAGCGAGGCAATCAGCGTCGGGATGTCGAAGATCATGTCCGATGTCCGGCCGTCCTGACGCTTTTCGCCGTTCACGAAGCAGCGCAGGCCGATGGCATGGGGATCGGGGATCTCGTCCGCGGTCACGATCCAGGGGCCGATCGGGCTCGACCCGTCGAGGCCCTTGCCCTTGAAATACTGCCCGCCGTGGCGGCGCTGGATGTCGCGGGCGGTGATGTCGTTCAGGATGGTGTAGCCGAACACATGGTCCATCGCCCGCTCGCGCGGGATGTTGATGCCGGCAGTCCCGATCACGACGGCCAGTTCCACCTCGTAGTCGATGGAGGTCGACAGCGAGGGCCAGTAGGGGATCACCGCATCCGGCCCGATCACCGCGGTCGGCGGCTTGGTGAAATACACCGGCACCTCGGTCACGTCGATGCGCTTGCCCTGGGCGCGTGCGCCCTCGGCGATGTGTTCGGCATAGTTGCGGCCGACGCAGAACACGTTCTTGCGCGGGCGCGGCAGCGGCGACAGAAGCCGGGCATCGGCCGGCAGGATGGCGCCGCCATGTGCGCCGCCCTCGGCCGCCGCGACCAGCGCGCGCGCGGCATCCACTGCCGCCGCCCCGCCATCGATCAGCGCCTGCAGCGACCCGACCGCAAGCGCGGGGTGCCCCGTCCCGGCCGCCGCCAGATCGAGCATCCGCCCGTCCGACAGGACCGCCGCGCAGGTCGTGCGCCCCTGTGCCTCAACCGTTGCCAGTCGCATCAACACCCCCCCGACTTGCCATTCCGGCCGCTAGGCCGCGCCCGCCGCCAGTCTGCCGTTGATTTCTTCCCCCGCCCCGCCGCATGGTCGGACCGGCAGGGACACCCAAGGTCACGGTCTGCCCCCGGACAGGTCATGAGCTTAATCGGAATCCGGTCCGCTCGATAGCACCGACTGAAAACCAATGAGGCGATTGGTTGAACGACGACGCAGAATCCCCGCCCGATCTGGCGCAGCGGCTGAAGCAGTTCATCAGCGACGGCGCCTTCCAGAACAACGACCGTTTGCCGCCCGAGCGCAGCCTGAGCGAACGTTTCGGCGTATCGCGCGGCGACCTGCGCAAGGCACTTGCCGCGCTCGAGGCCGACGGGCTGATCTGGCGGCATGTCGGGCGCGGCACCTTCATCGGTGCGCGCCCGGTCCTGAACCTGGCCGACGCGACCTATCTGGGCGAGCTTGCCAGCCCGTCGCAGGTGATGACCGCCCGCATCGCCATCGAGCCGGAACTGGCGCGGTTGGCGGCCGTGACGCGGGCCCGGGCGGACATCGAGGCGATCCGTCACTGGGCGCGCCGCTGCCGCATCGCCGACGACTGGCGCAGCTACGAGGCTGCCGACAACAATCTGCACCACGCCATTGCGCGGGCCACGCACAACAAGCTGCTGCTCTACCTGTTCGACATGCTGAACACGGTCCGCCGCTCCACCGTCTGGGGCCAGAAGCGCGCGACACGACGGCCGCCGCCGGACCATTTCAGCCTGGACCAGCACGATGCCATCCACGATGCCATCGAGGCCCGCAATGCCGATCTGGCGGCGCGGCTGATGCGGCAGCACCTCGTGTCGGTGCGCGACCGGGTGCTGCCCGCGCTGGCAGGCTGACCCGGCCCCCCGCCTGCGCGCCCCCGGCCTCGGTCAGACGACCGTGACCGTCAGCCTTCCCACGCCCTCGACGCTGCAGTCCATCACGTCGCCGACGACCACGGCACCGACGCCGGCAGGGGTGCCGGTCATGATCACGTCGCCGGCTGCAAGCTCGAAGTAGTCCGACAGGTACGAGATCATTTCCGGCACCTTCCAGATCATCTGGTTGAGGTCGCCGGATTGCCGGACCTGTCCGTTGACGATCAGCTGGACCAGCCCGGCGGCGGGGTGGCCGACCTCGGACACAGGGCGC
>DAOLBY010000121.1:0-4553 GCA_035324325.1 Paracoccaceae bacterium | reverse complement strand
ACCGACCGGCGCCGACTGTTCGAAGGCCTTCCCGATTTCCCACGGGCGGCCCATCTTCTTTGCCTCGCCCTGAAGGTCACGCCGCGTCATGTCGAGGCCGACGCCATAGCCCCAGACATGATCAAGCGCGCGGTCCGGCGGGATGTTCGTGCCGCCCGACTTGAGCGCGACCACCATCTCGACCTCGTGGTGCACGTCGCTGGTCTGCGCCGGGTAGGGAAACGTGTCGCCGACGTAGAGGTTGTCGGGGTTCTTCTGGAAGAAGAAGGGCGGTTCGCGGTCCGGGTCGTGCCCCATCTCGATGGCATGGGCGGCATAGTTGCGGCCGATGCAGTAGACCCGGCGCACCGGAAAGACCTGGTCGGAGCCCTCGATGGGAAGGGTCACGACGGGCGGCGGGCTGATGGCAAGCGTCGACATCGAAGGATGCTCCTGTCAGGGGAATCGCCGTGGGTCATCGCCGATCTGCATCGTTAAATCAATCGAGATCAATACGACCTGTCGGGCTGCCGCGCTGGCGTTCCGGGTCGCTTTGCTGCGCGGCCGGCCGGCCCGTTGAACACGGCGCGGCGGGTGGTATCCTGCGCCCGGTTCCGGCCGGGGCGGCAGCTGCCGCCCCCTCATCCTCGCACCCCTGGCCCGCGCCGCTGTGTCGCGCAACGGGGGCGCCGGCGGGAGTTGGCGGCCACGGTATGCGGTGGTATACATCGCGCAGGGCAACGAGAGGCGATCGCGTCATGACCAAGAGTTCCTTCAGCGACATCATCTACACCAAGGTGGACGAGGCGCCCGAGCTGGCCTCGGCCTCGCTCCTGCCCATCGTGCGCCGGTTCGCGGCCGCCGCCGGGCTGTCCGTGGGGGTGCGCGACATTTCGCTGGCCGGCCGCATCCTTGCGGCCTTCCCCGACCGGCTGCGCGAGGACCAGCGCCAGCCAGACGACCTTGCGATCCTGGGTGAACTGGTCAAGACGCCGCGCGCCAACGTCATCAAGCTGCCGAACATCTCGGCCTCGGTGCCGCAGCTGGTCGAGGCGATCCGTGAGCTTCAGTCCCAGGGCTACGCCGTGCCCGACTATCCCGAGACCCCCGCGACGCCCGAGGAAAAGGACGCCCGCGCGCGCTATGACGCGGTGAAGGGCTCGGCGGTGAACCCTGTCCTGCGCGAGGGCAATTCCGACCGGCGCGCCGCAAAGGCAGTCAAGGCCTATGCCCAGGCCAACCCGCATTCGATGGGCAAGTGGTCGGCCGACAGCAAGACCCGCGTCTCGACCATGGGCGCCGACGACTTCCGGTCGAACGAGACCTCGGCGACGCTGGCCGCCGACGACGTGCTGCGGATCGAGCATCACGGTACCGACGGCAGGGTGACGGTGCTGAAGGACGGGCTGAAGATGCCGGTCGGCACCGTGGTCGATGCGACCTTCATGTCGGCGCGGGCGCTCCGCGCCTTCCTGGCCCGCCAGATCGAGGAAACCGCCGCCGACGGCACGCTGTTCTCGCTGCACCTCAAGGCGACGATGATGAAGGTCTCCGACCCGATCATCTTCGGCCATGCCGTCCGCGCCTGGCTCCAGCCGGTGTTCGACCGGCACGGTGCGGCGCTGGCCGCGGCCGGGGTGAACCCCAATTCGGGTCTCGGTGCCCTGCTGGAGCGGGTGGCCGAGATGCCGGAGGGCACGGCAATCGCGGCCGACATCACCGCCACGATGGCGGCGCGCCCGCCGCTCTACATGGTGAACTCGGACAAGGGCGTGACGAACCTGCACGTCCCCTCGGACGTGATCGTCGATGCCTCGATGCCCGCGCTGATCCGCGCCGGCGGCAAGGGCTGGGGCCCGGACGGAAAGGCCGCGGATTCGAACTGCGTCATCCCCGACAGCAGCTATGCCGCCGTGTTTTCCGAGACCATCGCCTATTTCAAGCAGACCGGCGCGCTTGACCCCCGCACGGCCGGAACGGTCCAGAACGTGGGCCTGATGGCGCAGAAGGCCGAGGAATACGGCTCGCACCCCACAACCTTCGAGATCGAGGCTGACGGCATCGTGCGGATGGTGCTGTCCGACGGCAGAGTGATCCACGAGCACCGGGTCGAGTCCGGCGACATCTGGCGCTCGGCCTCTACCCGAAAGGCCGCCATCCTCGACTGGGTGCAACTGGCGATGGACCGCCAGCGGCTGGAAGGCTGCGAGGCGATTTTCTGGCTCGATGCGACGCGGGCGCATGACGCGGAACTCATCCGCTATGTCACCCCGATCCTCGAGGCGAAGGGCGTTGCCGGCCGATTCCGCATCATGGCCCCGGCACAGGCCGTGCGCGCGACGCTGGAGACCATCCGCAAGGGCGAGAACTCCATCGCCATCACCGGCAACGTGCTGCGCGACTATCTGACCGACCTGTTCCCGATCCTGGAACTCGGCACCTCGGCCAAGATGCTGTCCATCGTCAAGCTGATGCAGGGCGGCGGGCTGTTCGAGACCGGGGCCGGCGGCTCGGCCCCCAAGCATGTCGAGCAGCTGGTGGAAGAGGGCCATCTGCGCTGGGACAGCCTGGGCGAGTTCTGTGCGCTCGGCGAAAGCCTCAAGTTCCTGGCCGACGTGACCGGCAACGCCCGGGCGCAGGTGCTGGGCGATGCGGTGGACGAGGCGACCAAGGGCATCCTTGACCACGACCGTTCGCCCGGCCGCAAGGTCGGCGAGCCCGACACGCGCGACACGCACTACTGGTTCGCGCTCTACTGGGCGCAGGCCCTGGCCCGGCAGACCGCCGACGCGGCGCTGGCGGCCGAGTTCGGACCCGTCGCGCGGGCGCTGGAAGAGAACGAGGCGAAGATCCTTGCCGAACTGGCGGCGGCCCAGGGCAAGCCCGCCGATACCGGCGGCTACTACCACACCGACCCGGAAAAGACCGCGCGGGTGATGCGCCCTTCGACGACGCTGAACGCGATCATCGGATGACCGCCGCGGCCCCTCGTCCGGCGCCCCTGCGCGCCGGACGGGGGGCGTGGTCGGGGGGCGTGGTTCGACGCGAACCGGCGCGGGTTGCGGCCCGTGCGTTCCCCCGCTGCCAGGGGCGGTTCCCGGGCCGCGGCGGGGGCCATGCCATGCCCCACGCCGTGCCCCGGTCAGAGCAGCGATTTCGCCTTGTCTGCCACGGCCTGCGCGGTGATGCCGAACTCGCGGTACAGCGTTTCGGCCGGGGCCGAGGCGCCGAAGCCGTGCATGCCGACAAAGCCCGATTTCTCGCGTGTGCCGCGTTCGCCGTATAGCCAGCGGTCCCAGCCGAAGCGGATGCCGGCCTCGACCGCCACGCGCACCGGCCCCTTGGGCAGGACCTTGCGGCGCCAGGTCTCGTCCTGTTCCTCGAACAGCTCCCAGCAGGGAAAGGACACGACGCGCGTGGGGATCCCCTCGGCCTGCAGAAGGTCGCGCGCGGCCAGAGCCACCGCCACCTCGGACCCCGTGGCCATCAGCAGCGCGCGGGGCTTGCCGCCCTCGGCCTCGGCCAGGACATAGGCGCCGCGGGCGACCATGTTGCGCGCACCGGCGTCCTGCCGGACGGTCGGCAGGTTCTGCCGGCTCAGCGCCAGAACCGTGGGGGTGCGCGTCGGGGACAGGGCGATCTCCCAGGCCTCGGCGGTCTCGGTCGCGTCGGCGGGGCGGATCGTCAGCGTGTTGGGCGTTGCGCGGCAGAGCGCCAGATGCTCGACCGGCTGGTGCGTGGGGCCGTCCTCGCCCAGGTACACCGAGTCGTGCGTGTATACGAAGATCGACGGCAGGTGCTGGAGCGCCGCGAGGCGGATTGCCGGGCGCATGTAGTCGCTGAAGATCAGGAAGGTGCCGCCGTAGGGGCGGATGCCGCCGTGCAGCGCCATTCCGTTCATCGCCGCGGCCATGCCGTGCTCGCGGATCCCGAAATAGACATACCGCCCCTTGCGGTCCTCGGGCGAGAACACGCCGAGATCGGGGGTCTTGGTATTGTTCGAACCCGTCAGGCCGGCCGACCCGCCGATGGTCTCGGGCATCACCGGGTTCACCGCCTTCAGCACCGCCTCGGAGGCCGCGCGGGTGGCGAGTTTCGGCCGTTCGGCCACCGCACGCGCCTTGACGGCGCGGATGGCAGTGGCCAGCCGTTTCGGCGCCTCGCCCGAGAAGATGCGGCGGAACTCGGCCCGGCGCTTTTCGGGCAGGGCGGCCAGCCGCGCCTCCCACTCGGCCCGCGCGACGCGGCCGCGTTCGCCCGTCGCCCGCCAGAGGGCGCGCAGGTCGTCGGGGATGTGGAAGGCGGGATGGTCCCAGCCATAGGCGGCCTTGGTGTCGGCGATGAGCTTTGCATCGGTCAGCGCGCCGTGGCCCTTGGGCGTGTCCTGCGCCGAGGACCCCAGCGCGATATGCGTGGTACAGGCGACGAAGGCCGGCCGGTCGGAGGCCGCGGCGGCACGCAGCGCGCGGTCGATGTCCTCGGGGTCGTGGCCGTCGCAGGCAAAGACGTCCCAGCCGGCAGCGGCAAAACGCGCCTTCTGGTCGGTCGCATCCGACAGCGACACCTTGCCGTCG
>DAOLBY010000120.1:0-10812 GCA_035324325.1 Paracoccaceae bacterium | reverse complement strand
CGTGCGCGACGACCCGCTTCTGGGCAACACCGGGCAGCGCGTTTCGGCACTGGAGACGGTGCAGGTGGACGGCGCGGGCTTCATCTTCGTGCCCTACGCCGGGCGCATCAAGGCAGCGGGCAACACGCCCGAGGCGCTGCGCCAGGCCATCGCGCGCAAGCTCGACACCCAGACGCCCGACCCGCAGGTGACGGTGCAGCGCGTGGCCGGCGACGGGTCGACCGTGTCGGTCTCGGGCGCCGTGGGCGGCCAGGGCATCTATCCGATCGAACGGCCGACACGCACCCTTTCGGCCATGCTTGCGCGGGCGGGCGGCGTGGCGATCGAACCCGCCACCGCCATCGTGCGCGTCACCCGCGGCGGGCATACCGGACGCATCTGGCTCGAGGATCTCTACGCCAACCCCTCGCTCGACATCGCACTGCGCCCCGGCGACCGGATCATCGTGGAGCGCGACACCCGCGCCTTCGTGGCCCTGGGCGCCACCGGCGCGCAGAACCGCGTGCCCTTCGAGACGCAGACCCTGTCGGCCATCGAGGCCATCGCGACCGTCGGCGGGCTCAATACCTCGCTGGCCGATCCGACGGGCGTGTTCGTGTTCCGCAACGAACCGGCCGAGATCGCCAACCGGGTGCTGGGCCGATCGGACCTGATCGGCGACCAGCGGATGGTCTATGTGCTCGACCTGACCCAGCCCACCGGCATGTTCGAGGCGCGCGACTTCCTGATCCGCGACGGCGACACGGTCTATGTGACCGAGGCGCCCTTCGTGCAGTGGCAGAAGACGCTCAGCGCCATCGCCGGCACCGCGGGGGCGGCGGATTCGGTCGCCGCGGTCGGCTCGGGCAGCTGACGCCGGGATGGAACGCGGCGCGCCCGACCCTGCCGGGGGGCTGCCCCGGCGGCTGCGGGTGTGGAACGCGGGCTTCCTGACCGACCGCGGGCTGGCGCGCATCCTGTCGGCCGCGGGGTTCGGCCTGCGCCCCGGCTGGCCGCGGGAAGGCGAGGGCGTGGCGGTCTGGGGTCGGTCGCCCCATGCCTGGCGCGGCGAGCGGGTGGCGGCGCGGACGGGCGCGCCCCTGGTGCGGATCGAGGATGCCTTCCTGCGCGCCCTCCCCCCCGGCCGACCTGGCGGCGTACCGCCGCTCGGCCTGATGATCGACCCCCTGGGCGTGCATTTCGACGCCGAGGCCCCTTCGGCGCTGGAAACCGTCCTTGCCCGCGACCCGCTGGACGACGCCGCGATCCTGCGCCGCGCGCGCGAGGCGATGGAGCGGTGGCGCGCGCTCGACCTCTCGAAGTACAACCACCACGACCCCGACGCGCCGCTGCCCCCGCCGGGCTACGTGCTGGTGATCGACCAGACGCGTGGCGATGCATCGGTTCGCTTTTCCGGCGCCGGGCCGGGGGTCTGGGCCGAGATGCTGGCGGCGGCGCGGCTCGATCACGGCGGCGCCCCGGTGGTGATCAAGACCCACCCCGAAACCGTCGCCGGCCACCGCCCCGGCCACTACGGCCCCGCCGACGTCGCTCCCGGCGTCACCCTTCTGACCGACCCGGTGTCCCCGCGCCGGCTGCTGGAAGGCGCCATCGCCGTGCACACGCTTTCGTCGCAGATGGGGTGGGAGGCGATCCTGGCCGGCCACCGCCCCCATGTCTGGGGCGGCCCCTTCTATGCCGGCTGGGGCCTGACCGAGGATCGGCTGGCTTTCCCGCGACGGGGCCGCAGCCTGACGCGCGCGCAGCTGTTCGCCGGCGCCATGATCCTCGGCACCCACTGGCACGACCCCTGCCGGGGCCGTCCCTGCTCGCTGGAAGAGGCGCTCGACCAGATCGAGGCCGAGGTCCGCGCCTTCCGGCAGGACCGGCGGGGCCATGTGGCGATGGGCATGCGGCTGTGGAAACGCCCGCGGTTGCAGGCCTTCTTCGGCCGTGAACGACGGCTGATCTTTGCCGACGACCCCGTCCGCGCGCAGGCCCGCGCCATGGCGGAGGGCCGTGGCCTGATCGCCTGGGCCGGGCAGGCCCCCGCCATCCCCGGCGTGATCCGGGTCGAGGACGGGTTTCTGCGTTCGCGTGGTCTTGGCGCCGAACTGGTGCCGCCGCTGTCGCTGGTCGCCGATGACCTCGGCATCTACTACGACCCCGCCCGGGAAAGCCGGCTGGAGCGGCTGGTGCTGGCCGCCCTGCCCGCCGGCGGGACCGACCGGGCCGACCGCCTGATCGCCCGGCTGCGCGCCGGCGGCATCACGAAATACAACCTCGGCGGTGCCCTGCCCGACCTGCCGCCCGGCCCCCGCATCCTGGTGCCCGGACAGGTGGAGGACGACGCCTCGATCCGGCTCGGCGCGGGCGAGGTTCGCACGAACCTTGCGCTGCTGCAGGCGGCCCGCGCCGTCCGTCCCGAGGCCACCATCGTCTACAAGCCGCATCCCGACGTGGTGGCGGGCCTGCGACCGGGCGCGGTGCCCCCCGAGGCGCTGGCGCAACTGGCCGACGCCGTGGTGCCCCGGGCCGACCCCGCCGCGCTGATCGACGCCTGCGACGAAGTCATCACCATCACCTCGACCCTCGGGTTCGAAGCGCTGATCCGCGGAAAGCCCGTCACCTGCCTCGGCGCGCCCTTCTACGCCGGCTGGGGCCTGACCACCGACCTGTCCCCCCTGCCCGACCGCCGCCGCCGCGCGCCCGACGGCCACCCCCTGCCGCGCCCGACGCGCGCCGCCCTCGTCCATGCCGCGCTGGTCGCCTATCCGCGCTACCTCGACCCCGTCTCGGGCCGCCCCTGCCCGCCCGAGGTGGCGCTCGACCGGCTGGCGCAGGGCGACATCCCGCACCCCGGGCGACTGAACCGGCTGCTTTCGCGGGCGCAGGGGCTTCTGGCCTCGCGCGCAGCATTCTGGCGATAGGGCTGCCGCGATTGCAGGCTGCCGCGCCAGCGGCTACATCGCCCCCATGACCGACCCCGCGGCCGACGCGCCCGTCACCCTGCCCGCCCTGCCCCCGCGCCCGCTGCTGGCGCGGCTGTGGCGGGGCTACCTGCGGCCGTATCGCTGGACCATGGCGCTGGCCCTGGCCGTCATGATGGTCGAGGGCGCGACGCTCGGTGCGCTCAGCTGGGTGCTGAAGCCGTTGTTCGACCAGGTGTTCGCCCCCGGGGCCGACGGGTCGGGCGCCGTCTGGGTCGGGCTGTTCATCCTGGGCCTGTTCTGTCTGCGCGCTGTCACCTCGGTCGTCGCCCGCGTCCTGCTGACGCGGGTGTCGCAGGCCGCCTCCGCCGCCATGCAGACCGACCTCCTGCGCCACCTCCTGACGCTCGACGTGTCGTTCTTCCAGCGTTTCTCGCCCGGTGCGCTGATCGAGCGGGTGCAGGGCGACACGCAGGCGGTACAGGGCCTCTGGACCGTGTTCATTGTCGGCGCCGGACGCGACCTTCTGGCCCTGGCCGGCCTGATGCTGGTCGCCGTGATGATCGACCCGGTCTGGACGCTGGCGGCGCTGGTCGGTGCGCCGCTGCTGATCCTGCCGGCGCGGATGGTGCAGCGCTATGTGCGGCGCAAGACCAGCGTGACGCGCGACCAGGCGCAGGCCCGGGCCACCCGGCTCGACGAGGTGTTCCACGGCATCGAGGCGATCAAGCTGAACGCCATCGAGCCCTACCAGATCGGCCGCTTTGCCGCGACGGTCGACCGCATCCGTGCCATCGAGGTCAAGATGGCGGCCGGCCGCGCCTCGGTGCCTGCGCTGATCGACGTGGTCACGGGCCTCGGCTTCTTCCTCGTGCTGATGCTGGCGGCGGGCGAGAGCCGGGCGGGCACCCGCACGGTGGGCGACTTCATGTCCTTCTTCACGGCGATGGCGCTGACCTTCCAGCCGATCCGCCGGCTGGGCGACCTGGCCGGCGCCTGGCAGGTGGCGGCGGTGTCGCTGCACAGGGTGTTCGACCTGTTCGACACGCCGCCCCGCCCCCGCGCCCCCGCGACTGCCCGGCTTCCGAAGGGCCCTGCCCCGGGGATCGTCTTCGAGGATGTGCAGTTCGCCTGGCCAGGCGGAGGGCCGGCCCTGAACGGGCTGAGCTTTGTCGCCGAACCCGGAAAGACCACCGCGCTGGTCGGCCCGTCCGGTGCCGGCAAGACGACGGTCTTCGCGCTGCTCTCCGGGCTCGTGGACCCGTCGCAAGGGCGCATCCTTCTGGGCGGCGTCGATACCGCGCGGCTGCCGCTGTCGGACCTCCGCGCCGCCTTCGCCACCGTCAGCCAGAGCGCCGCCCTGTTCGACGAGACGCTGCGCGAGAACCTGACCCTCGGCCGCGACATCCCGCCCGACCGGGTGCGGGCAGCGATCGAGGCCGCGCACGCGGCCGATTTCGTGGCGGCGTTGCCCGCCGGCCTCGACACCCCTGTCGGGTGGCCAGCGCCAGCGCGTCGCCATCGCCCGCGCGCTGTTGCGCGACGCGCCGGTGCTTCTGCTGGACGAGGCGACATCGGCGCTCGATGCCGCCTCCGAGGCACTGGTGGGCGAGGCGCTGGCGCGGCTCTCCGAGGGGCGCACGACGCTGGTGATCGCGCATCGGCTTGCCACCATCCGCGCCGCGAACCGCATCGTGGTGATGGAGGGCGGCCGCGCCATCGCCAGCGGCACGCATGACGACCTCCTGGCCGGCGGCGGGCTCTACGCCGAGCTGTGCCGGCTCCAGTTCACCGCCTGACCGCCTCGCGGGAGCTTCCCATGTCCGACCGCCGCATCGTCACCGTCACCGGATCGCAGGCCCTCGACTTCCTGCAGGGCCTCGTCACGAACGACCTGCGGCCGCTGGCGCAGGCCGACGGCATCCGCTGGTGCGCCCTCCTGACGCCGCAGGGCAAGTATCTGGCGGACTTCTTCGTGGTCCGATCGGGCGGGACGCTCCTGCTCGACCTGCCCGGAAGCCTTGCCGACGATACCTTGCGCCGCCTTTCCATGTACCGCTTGCGGGCCGACGTGGTCCTCGCCCCTGCCGAGGTCTGCGTCACCCGCGGCCTGAGCGACCCGCCGCCGGGCGCGCTGCCCGACCCGCGGCACCCGGCACTCGGCTGGCGGCTCTACGGCCCGCCGCGGGCCGAGGCCCCGGTCGACTGGGACGCGCTGCGCGTCGAGCACCTGATCCCCGAGACGGGGATCGAACTGGTGCCGAACGACAGCTTCATCCTGGAACTGGGGTTCGAGCGGCTGAACGGCGTCGATTTCCGCAAGGGCTGCTATGTCGGGCAGGAGGTCACGGCGCGGATGAAGCACAAGACCGACCTGCGCAAGGGCCTGATCCGCGTGCGCATCGACGGCGAGGCCGCCCCCGGCACCCCGATCCTGACCGCCGACGGGCGCGAGGCGGGCCGGCTGCACACGCGGTCGGGCGACCGGGCGCTGGCCTGGCTGCGCTTCGACCGCGCCGGGCCGGGCCTGACAGCCGGGGGCGCCCGCATCGAACCCGACGGCGGCTGAGACCGGCCGGGAAAGGGGGCGCTGCCCCCCGGGCTTCGCCCTCCCCCCGGGGTACTTGAGCCAAGATGAAACCGGTGCCCTTTCATCTTGGCTCAAGTACCCCGGGGGGTGAGCCCCGCAGGGGCGAGGGGGCAGCGCCCCCCTCCTACCCCTTTACCAGCGCCAGACCCGGAGCCGGGGCGGCGGCGGCGCGACCGGCGGCCTGCGAACAGACGCGCGCAATGTCCGCAGCCGTCATGCCGGCCCATTCGTACATCTCGCGCGGGCTTCCCTGGTCGATGAAGCGGTCGGGCAGCGTGACGGTACGCAGCCGCAGCCGTCCGTCCAGCAGCCCGGCATTCGCCATGTGCTCCAGCACCTGCGCGCCGAAGCCGCCGCGGGCACCCTGTTCCACCGTCACGAGTCCCGCGTGGTGGCGGGCAAGCTGCGCGATGAGGGCGGTGTCGAGCGGCTTGGCGAAGCGCGCATCCGCGACCGTGACAGAGACCCCCGCGGCCTCCAGCATCTCGGCTGCGGCCAGGCATTCGGCCAGATGGGCCCCGAAGCACAGGATCGCCACATCCCCCCCCTCGCGCAGGACGCGGCCCCGACCGATCTCGAGCACGCGGCCGCGCTCGGGCATCTCGACGCCCGCACCCTCGCCGCGCGGGTAGCGGAAGGCGATGGGGCCGGCGTCATGCGCCGCGGCGGTGGCGACCATGTGGACGAGCTCCGCCTCGTCCCCCGCCGCCATGACCACCATGTTCGGCAGGCTGGCCAGATAGCCGATGTCGAAGGCCCCGGCATGGGTGGCGCCGTCCTGGCCCACGAGCCCCGCCCGGTCGATGGCGAAACGCACGGGCAGGTTCTGCAGCGCCACGTCATGCACGATCTGGTCGTAGCCCCTTTGCAGGAAGGTCGAGTAGATCGCCGCGAAGGGTCGCAGCCCCGCCGCCGCCATGCCGGCGCAGAAGGTGACGCCGTGCTGTTCGGCGATGCCCACGTCGAAGACCCGCGCCGGAAAGCGTTTCGCCATGATGTCGAGCCCGGTGCCCGAGGGCATGGCGGCGGTGATCGCGACGATCCGCGGATCCTCGGCCGCGGCCTGGGTCAGGGCGTTGCCGAAGACGGAGGTATAGGCGGGCGCGTTCGACTTCGACTTGGCCTGCACGCCGGTCGCCACGTCGAACTTCGAAACCCCGTGGTACTTGTCGGCCGACCCCTCGGCGGGCGCATAGCCCTTGCCCTTGACCGTCAGCGCATGGATCAGGACGGGGCCGGTGGCGCGGGCGCGGGCCGCGCGCAGGGTCGCCAGCAGTTCGGGCACGGAATGGCCGTCGACGGGGCCGATGTAGGTGAAGCCCAGTTCCTCGAACAAGGTGCCGCCGCCGGGCATCCCGGTGACCAGTTGGCGCGCCTTCCTCGCATGGTCGCGCAGGGGGCCGGGAAGCGCCGCCTCGAACCCTGCGGCCAGGTCGCGGAAGGCCGCGCCCGGACCGGTGGTGCCAAGGCGGGTCAGATAGCGGCTCATCGCGCCGACAGGCGGGGCGATCGACATGTCGTTGTCGTTCAGGATGACGAACAGCCGTTTGCCCAGGTGGCCCGCGTGGTTCATCGCCTCGTAGGCCATGCCGGCGGTGATCGCCCCGTCGCCGATCACGGCGATGGCGTCGCCCGTGGGCATCCCCATGTCGCGGCCCACGGTGAATCCCAGCGCGGCCGAGATCGAGGTGGAGGAATGGGCCGCGCCGAAGGGATCGAAATCGCTCTCCGACCTCTTGGTGAAGCCCGAGAGGCCGCCGCCCTGGCGCAGGGTCTTCATGCGGCTGCGGCGCCCGGTCAGGATCTTGTGGGGATAGCACTGGTGGCCCACGTCCCAGACCAGCTTGTCCATCGGCGTGTTGAACACCGCATGGATGGCCACCGACAGTTCCACCACGCCGAGCGACGAGCCCAGGTGGCCGCCGGTCTCCGATACGGTGCGGATCACCTCCTGCCGCAGTTCGCCCGCCAGCCGTGCCAGTTCGGCATCGGACAGCGTCTTCAGGTCGGCCGGGCCGCCGACGCGGTCGAGAAGCGGGGTGTCGGTCATCGGGGTCGCCTCCGTATGAGAGGAAAAAAGGTGCCGCAGGCCGGTCAGGGCCGCGGCACCAGGTCCCTGTCGCCAACAGGAAGGGAACCGGGCTGTGGTGGCCCAGGGTCCGGACCGGCATGTGGCCCGAACGTCGTGGCCGGGGGCGGCGGGCGCGCCGCCGCCCCCGGCAGAAGTCAGGCCGCGCGGGTGTCGGCAGGGGCCTCGATCACGAAGCCCATGGGCGAGGGTGCCGTCTTGCTTTCCGGCGGCAGCAGGAGCCCCAGCAGATAGACCGCGTAGATCAGCACCATCACCCCGAAGACGAGAAGCGCGGCGTACCCCGCCCCCCGCATCATCTGGGTGAGGATCCAGGACCGCAGCCGCCCTGCCGGGGTCTCGTCGAAGTAGTTCTTCTCGGACATCTCATCCCCCTCAGTTGAGCGGCGCGTAGCCGTGGTCCTGCGCCCAGACGTACCAGTTGTCGACGACCGTGCCGGTCAGCAGGATGCCGATGCCGCCGGTAAGCGTCGTCAGCACCGCAAACCACCAGGCCCAGCGGTGGATGCCTTCCATCGTGGCGTTGAAGCCCATGGTCCAGCGCCAGAACAGGGCGGCGCGTTCGCTGGCCGTGCCGCGGTCGAAGATCTGTTCCAGCTCCCGGTCGCCGCCGAAGCGGCTGACGGCCAGGATCGTCGCCCCGTGCATGGCGAAGAGAAGCGCCGAGCCGTAGAGGAACGCGATCGAGAGCGCGTGGAACGGGTTGTAGAACAGGTTGCCGTAGGTCAGCGAGAAGGTGTTGGTCCAGTCGAGGTGGGTGAAGATGCCGTAGGGCACCGCCTCGGACCAGCTTCCCATCAGGATCGGGCGGATGAGGCCCAGCACCAGGAACAGCCAGATCGCGCTGGCGAAGGCGTAGCAGACATGCTTGCCCATCCCCAAGGCCTCGGCCCGGAGCCAGGTGCGCACCCACCAGGCCATGACCGAGATCAAGAGGAAGAAGGAGGCGATCAGGAAGTAGCCGCCTTCCGCCAGCGGCGGGAAGCGCAGGCCGTATTCGGGCGCCGGCGGGTCGAGCGACAGCCAGAACAGGTCGCGCAGGAACACCGCCGGGTTGAAGCCCGCCTGGTACCAGAACCAGGCGCCGACCATGGTGAACCACACGAGGCCGGCGGCCAGGCTGATCACCCCCATCGCCCCCAGATAGACGGGCCCCAGCTGGGCATTGCCGAACCAGCCGAGCAGGTTGGAAAAGCCGGCGCCCTTGGTGCGGTTGTCGAGTTCGACATCCTCGACCATCCCCATCTCGGGTGCGGCACGGACCTGCACCTGGGTGAAGATGTTCTGATAGTTGTTAGCCATTGACGCCTCCTGCGATGCCGGACCACCAGGGCAGTTCCAGCCACCAGTCCCACCAGACCACCCACTGGTCGAACCAGATGGTTCCCGAGACGACGATGCAGACGGCCGACCAGAAGCCCGCGTTCAGCGCGAGCAGCAGGCCGAGCCGGTGGATGCCGAGCGTGCCGACGGAATAGCCGATGAGGTCGCGGAAATAGGTGTCCTCATGGTCGGGGGTGCGCACCTCCTTGCCCTTCACCGGGTTGGCGGCCGACAGGATCAGCGATCCGTGCAGGGCCAGCGCCAGACAGGTGGTGAAGAAGAAGGTCACCGCGATCATGTGCGCGGGGTTGTAGTGGAAGTTGCCGTAGGTGTAGCCGGTGTTCGAGACCCAGTCGAGGTGGGTCCAGATGCCGTAGGGGAAGCCGTAGCCCCAGGCCCCCATCAGCACCGGCCGGATGAACACGAGCGTGGTATAGGCGAGGATCGCCACGCCGAAGGCGAAGGGCACATGGTAGCCCATGCCCAGCTTGCGGCAGATTTCCACCTCGCGCAGGGCCCAGCTGATGAAGGCGCCATGCGCGCAGATCGTGATGATCTGCCACAGCCCGCCCTCGCGCAGCGGGGCCGCCGCCAGCCCGTATTCGATCGGCGGCGGGTTGATCGAGATCAGCCAGGGGTTCCAGGTGCCCTGAAGCGCCGCCCCGTAGAAGATCAGGATGGTCCCAAGCGCCGCGAAGAAGAAGGTCGTGACGCCGAAGAAGCCGACATAGAAGGGGCCTACCCAGAAATCGAACAGGTTGCCCCCGACAAGCGTGCCGCCCGGCACGCGGTATTTTCGTTCGAAGCTGAGCAGTGCCATGCTTCCCTCTCCGCTGCTCCGGGCCTTGTCCGCGCCAGGGTGCGGGGGCCGGTGTTCAGGTCAGATATCGTGTTTCGGGTGAGCCCCCGCCCCCGGACCCATGGGCCCGGGGGAAGGGGTCTTGCCGCGGCCGGACCGATTGGCCCGCCCGCGGCGATGCCACACTGTCACTCGGCCGCGACGCGGTTGTACTTCGTCGCCGCGATGTCGAACCAGTTGTAGCTGGGCGTGCTGAGCAGCACGAGGTGGATCATCGCCGCGAGCAGGAACAGGAACACGCCCTGCGCCACGAACACGCGACGGGGATCGAAGATGAGCCAGATCTTGTAGAACTTGGACATCATTTCCCCCTCAGAACCACGGACGCCAGATGAACACGGCCAGGTGAGCCACGACGGCCACGGCCGAGAACAGCCAGAGCCCGCTCATGTAGACCGAGTGGAGCTCCTGGGCTTGCTGGTCGGTCAGACCAGTGAAGCTCAGGTCCTTGTTGTCAGCCATTCTATCCTCCGGATGATCAGACTGAGGCCGCGTGCCCCACGGCCGGGGTCGTCCCGGGCCGAAGCCCGGCAGTGAATCCGCGCGCGCCGGACAGGGCGGGGCGGAGGTCGGACCCCCTTGCGGGGGGTGGATGCCCCGGGCGCGGGGCGGAATGTCGGTGACCCCGGGCGCGGGGCCGAATGTGGGGCCGCGCCGTCGGGCGCGGTGGTCGGGTCCTCGCGCCGTCAGGCGCGGATGATCTGCGCCGTGATGCCGCGGGCGTCCTTCAGCGCGCGGGCCAGCGGCCCCTCGGGCGGCAGGCGTCCCTTGCGCAGCGGATAGCTGGCCCAGACCGCCAGGCTGAACGGCAGCGCCAGCACGAAGACCGGCAGGAAATAGACGGCGTATTCCCCGCGGCCGGCGCGCCGCGCCGCCCCCCGGGGGATGTCCACGCTGTAATCGGTCACTTGCGTCCCTCCGTCCCTGTTGTCGTTCGTGTGCCGCCGGACCTGAGGCCCGCGACGGTTTCCAGCACCACCCGCTCGGCGCCCGCATCGAGCGCGGCCTTCTCGGCGGCATCGCGCAGGCTGCGCGCGGCCGA
>DAOLBY010000119.1:10375-11014 GCA_035324325.1 Paracoccaceae bacterium | reverse complement strand
CGGCCGCGGCTGCCCCGGCGGCATCGGCCTTCGCCGGCGCGAGCCCGCTTGCCGTGCCGATCTCGCGACGGCCGGCGGCGCGCCCGGCCGACCTGTCACGCGCGGTCGCCGCCGCCGTCGCCGCATCCACGCAGCCGGCCGCGGCCGCTGCCGCGGCGCCCCGGGCGGCGCAGCGCGCGGCCCCTCAGGCGGTCGACGAGGACGACGACGAGCCGGAGCTGGCCGCCGCCCGCACGGCGCCGCGCATTCCGACCACGGCCAACGTGGCACGGCAGGCAACCTTCGCCAATGCGATCAACCTGAGCCGGGTCAACCTGATCGGCATCTACGGGACGCCGGGCAACCGCTACGCGATGATCCGCACGCCGCAGGGCCGGTTCAACCGCATCACCGTGGGCGACCGGGTCGATGGCGGCACGGTGGCCGCGATCACCGCGACCGAGGTGCGATATCAGAAGGGCGGGCGGATGCTGGCGCTGCAGATGCCGCGGGGCTGAACCGCGGTGTCACTCATCGGGGCGCATCGGCCCCGACACGAGCCCGCGCAGCGCGACGATCGACACGATCCCGACGGGAATCGCCAGATCGCCCGAGACGATCCAGCCGGCAATCATGCCTGCCGCTGCGCCGGTCAGCGCC
>DAOLBY010000119.1:1214-10365 GCA_035324325.1 Paracoccaceae bacterium | reverse complement strand
CCCGGGGGGCACCCCCACGCCCGCGGGAACCACCCCGCCCGCCACCCGCCCCGGCCGCGGCGCGGGCCGGCCCCCCCCCCCCCCGCCCAACCCCCCCCCGCCGCATCAGCCACAGGGCCGGGGGCAGGGCGAGCGCCCAGCCGATCCACGACACCATCGGCGCGAAGACCAGCGCCAGACCCACAGATCCGATGGCCATGCCGGTGTCGCCGCCGACCAGCATCATCGTCCCCAGGCACAGCGCCCCCGGCAGCATCGGCGCGACCCACAGGATCGCCGCCGACCACAGCACCCGGCGCAGGGGCGGTGCCGGCAGGGGCGAGCGCGCCAGGCCCACCGCGGCGCCGATCCGCCCACGGTCAGCCCGCCGATCATCAGTGTCGGCAGTCCCACGCCCACGGGCACCCATTGGCCTGCCTTTCCGCAGTTGCCGATGCCGGGGTCGAGCGCGCTGTCGTTGCCGATGGCGCGCACCTGTCGCAGTGCGGTCGCGCCGTCGCCGATCAGGGTCGCGCCCTTGACCGGCGCCACGATGCGGCCGCCCGTGACGCGGTAGGCCTCGGTGCAGGAAAAGACGAACTTGCCGTTGGTGATGTCGACCTGTCCGCCACCGAAATCAACGGCATAGATGCCGTCCTTCAAGTCGGACAGGATGGCCGCCGGGTCGCCTTCGCCGCCCAGCATGAAGGTGTTGGTCATCCGCGGCATGGGGATATGGGCAAAGCTTTCGCGCCTGCCGTTTCCGGTCGGGGCGACGCCCATGAGCCGGGCGTTCTGGCGGTCCTGCATGTAGCCGACAAGGATGCCGTCCTCGATCAGGACGGTCCGGCCCGAGGGCGTCCCCTCGTCATCGACACTCAGCGAACCGCGCCGGTCGGGCAGGGTGCCGTCGTCCACCACCGTCACGCCGGGCGCGGCCACGCGCTGGCCCAGAAGGCCCGCGAAGGCCGAAGTGCGCTTTCGGTTGAAATCGCCCTCCAGCCCGTGGCCGACCGCCTCGTGCAGCAGGATGCCGGGCCAGCCGGGCCCCAGGACCACATCCATGGTGCCGGCGGGGGCAGGGATGGCGGACAGGTTGACGGTGGCGATGCGCAGCGCCTCGCGCGCCACCCGCTGCCAGTGGGCGGTCGCCATCAGCTCGGTCAGGCCGAACCGCCCGCCGCCGCCCGAATGCCCGCTTTCGCGCCGCCCGCCCTCTTCCACGATCACGCCGACCTGCAACCGCGCCATCGGCCGCACGTCCGACAGGCGCAACCCCTCGGGGCGCAGGATCTCCACCTCCTGGTGACTCGCGGCGAGGCTGGCCGTCACCTGCACCACGCGCGGATCGAGGCCGCGCAGGAAGGCGTCGATCTCGCGCAGGAGGTCGATCTTGGCGGCGAAGGGGGCGTCCCCGATCGGGTCGGCATCGCCATAGAGCCGGCGGTTGGTGCCGGGCGGGGGTGGGGCCATCGTCCCGCCGCCGTCACCCACGGCCAGCCGCGCGGTTTCCGCCGCCCGCCGCAGGGAGCGTTCGCTGATCTCGGTCGAATGGGCATAGCCCGCCACCTCGCCCCTGACGGCGCGGAGGCCGAAGCCTTCCGACGCGTCGTAGGACGCATTGCGGATGCGCCCGTCATCGAGCATCAGGCTTTCCGACCGGCGGCGTTCCAGGAACAACTCGCCGTCATCCGCCCCCGCAGTCGCGGCGCGCAGCACGGCCAGCGCAGCGCCCTCGTCCAGGTGGGTTTCGAACGGGCGGAAAGGGGCCTCGGCCATGCTGCACCTGCGAAGGAATGGGGCGATGTCGCTGATCTGGATCAAGCGGCGCCAAAGTGCCGCAACCCGGACCCTTGCCCGGATGACCTCAATATGGTTTCAGATCGACAGGATACAACGGGATTCTGCCGTGCTCCACTGCGGGGTGCGGCGCACCCGAAGCGGCCGCGAGCCGCCGACACCAGACGGGAACCGGACATGCGCCTTTCGACCTTCTTCGCCGGCCTGAGCGCCAGCCTGACCTCCGGCTTTGTTGCCGCCGCCGTCCATGCGCAGGATCTGCCGGTGATCGGCATGCCGGTGCCGGGTGGCATGGGCTTCCAGCCCTCGGCCACCGAACTGAAGCACGACATCGTCTGGCTCGACACGATGCTGCTGGTGATCATCACGGCAATCTCGCTCTTCGTGACCGGGCTCCTCGCCTGGGTTGTGGTGCGCTACAACTCGAAGTCGAACCCCAGGCCCGCGACCTTCACCCACAACAGCCCGCTGGAAGTGGCCTGGACGGTGGTTCCGATCGTGATCCTGGTGTTCATCGGTGCCTTCTCGCTGCCCGTCCTGTTCAAGCAGATGGAGATCCCCGAGGCTGATGTGACGATCAAGGTCACGGGCTACCAGTGGTACTGGGGCTACGAATACGTGGACGAGGGCTTTGCCTTCGACAGCTACATGATCGGCTCGCCCGCCACTGGCGGCGACAACCGCCTGTCGCCCGGGGTGGAGGCGCAGCTGACCGCCGCGGGCTACCAGAAGGAGCATTTCCTGCTGGCCACCGACACCGCCGTGGTCGTGCCGGTCAACAAGACCGTCGTGATGAACGTCACCGCCGCCGACGTGATCCATTCCTGGACGATCCCGGCCTTCGGCGTGAAGCAGGATGCCGTGCCGGGCCGCCTGGCGCAGCTGTGGTTCAAGGCCGAGACCGAGGGTGTCTATTTCGGCCAGTGCTCGGAACTCTGCGGGATCGCCCATGCCTACATGCCGATCACCGTCAAGGTGGTGAGCGAGGCCGCCTATGCCGAATGGCTGGAAGGCGCAAAGGCCGAATACGCGGGCAGCGTGCCTTCCGTCGCGCTCGCCTCGAACTGATCCACCACGCCACGACCCGGGGGCGCCCTTGCGCGGCCCCCGCCTGAAGGACCGGCCGACCGATGACCGACACGACGACCATCCAGACGCGCGAGGCAGGGTTCGGCGACTACGTCGCACTCCTGAAGCCGCGCGTCATGTCGCTTGTCGTGTTCACCGCCCTGGTGGGCCTGCTGGTCGCGCCGGTATCGCTGCACCCGGTCGAGGCCTTTGCGGCGATCCTGTTCATCGCGCTGGGGGCCGGGGCCTCGGGCGCCCTGAACATGTGGTACGACGCCGACATCGACGCGGTGATGCGGCGCACCCGCAGCCGGCCGATCCCCACGGGCCGGGTCGAGGCGGGCGAGGCGCTGGCGGTCGGGCTGGCGTTGTCGGGGATCAGCGTGGTGATGCTGGCGCTGTCCACGAACCTGATGGCCGCGGCGCTGCTGGCCTTCACGATCTTCTTCTATGCGGTCGTCTATTCGCATTGGCTGAAGCGCTCCACCCCCCAGAACATCGTGATCGGCGGCGCGGCTGGTCCCTTCCCGCCGATGATCGGCTGGGTCGCCGCCACGGGCAGCCTGTCGGTCGAGGCCTGCCTGATGTTCGGGCTGATCTTCATGTGGACGCCGCCGCATTTCTGGGCCCTGGCGCTGTTCATGAAGGACGACTACCACACGGCCGGGGTTCCGATGCTGACCGTCACCCACGGCCGCCGGGTGACGCGCACCCATGTCTGGGCCTATACGCTGGCGCTCGTGCCCGTGTCGCTCTGGGCGGCGCTGTCGGGCATCGGGGGGCCGTTCACGCTGGCCGGCGCGGTGGTGCTGAACGCGTTGTTCCTGGCGGGTGCATGGCGGGTGCGGGCGCGCGACGAGGCCGTGGCCGAGGCCGACGGCTACACGGTCGAAAAACGGCTGTTCCGCTTCTCGCTCGCCTATCTCTTCCTGCATTTCGGGATGTTCCTGGCCGAGGCCGGGCTGCGCCCCTTCGGTCTCGGGGGGTGGTGACATGGCCTTCCGTCCCGACCACGAGATCCACCGCCGCCGCTTTTCGCGCAACCTCGGGCTGGGGCTGACGCTGGTGGGCTTTGTCGTGCTGGTCTTTGCGCTGACGGTCGTGAAGGTGACGCGCGGCGATCCGATGCAGGCCTTTGACCATGTGCTGCGGCCCGAGTTGCTGCCGGCCGCCCCCGCCACGCCGGGGGCCACGCCATGACCCCGCAGCGCAGGACCGCCTTCCAGCTTGCCGGCGTCGCCCTGCTGATGCTGTCGCTGTCCTTCGCGGCGGTGCCCTTCTATGACTGGTTCTGCCGCGTCACCGGCTACGGCGGGACCACCCCGACCGGCAGCGCCGCGCCCGACACCATCCCCGACCACACGATCCGCGTGCGCTTTGACGCCTCGAAAGAGGCCGGCATGCCCTGGGACTTCGTGCCGATGCAGCGCGAGATGGTCGTGCGCTACGGCGAGGTTGGCCTCGCCTTCTACCGTGCCCACAACCCGACCGACCGGCCGGTGGCGGGCACCGCCAGCTTCAACGTCACCCCCGACAGCGCCGGCGGCTACTTCACCAAGATCGACTGCTTCTGCTTCCAGCAACAGACGCTGCAACCGGGCGAGTCGGTCGAGATGCCGGTGACCTTCTACGTCGACCCGGCCCTGACCACCGACCGCGAGGGGCGTTTCGTGCGTTCGATCACGCTCAGCTATACCTTCCACCAGACGCCGCTGCCCGAGGAACAGGCAGCCCTCCTGCCGCCCGCCGCACCCGGCGGGGCGGCCAACTGAACAAGGAACGAGGGGCACCATGGCGCACGCCAAGAACCACGACTACCACATCCTGCCGCCCTCGATCTGGCCCTTCCTCGGGGCACTTGCGGCTTTCGTGATGCTCTACGGGGCGGTGCTCTGGATGCACGGCTCGGGGCCCTGGATGGGGCTGATCGGCTTTGTCGGCGTGCTCTACGTCATGTTCGCCTGGTGGGCCGACGTGGTGAAGGAAAGCCATGTGGGTGATCACACGCCGGTGGTGCGGATCGGCCTGCGCTATGGCTTCATCCTGTTCATCATGTCCGAGGTGATGTTCTTCTCGGCCTGGTTCTGGAGCTTCTTCAAGCACGCGCTCTACCCGATCCATCCCGACGGGATCAGCCCGATGGTGGACGGCGTCTGGCCGCCCGCGGGGATCGAGACCTTCGACCCCTGGCACCTGCCGCTGATCAACACGCTGATCCTGCTGTGCTCCGGCGCCGCGGCGACCTGGGCTCACCACGCCCTGGTGCACGAGAACAACCGTCAGGACCTGAAGAACGGCCTGATCCTGGCCATCGCGCTCGGCGTCCTCTTCACGGCGTTCCAGGCCTATGAATACAGCCATGCGGCCTTCGGCTTCGCCGACAACATCTATGGCGCCAACTTCTTCATGGCGACGGGCTTCCATGGCTTCCACGTCATCATCGGCACGATCTTCCTGACCGTCTGCCTGATCCGCGCCACCCGCGGGCACTTCACCCCCGAAAAGCACATCGGCTTCGAGGCGGCGGCCTGGTACTGGCACTTCGTCGATGTGGTCTGGCTGTTCCTGTTCTTCGCCATCTACATCTGGGGCCAGTAAGCCCCGACCTGAGGTCACGACCGGCGCGGGCCGCAGCGATGCGGCCCGCGTTCCGCTTCCCGGGGTCCGCCCATGCGCCGCCTTATCTTTCCGCTCCTGCTCGGGCTGGCCGGCGCCGCGGTGCTGGTCTCGCTCGGGGTCTGGCAGTTGCAGCGGCTGGCCTGGAAAGAGGGCGTGCTGGCGGCGATCGAGGCGCGCATCGCCGATGCGCCGGGCCCCTTGCCCGCCACCCCCGACCCCGTGCGCGACCAGTATCTGCCGGTGGCGGCCACCGTCACCTTCACCGGCGAAAGCCTTGACGTGCTGGTCAGCCGCAAGCAGATCGGCGCGGGCTTCCGCCCCGTGGCGGTCGCCGTCACCGAAGACGGCCGCCGCATCCTGATCGACCGCGGTTTCCTGCGCGAGGGCGAGCGTGCCGCCCCGCGCCCGGGCCCCGAGGCGGGCGCAGCCACCATTACCGGCCACCTTCTGTGGCCCGACGAGGTGGACGGCTTCACCCCCGACCCCGACCTGACCCGCGGCATCTGGTTCGCACGCGACCTTCCCCGCATGGCCAGCCATCTGGGCACCGAACCCATGCTGGTCGTCGCAAATGCCCCCGCGCCGCCCGGGTTCGCCGCGGAACCGATGCCCGTGGATATCTCGGGCATCCCCAACGACCACCTTGGCTATGCCATCCAGTGGTTCGGGCTGGCGGCCGTGTGGCTGGGGATGACAGCGCTTCTGCTCTGGCGTATCAGGCGGCGAACGGTCTGAAGGCACGCAGATGCGCTATATCTCGACCCGGGGGCAGGCCCCCGTCCTTTCCTTCGCCGAGGCGATGATGACGGGGCTGGCGCGCGACGGCGGGCTCTACGTGCCCGAGACCGTGCCCGTCATGCCCGCGGCCGAGATCGCCGCGCTGGCCGGCCTTCCCTACGAGGAAACAGCCTTCCGCGTCATGCGGCCCTTCCTTGGCGGCGCCTTTGCCGATGACGCGTTCCGCGGCCTGATCGCCGCGGCCTACCGCGGCTTCGGCCACCCCGTCCGTGCGCCGCTGCGACAACTGGCGCCGGGGCATTTCCTGATGGAACTGTTCCACGGCCCCACGCTCGCCTTCAAGGACTTCGCCATGCAGATCATCGGCCAGATGATGCAGGCGCAGCTTGCCCGCAGCGGCCAGCGGATCACCATCGTCGGCGCGACCAGCGGCGACACCGGATCGGCGGCGATGGAGGCGTTCCGGGGCCTGACCAACGTGGACCTCTTCATCCTCTTCCCCCATGGAAGGGTGTCGGAGGTACAGCGCCGCCAGATGACCACCCCGCGCGAAGGCAACGTGCATGCCCTTGCCATCGACGGCGACTTCGACACGGCGCAGGCCCGCGTGAAGGACATGTTCAACGACCTGCCGTTCCGCGACGGGGTGCGGCTGGCCGGCGTGAACTCGATCAACTGGGCGCGGGTGCTGGCGCAGGTGGTCTATTACTTCGCGGGCGCCGTGGCCCTTGGGGCGCCGCATCGGGCGGTGGATTTCTGCGTGCCCACGGGCAATTTCGGCGACATCTACGCCGGCCACGTCGCGCGGGCCATGGGCCTGCCGATCGGCCGGCTGGTGATCGCCACCAACCAGAACGACATCCTGCACCGCACGCTGACGACGGGGACCTACGCCACCGAAGGGGTGCGCCCCTCGATCAGCCCCTCGATGGACATACAGGTGTCCTCGAACTTCGAGCGGGCGTTGTTCGATGCCCTGGAGCGCGACGGGGCGGCGGTGGCCGCCCTGATGGCCGAGTTGCGCGAGACGGGCGCCTTCCGCATTCCGCAAGGCGCGCTGGAGGGCCTGCGCGCGGGCTTCGCCTCGGGCCGCGCCTCGGAAGGGGAAACCTCGGACACCATCGCCCGCACACGCGCCGCAACGGGCGACATCCTGTGCCCCCATTCCGCCGTGGGCGTGAAGGTTGCCGCCGAACACATCGGCGCGAACCCCATGGTCACGCTGGCAACCGCCCATCCCGCCAAGTTCCCCGATGCGGTCGAGGCCGCGACCGGCCTGCGTCCGGCGCTGCCCGCACGCATGGCCGACCTCTTCGACCGACCCGAGCGGGTGACGCGCGTGTCCGACGACCTCGGCCAGATCGAGGCCCTCATCCGCGAAAGGACCGCCGCCTGATGGATCTCGCCCGCCTGACCACGCTGCCGAACGGGCTGCGCATCGTCACCGAACACATGCCCGGGTTGATGTCGGCCGCGGTCGGAATCTGGGTCGGCGCCGGCGGACGGCACGAACGGGCCGAGCAGAACGGGGTCGCGCATTTCCTCGAACACATGGCCTTCAAGGGGACCGCCCGGCGCAGCGCGCTCCAGATCGCCGAGGAAATCGAGGACGTGGGCGGCTACATCAACGCCTATACGTCCAAGGAAACCACGGCCTACTACGCCCGGGTGCTGGCCGCCGACGTGCCGCGTGCGCTCGACGTGATCGCCGACATCGTGCTGAACCCCGCCTTCCACGCCCCCGACATCGAGACCGAGCGCCACGTGATCCTGCAGGAGATCGGCCAGGCGCTCGACACGCCCGACGACATCATCTTCGACTGGCTCCAGGAAGCGAGCTATCCCGACCAGCCCTTCGGGCGCACGATCCTCGGTCCCGAGGAGCGGGTGGCGGGCTTCGGCGAGGCCGACCTGCGCGGCTTTGTCGCCGATCACTACGGCCCCGACCGGATGATCCTGTCGGCGGCGGGCGGGGTGGACCACGACACCATCGTGGCGCTGGCGAAGGACATCTTCGGCCATCTGACCCCGCGCAGGAACGGCATCGCCGTGCCCGCCCGCTTTGCCGGGGCCGAGCGGCGCGAGGTCAAGGACCTCGAACAGGCGCACTTCGCCCTGTCGCTGCAGGCGCCGGGCGACCGAGACGAGGCCGTGCATGCGGCCCAGGTCTATGCCATGGCCATGGGCGGCGGCATGTCGAGCCGGCTGTTCCAGAAAATCCGTGAGGAACGGGGGCTTTGCTATTCGATCTTCGCACAGTCCGGGGCCTATGAGGATACCGGGTCGATCACCGTCTATGCCGGCACCTCGGGTGAGGAACTGGCCGAGCTGACCGAACTGACGGTCGAGGAACTGCGCCGGTCGGCCGAGGACATGACCGAGGCCGAGGTGGCGCGCGCCCGGGCGCAGCTGAAGGCCGGGCTGGTGATGGGGCTCGAAAGCCCCTCGTCGCGGGCCGAGCGGCTGGCGCGGCTGGTCGCCATCTGGGGCCGGCCGATCCCGGTGGCCGAGGCGGTGGCGAAGATCGACGCGGTCGATGTGGCGGCGGTGCAGACCTATCCGGGCGGTCTGGGGCAGGGCGGGCGCTGTATGGCCCGGTGGCCGGGGCGCCGGGGCTCGACACGGTCCGGTCGGGGCTTGCCGGGTGATGTTCGGCCTGCGTCGGCGGCCGCGGCTCGAGACCGAGCGCATGACGCTGCGCCTTCCACAGCACGCGGATTTTCGCCCCTGGTCCGACCTGCGCGCGGCCTCCGAGCGGTTCCTGGCCCCCTGGGAACCGGTGTGGTCGGATGACCACCTGTCGCGCAAGGCCTTCACCAACCGCGTCTACTGGGCGGCACGGGCCGAGGCGCAGGGCACCGCGCTTCCGCTTCTGATGTTCCGCCGGTCGTACGGGGCGCTGGTGGGGGCGATCACGCTGGATCACATTCACCGTGGCCCGGCCCAG
>DAOLBY010000119.1:0-1204 GCA_035324325.1 Paracoccaceae bacterium | reverse complement strand
GACCAACCCGGTCACCGACGTGCACGTGTTCGCCCGCCGCGGCCCGGCGCAGGCCGGAACGCTCGGCTACTGGATCGGGGCGGCGCATGCCCGGCAAGGCCTGATGCGCGAGGCGATCGGTGCGGTCGTCCACCACGCCTTCCGCGCCATGGAACTGAGCCGGATCGAGGCCGCCTGCCTGCCCGAGAACAGCGCCTCGCGCGCGCTGCTCGAAGACTGCGGTTTCAAGTACGAGGGCGTGGCGCAGAGCTATCTCCAGATCGCCGGCCGCTGGCGCAACCATGTGCTCTACGCCAATCTGCGCGGCGACCGTCGGGGCAAGACGGACGCGGGATAGGGGGCGGCCGGCCATGGCGGGTCCCTCATCCAGGCCCCGGGGCGGGGCTTGGTCCGGCGTTCTCCCGCAACCGGATCGCGGCGGCCCTGCCGCGGCCGGCGCATGATGGAAGCGTTCCGAAGGCCCTGCGCCCCAAGGCGGGGGGCGTCCAGGTCGCTGCCGGCAGGGATGCGCCGCGCGACATCGGTCATGCCTGCGCCCGGCTGTTTCCCCCTTTGCAGCGCAGGGAATGCAGGGCGTCACGCCGGCGGCACCGTGCCCCCCATCCGTCCCCCGGCAGGGGGAAGGGAGGCACGCCCAAGCTCTTGCCACGGCCCGGCGCCGGACCCGTTCCTGCGGGGCCCGGCCGGACAGGCGGGGGTGGACCTGCGCCGTGTCTTGGGGCTAATCCCTTCCGTGGTCTTCTCTTCGGCAGACCCGGGGCGTTCCGGCTTCGCCCCGCCCTGAAACGTGCCGCCTTCGCATTGCCTGGCCGCCTGCGGAACCCACGGATGGAAGCGCTTCTCCAGGTCATCCTGCCCGTGTTTCTCGTCCTCGGGGGCGGCTATGCGGCAGCGCGTGCGGGGCTGTTCGGCGACGGGCTGGTCGACGGGGTGATGCGCTTTGCCCAGACCTTCGCGCTGCCCTGCCTGCTGTTCCGCGGGGTGGTGCGGCTTGACCTTGCCACCGCCTTCGATCCGGCGCTGATCGGGGCGTTCTATGCGGGGGTGATCGTGGCCTTCCTGGCCGCCGCCGCGACCGCCATGCGCGTCTTCGGACGGACGCTGCCCGACGCCATCGCCATCGGCTTCGCCGCCGCCTTCTCGAAAACGCCGTTTCTGGGCCCGCCGAACCGCGCACGCGGCTACGGGGCCGATCCACTGTCCG
>DAOLBY010000279.1:0-2004 GCA_035324325.1 Paracoccaceae bacterium | reverse complement strand
CGGGACCATGCCGCCGCGCTCTGCCCCGGTCAACGCCTCAATCGCCTTGCAGCGCTGCGCGCGTTTCCCGGGAGGGGGCCAAACGGGGGGCCGTACCCCGGTGCGCGGTCGCCTATTCCGCCGCTGCCGCCTCGTCGCGCGGGCGGGCCAGCCGCGGGGCGTCGCGCGCCCCTGCCCGGCCCCGGCCTGACAGCGAGGGGTTCTCCATGAAGAAGCGGTGGCAGCTGAACAACTGGCCGTCGGCGGGGCCCAGCGCACGGGCATAGGTGCCATCGCCCGCCAGCACCCAGCTCTGGGCCTCGTCGGCGAGGTTCGCGGCCATGATCTGGCTCACGATCTGCGCCTTCACCGTGGGGTTCAGCGTCTCCACCAGCGTTTCCACCCGCCGCGTCAGGTTGCGCCCCATCCAGTCGGCCGAGGACAGGAACACCCGCGCCTTCTTCGACGGCAGCCCCGCGCCGTTGCCGAAACAGACGATGCGGCTGTGTTCCAGAAACCGTCCCACGACCGATTTCACCCGGATGTTGTCGGACAGCCCGCGCACGCCCGGCCGCAGCCCGCAGATGCCGCGGATCACGCAGGACACCCGCACGCCGGCCTGCCCGGCCGCATAGAGCGCGTCGATCACGTCGGGTTCGACCAGGCTGTTGAGCTTGAGCCAGATCTCCCCCGGCCGCCCGGCGCGGGCATGGTCTGCCTCGGCCGCGATCAGGTCCAGCAGCCGCGGCTTGAGCGTCAGGGGGCTGATCGCCAGGTTCTCCAGCCCTTCGGGCTGCGCGTACCCCGACAGGTAGTTGAACACCTTGGTCGCATCCCGCCCCAGCGCCGCATCGCAGGTGAAGAACGACAGGTCGGTGTAGATGCGCGCCGTGATCGGGTGGTAGTTGCCGGTGCCATAGTGGGTATAGGTCACGAGGTTCTCGCCCTCGCGGCGCACCACCGTCGAGATCTTGGCATGGGTCTTGTAGTGGATGAACCCGTAGACGACATGCGCCCCCGCCCGTTCCAGCCGGCGCGACTGGCGGATGTTGGCGGCCTCGTCGAAGCGGGCCTTCAGTTCCACCAGCGCGGTGACCGACTTGCCGGCCTCGGCCGCCTCGCACAGCGCGCTGACCACCGGGCTGTCCCAGGAGGTGCGGTAGAGCGTCTGCTTGATCGCCAGAACGTTGGGGTCGCGCGCCGCCTGTTCGAGGAACCGCACCACCATGTCGAAGGTCTCGTAGGGGTGCTGCAGCAGCATGTCCTTCTGGCGGATCGCCGCGAACATGTCGCCGTCGTGGTCGCTCACGCGCTCGGGCACGCGCGGCACGAAAGGCGGCCACAGAAGCTCCTTGCGGTCGGCCAGCACCAGTTCCTTCAGGTCGGCGATGCCCAGAAGGCCCCGCACCTCGACCACGCGGTCCTCGCCGACGCCCAGTTCCTCCATGATCAGCCCGCGCAGGCCCGGCGGCGCCCCGGCCGAGACCTTGAGCCGGATCACCTCGCCCCGCCGGCGGCGCTTCAGCGCCACCTCGAACTCGCGCACCAGATCCTCGGCCTCGTCCTCGACCTCGAGGTCGCTGTCGCGCAGCACGCGGAAGGCGCAGTGGCCGCGGTCGACATATCCGGGAAACAGCATCCCCAGATGCAGCAGCAGCAGTTCCTCCAGCGGCAGGAAGCGCCGTTCCCCGGCGCGGCCCGGCAACGGGATGAAGCGGGCCACCTGCTGCGGCACCGGCAGAAGCGCCCGCAGGCTGCGGCGGTCGGACGCGCGTTCCAGTTCCAGGGCCAGGCAGAAGCCGGTGTTCGGGATGAAGGGGAAGGGATGCGCCGGGTCGATGGCCAGCGGCGACAGCACCGGGAACACCTTGTGCAGGAAATGTGTCTCGAGGTGCTTGAGGTCGCGCGCCGTCAGTTTCGACCGCGTCAGGATGGCGATGCCCGCGCCTTCCATCTCCTTCTTCAGCCGGTTCAGCGTGACCTGCTGCTGCCCCATCAGCCGGCGCGCATCGGCGTTGATCAGCG